>CAYPIU010000031.1:0-21057 GCA_964410915.1 uncultured Synergistales bacterium | reverse complement strand
CCATCCTGGTCAATGGAAGTTAAAAGGATTTCTCCGCAACCAAGGTTTTCAGCAGTTTTTACCCATTCTATAACATTCATTCCTGTGGAAACGGTACCCCCTTTTTTAAAGACTGTCCATATACCTGGTGATGTCTGTGCTGCATCGACAGCCAGGACAATGGCCTGTCGACCTAAGATCCTTGAACATTCCGTTATCAGTGAAGGATTTTCGGTTGCAGCGGTATTAAGAGATATTTTATCAGCTCCCATTGAGATCAGGTCTCTGGCTTGTTGAGCCGAAGATATACCTCCTCCTACAGTAAAAGGAATAAAAAGGTTATCTGCAACTTCCCTGACCCATTGAAGCATGGTACTGCGTCTTTCATTTGATGCTGAAATATCAAGAAAAACAAGCTCGTCTGCGCCTTCGTGCATATATAAAGTCGCCAGTTCAGCTGGATTTCCGGCATCTCTTAATCCTTTAAAACTGATGCCTTTTACTACACGTCCTGATTTTACATCGAGACATGGAATTATTCTTTTCTTAAGCATTATCAGCAGCAACCTTTCTTGCTTCAGAAAGATCAATAGAATTATCCAGAAAAGCTCTACCAGTTACTGCAGCCCAGCAACCAGCCCTGGCAAGGCTGGAAATATCAGAGAGAGAAGTTACTCCTCCAGCAGCTATTAACTGAATGTGCGGAAAAGTTTTTTTCAATCTCCTGTACAGGCTAAGATCAGGTCCATTTTGAGCCCCATCTCTAAGGACGGCTGTTACCAGAAATCTACTGAAACCCTGTCTTTGAAGATCTGTGAATACTCTTTCCGGTTCTGAAGAAGTCTCCTGCTTCCAGCCTGAAACAACGATCCGGTCATTCTTTATATCAATTGCTGGAATTACCTGATCTGCCCATTTACTAAATATTCTTTCGGCTATATCGGGGTTTTTCAATATTAAACTCCCTGAATATATTTTGTTGGCTCCGTGTTTAAAAGCTTCATCGATCTGGTCACAGGTTCTCAGACCTCCTCCATATAAGATCCGGATACCCAGTTTTGACAATCTCGCAAGCAAGTCCAAATGTGCAGGATAGCCTTTTTCAGCACCTTCCAGATCAATTAACTGTAAATACTCAAACCCTTTTTCTTTTAATCTCAAAACGATCTTTTCCGGCTTGATATCGTAGATTTTCATTTTGTCAAAACTACCCTGGTAAAGTCTGACGATATTTCTATTATAAAGATCAAGAGCTGGTATTAATTGCATCGATATTTCCTCCAAGGTATTGAATAGCAGTATCTAAAAGTTTTAACCCACATTTAGAACTTCTCTCGGGGTGAAACTGGAATCCCAATATTCTATTCCTGGCAACTGCAGATATGAATATTTCATTTTCTACTCTGGTGGTTGCTAATTTCTCTTCAGAGTTCTTAAGTGCATATCCGTGAACAAAGTAAAAATCGGTTTTATCAGGAATAACCCTGTTAAACTTTTCGGTCACTTGATTTAGTGGATCCCACTCTATGGTATTCCACCCTATGTGTGGGTATTTTGAAATAGAAAGTGGTTCTACAGAACCCTTAAGGATCCCAAGGCCTTTGCGTTTTCCATCCTCGAAACTTTCTTCCATGAGAAGTTGCATTCCTAAACAGATTCCTAAAAGAGGTCTGTTGTCATTGGCCCACTTCTGAAGGAAAGATATCCACTTTCTTTCTCCAAGAGCATCCATAGCTGTCTGAAAGGCTCCGACACCCGGAAGTATGAGTATTTGAATTTCTTCAGATAGATCCTCAGGATAGTTCAGGATCCTCACTTTCTTTTTGAGAAAGGAGAGACTGCGGGTAACATTCCCAATATTTCCTACTTGATAGTCAACTATGCCTATCAATTTAATGTCCCCTTCGTGCTTCTCAGGTTTTTTGAAGGCTCAAGAGCCTCGTTTAATGCAATACCGGCACCTTTGAAAGCGGCCTCGGCGAGATGGTGGGAATTATCTGAGCATATCTGTTGAAAATGAAGCGTTAACTTCGCTTCCCTCGTAAATGCAGCCCAGAATTCCCTTAGTATTTCAAGATCAAAGTTCCCACATCTTTCAGTGGGGAAATTGATATTCCAGAAAAGTCCTGACCGTCCTCCAATATCAAGTGCTATCATTACCAGTGATCCGTCCATTGGCATTACTACAGATCCAAAGCGTTTAATAGGTTGATCTGAAAAACGTTCCCTGAAAGCCCGGCCAAAAAGTATTCCAATATCTTCTACAAGGTGATGATGATCAATGTGGGTATCACCAAGGGCATTTAGTTTAATTGACAATCCCGAGTAGTAAAGCATGCTTTGAAACATATGGTTAAAAAACCCACAGGGACTTTCTATGGAGTTTTGTCCAGGAATGTCCATCCATTCCAGGAATATTTCAGTTTCATTAGTTATTCTTTCATATGGTTTCCCCAATGATTTTCAACCTCCCTGAATTCCTTGATCTTTTTCACGATATCGGAAATATCTCTCCATTTAAATTGAGTACTCTTTTTATTTGCGGCAAGGTAAAGTGATACAGGTATAACATTTTCCAGGATCTTGAGATTATTTGCTCTAAGAGTGCTACCAGTCTGAACAATGTCAAGGATACAGTCACTTAATCCAATGACTGGTGCAAGTTCTATAGATCCATGAAGATTCAGGATCTTGACCTGCACGCCTCTTGACGAAAAGTATCTGTCTGCGATATTTGGGTATTTCGTTGCTACGGTCAACCACATTAAACCCGATTCATGACCATTGAATCTTTTTTCAAGATGTGGCGGACCTGCAACAACAATGCGACATTTTCCTTTGCCGGTATCGGCCAGTTCAATGAGTGGAACTTCAAGTTCTTTCATTACATCGCTTCCGACAAAACCCAGATCTGCAGTTCCGTGGGAAATATGTAAAGGGACATCCATTGGTTTGGCGAAGATGAACCGATAATGTCCGTCCTCGACAATAAGTTTGCGTCCCTTGTTTTTTATCTTTTGGACAGGGATACCTGTTTTGTCCATTACATCTATGGCATCTTTCATAACTCTTCCTGTTGGGAGAACAATAGTCAGCATTTAAGTTCACCGAGCCATCTGTCAAGACTGATATCAGAATTATCTGAAAATCGAAGGACCTTCCTGTTGGCCAGATCGATCCAGAAAGAAACGTTGCGGTTTTTGGCGAGCCTCATAGAACTATTTCTTGATCTTACCCAGCTTAATTCAATATCGATTCCTGTTTGTGTAATAGAAAGGGTTTCAGGAAAAACTGAATCAGCGGAAAGGCCACCAGACCATACCAGAGCTTTTTCAGGCATGGTCTTTGTTCTGGAAAAGGACGCGATCACTTCGAGGTCCAGGGCAAATCCCATTGCCTGCCCAATAATGTCATAATTGGCAAGTAATCCGTCATACCTGCCACCTCCCCCGACAGGTTTCCCGTATTCGGGCAGGTAAATATCAAAGATAGGTCCACTATAATAATCAAGCTCACGTGTAAGGGCCAGATCAATATTGATCTGATCTTCAAATCCGAGATTTTTCAGGGAATCATACATCCTTGTGATTGGCCCAAGGAGATTATCATTACTGAGAAGTGCTTTTGCACGGTTAAGTATTTCATGTCCGCCCTTAAGTTCAGGCAGAGTCCTGAGAAAAGTTATTTTAGAATCTTCAACCCCCAGTTTTTCTATGATCTGGAAATACTCGGAAAAGCTTCCTTTCACAAGTGCTTTTGCAAGTTTGTCGCAGAGGGCGGATTTAATTGAAGGTAGTATCTTGCGAAGAATTGCTACGTCTCCGATTACGATACCGGCATTTTTTATCCCAATATTTTCAAGATATCTCAGAAGAAGAAATATCATTTCAATATCTGCTCCTTCTTCTTCCCACCCTAAAAGTTCAGCTCCGATCTGAAAATTTTCAAGATTGGGATCTGGATTCTGAGGATTGCTGTAAATCCGATCAGCATACGAAAGTCTCAAGGGTCTTTCTTCCGGTGAAAAATGAGAAGATAGATAGGCCACTGCAGCAAGGGTAATGTCTGTTCTAAGACAGCATGGTTCTCCAAAGGGTGTATTTAAAGTCAGTAGGCGGTTCCTGAGTGTTGATGGAAGTTTTTCCCATGCTGTTTCGAGCAATTGAAGTCCAGATGGCCAGAAAGGAAGATATCCGAATCTTGAGAAAGAGGATATAAAACTTGTTCTGCAAATATTCATTTTACAGGCAAGGTCTCCACAGACATTGGAACAGCCTCTTGGTAATCTACTCATCTTAACAACTATTATCCTTTCCTTTACGTAACTGAAGTGATTTCCCATGTGCCCAGAGTCCTTCTTCTTCTGCAAAATTAATTCCGGCATCTGTAAGTTTGTTTTTCACAGGTCCACTTATTTCAAGAGATGTAAGGGCTTTCATAAAAGAGCCAGTCCATAAACCGGAGGAAAATCTTGCACTGCCTCCAGTTGGTAGAACATGGTTTGTACCGGCAATATAATCCCCATAGGGAACTGGGGTAGAATATCCAAGAAACGCTGCACCGTATGACTCGAACCTCATGAGAAGTTCCCTTGCATTTGTCATACATATCTGTAGATGTTCAGGTGCCATTTCATTTGCAAAAGATATTCCCTCTTCCTGTTTCCCAAATATTACTGTTCCATAATTATCCCAGGACTGACGCATGATATTTCCGGTTGGTGCAGTTTGGCAGATCTTATCTACATCTTCTATAGCTGAAAGGCCAAGGTCCCTGTCAGTGGTAAAAAGAACAGCTTTAGCTAAAGGTTCATGTTCTGCCTGTGCCATGAGATCCATTGCAAGACAATAACTATCGGCTTGCTCATCAGCAACGATCATTACTTCACTTGGTCCTGCAAGACTGTCGATGCCGACCTGCCCGTAGAGTTGTCTTTTAGCTTCTGTAACATAAACATTTCCGGGGCCTGTTATCATATCGCATTTAGGAATATCTCCGGTACCAAAGGTCATTGCAGCAATAGCCTGGGCACCGCCTATAGCAAATATGTTATCTATACCTGCCAAACTGGCAGTTGCAAGGATAACCGGATCGATGCAATCATCACCGGAAGGAGGTGATGATATTATGATATTTTTTACACCTGCTTCCTGTGCAGGAATTACATTCATAAGAACTGTACTTGGCAATGGATATCTGCCTCCCGGAATATAGCAACCTGAGGTATTTACAGGGAGAAATCTCATACCTCTCCTTAATCCGGATACAGGTTCATCATCAATTTCTGAAAAAATATTCATCTGGTTTCGATGAAATGACCTTATATTTTCAATACTTAATATTATCGATCTTTTCAGGTCCGAAGGTAATTTATCGGCGGCAGCGCGGATAGCATCCCTGCTGATCATTAGCGGTCCTGAATAATTATCGATCTCTTTACTGATTCTTTTCAGTTCGTTCATGCCGCCTTCCTGTATTCTCCTGATAATTGTGGAGACTCTCTGGCTGACTATATCTTTATCACGACATTTTGAAAAAACTTCAGGTTTCTTAAGATATTCCATAAAATCCTCCTTCAGAGCGACAGCACGCTAAAACAGTAGATTTGACAAGAAGGGATGATATCATGGTTACCTGTATGTGTAAAGTATTATTCGTAAAATTCATTTTTACATGTACAATACGGTTAATTAACGTGTTAAAATAATTCTAAAAGCCAGTAAAGAACGGGTTATGAATTTAATGGAGGTTTAGATGTCAAAAAAAGATCCTGATTCATATGTCTGCAATGAATGTGGTTATAAAACAGTTACCTGGACAGGAAAGTGTCCTGTATGTGGTAGTTGGGGTTCTATGGAATGTGAAACTTCAATAACCAACTCCGCCTGTAATATTGAGCGTTATGAAAAACCCCTCACCATGGTTGAGGTGGAGACTCCATCAAGATTCTCTTCTTGTGTCAAAGAGCTTGACCGTGTGCTTGGTGGAGGTCTTGTAGAAGGTAGCGTCATTCTGATAGGAGGCGAACCCGGCATTGGCAAATCTACTCTTTTGCTTCAGGTTTGCGGATATCTTGCATCCAGCGGTTCTGTACCGCTTTACATATCAGGAGAGGAATCTACTTCGCAAATAGCTTCGCGAGCCTCACGGCTTGGCTTTACAAAGAATAAAGATCTCTTTATATCAGCTGGGAACAATATTGAGCAGGTCCTTTCGGATGCTCATGAATATGATCTGATAGTCCTTGACAGTGTTCAGTCATTGAGTTCAAGTGATGAGAAGGGATGGCCGGGTACACCTTCACAGGTAAGGGCAGTTGCTCAAAAGGCTATTGCTTTTGCAAAAAGTCGCAATATCCCTGTAATAATAGTGGGGCATATAACAAGAGCCGGAACCATTGCCGGGCCTAAACTGCTGGAGCATATGGTTGATGTGGTAATACAGTTTTCAGGAGATAAAACTTCTTTTTACAGGACATTAAGATCTCAAAAAAATCGTTATGGAAGTACAGATGAGATCGGTATCTTTGAAATGAATGAAGATGGACTTAAAGCCGTTAAAGATCCAGGCAGACTTTACTGGAACCGGGCTGATATTTCAGTTCCCGGAGTCGCTATGTCAGTTGTAATGGAAGGATCTATTCCATTTGTAGTAGAGATCCAGTCACTGGCTGCTGAAAGTAGTTTTCCGTACCCTAAAAGGGCTGCGAACGGCATAGATTCAAGTAAACTTCATCTTATGACCGCGGTTCTTGATAAACGCTGCAACCTTTCTTCTGCTGCACTTGATGTGTATCTTAACGTTGCAGGCGGATTACATATTAAAGAACCCTTTACAGATCTTGCGATTGCCATGTCAATAGCTTCATCAGTTATGAACTTTTCCCTTTTCCCGAATTCCTGTTTTCTCGGGGAAGTCGGACTTGCAGGCGAAATACGTCCAGTGCCACGTTTGCAGACTCGGGTAAAAGAGGCGGTAAGAATGGGTTTTAATAACTTATTCATAAGTGATCAGGAAAAAATCTCACTGACACCGGGTGTTAAGGTCCAGAAGGTAAAGACCCTGTCAGAGGTTCTGGAGGTGTTCAGAAAATGATTCTCAAAAAGGGACGTTCATTCATTATAATTATTGCAATAATAATTTTATCTGTTTTTGTGATCTCTTCATCTGATATTGCTTATGCTTCCGAAACAGAACCGTTGAAGAAAGATTTAGTCCTTTTTACAGAGATAAGCGGAGTAGTGGGCATTTCAATGGAAAACTATATAGCAAAAGTGCTTGAAAAAGCTGAAACTGAAAAGTTTAAGCTTGTTGTTTTTCAACTTGATACGCCCGGAGGTCTTGTCAGTTCCATGAGAGGAATAACATCAACCATACTTGATTCTAAAGTACCTGTTGTGGTATGGGTAGCACCAAGAGGTTCCAGGGCTGCTTCTGCAGGTGCTTTTATTGTTCAATCAGCTTCAGTTGCTGCTATGGCTTCTGGGACCAATATTGGAGCGGCACACCCTGTCCAGGCTTCAGGTGGAGATGTACCTGCAGAGGAAATGGAAAAAAAGATCACTAATGATCTCGCCGCTCAAATGAGATCTCTCACCGAGATCCATGGTCGCAATGGAGAAGTATGCGGCAAAATGGTAACTGAAAGTATTTCTCTGACTTCATCCGAGGCACTTGAACAGGATGTAATTGATATCCTCGAATCTGATCTCAACAATCTTCTGGACCGTATAAATGGTAGAGAGGTAATTGCAGCTGATAAAAAGTTAAAGCTTCAGCTTTCGAACTATTCAATTCAGAATATGGAAATGACACCACGTGAAAAGGTCCTTCATTTTATTTCCAGTCCCAGCGTAGCATATATTCTTTTGATGGTAGGTATCTACGCAATTATTTTCGAAGTGCTTTCACCTGGTGGATTTGTCATGGGTGTTTCAGGAGCAGTTATGGTTCTGCTTGGGGCATATGGCTTGCGTATGCTTCCGTTTAACTGGGCGGGAATAATTTTCCTTGTGACAGGTATTGTTGTAATGGTGCTTGATCTTGTTGTCGGAGGGATAGGGATTCTAAGCCTTTTTGGAATGGCATCACTTATAGTGGGAAGTCTTATTGTTTTCAGGGCGCCTGGGGGTGAGCTCTTGAATGTTTCAATGGATGTGATCATTGGTGTTACCGTAGGAATAAGTCTGTTCTTTATAATTATTATAGGAGTTGTCTTAAGATCTTTGCGCGTGAAAGCCAGCTCTGGCCCCGAAGGTCTTATAGGTACAGGCGCAAAGGTCATTGAGGATCTATCTCCCATGGGGATGGTAACCTGTCATGGTGAGATATGGAAGGCAAGATCTATTTCTGGAGAAACTATAAGTAAAGATACAGAAACTCTTGTAGTAGATGCAGAGGGTTTGACACTTCTGGTTCAAGTACGTACAGATCTTGAGGAAGAGATTGGAAAGGAGGATGTTTCAGAATGATACGATCATTGATGGACGTAATTTTTAACCTTGGAAGTTCCTTTGGGATTCTGATTATTGTTGTTCTTATCCTGGTGGCGGCTATCAAGATAGTCCCTGAATATCAGCGTGTGGTTGTATTTCGTCTCGGTAAACTGATTGCATCCAAAGGTCCAGGGCTAGTGATCATAATACCGGTTGTTGACAAGATCACAAGAGTGGATCTCAGGGTTGTGACCCTTGATGTACCCGTCCAGGAGATTATCACACGGGATAATGTCCCTATCAAAGTTAATGCAGTTATCTATTTCAGGGTTATGGATTCAGCGAAATCTGTAGTTGAAGTGGAGAATTATATGATGGCAACGAGTCAGCTTTCCCAGACTACCTTGAGGTCAGTCGTGGGACAGGCAGAACTTGATGAAGTGCTTTCAGAAAGGGACAAGATCAATAAGGAACTTCAGAAGATCATTGATGAAAGGACTGATCCATGGGGCATAAAAGTAAGTGCTGTAGAGGTCAAGGAGCTTGAACTTCCTGAAAGTATGAAGAGAGCAATGGCTAGACAGGCTGAAGCTGAAAGGGAGCGGCGGGCCAAGATCATAGCGGCAGAAGGAGAGTTCCAGGCTGCTGAAAAACTTAGCGATGCAGCTCTCAAGATGGAAAGATCTCCCATAACTTTGCAGTTACGCTATCTTCAGACGTTACGTGAGATTTCGGCAGAAAAGAATTCCACTACCATCTTCCCCATACCTATTGATCTGATAAAACCATTTATGAAAATGTTCGCATTAAAAGGTATTGATGAGGAGAGCTCAACTTCATCATAAGTTCCCTTCTATTTAGCAGAATATGCAAAAGGGCGGAAAGTTTTTTTCTTCCGCCCTTTTGCATGTAATATGTATGAAGGCTATAATCATAGATTATAATTTATAGATTATGCAGTTTTGATGATCAACTTTCTTACACGGAGGGTTTTAAATGTACTACGATTTTAGTTCGATCGAGGAAAAATGGCAGAAATACTGGGAAGATAACGGCGTTTTTAATGTTGAAACTGATCCAGAAAGAGAAAAGTTCTATTGTCTTGAGATGTTTCCTTATCCGAGCGGTGCGTTACATATGGGACATCTTAGAAACTATTCTATTGGAGATATGTACTCCAGGTTTCTCTGGATGAAAGGTTATAATGTTCTTCACCCTATGGGTTTTGACAGCTTCGGGATGCCTGCTGAAAATGCAGCCAAGAAGTATGGTGTACACCCTCATAAATGGACATGGGATAATATCGAACATATGACATCACAACTTAAGAGCATGGGCTGCAGTTATGATTGGAGAAGAAGGGTTGAGACATGTAATCCTTCTTATTATCGATGGAACCAGTGGATATTTTTAAAGCTTCTTGAAAAGGGCCTGGCATATAGAAAAAAAGCTCCAGTGAACTGGTGTGAGAGTTGTCAGACCGTTCTGGCAAATGAACAGGTCATAAATGATGGCCACTGCTGGAGATGTGGGACAAAGGTAACTAAACGGAACCTTGAACAGTGGTTTCTGAAGATCACTGATTATGCCCAGGAACTTCTCGATTCACTTGATGACCTGAATGGATGGCCAGAGAGAGTCAAAGTGATGCAGAACAACTGGATAGGGCGGTCCGAGGGAGCCAGACTTTCTTTCAGTGTCCCGGATCTTGAGTATTCTCTTGAAACATTCACGACCCGTTTTGATACCATTTTCGGTGTCACCTTTATAGCCCTTGCACCGGAACATCCCCTCGTTGAGGAGATTATGCTAAAATCCGATAATCCAGAGAGACTTAAAGATTTTGTTAATGAATGCACAGTTCAGTCTGCTATTGACAGGACTGCTGTTGGTGGTGAAAAAACAGGTATCAATACTGGTTTTTATGGGATAAATCCGGTAAATGGAGAACAAGTACCGATCTGGCTTGCCAATTACATACTCATGGATTATGGAACAGGTGCCATCATGGGAGTTCCTGCTCACGATGAAAGAGACTTCGAATTTGCAAGGAAGTACAATATTCCAGTTAGAGTTGTTATACAGCCTGAAGGAGATACACTTCAGGGAGATACAATGCAGGAAGCATTTGTCGATGAAGGTTATGTAGACAATTCCGGCATTTTTAATGGTATGCCTACCAGAGAAGCAATTCCTGCGATGATAAAATGGGGGACCGATGAAGGTTTCTGTTTTAGAGAGATCAATTTCAGGCTTCGGGATTGGCTCATATCGAGACAAAGGTACTGGGGAACCCCCATTCCAGTTGTATATTGTGATAAATGTGGGATAGTACCTGTTCCGGAAGATCAGCTTCCCGTTGTCTTGCCAACAGATGTAGAATTCAGCTCCAGTGGAGGTTCACCATTGGCAGAATCTGAAGAGTGGCTGAATACCCTATGTCCGAAATGTGGGGCTTCGGCAAAAAGAGAGATTGACACTATGGATACATTTGTTGATTCTTCCTGGTATCAGTTACGTTTCACCTCTCCATGGGAGGAAAATCTGCCATTCAAACCAGAGGACTCCAGATATTGGATGCCTGTTGATCAGTATATTGGCGGGATTGAACATGCCTGTCTGCATCTGATATACGCACGGTTCTTTACAAAATTCCTCTCTGACATGGGTCTGAACCATTCAAGAGAGCCATTTACCAAACTTCTAACTCAGGGGATGGTGCTTAAGGATGGCGCAAAGATGTCCAAGTCTCTTGGAAATGTAGTAGATCCCGATGAGATCATCAAGAACTTTGGAGCTGATACTGCAAGGCTCTTCATTCTCTTTGCTTCTCCCCCCGAGAAAGATCTTGACTGGTCAGAACGTGGAGTAGAGGGAGCACATAGATTCCTTAACAGGGTCTGGAAATATATTGATACAAATATTGAAGGGCTTTCTGATCCAGTTCGAGAGATCATATCAATGTCCGATATTAAGGACCCTGACAGAAGAGATCTCAAAAGAAAGATCCACACTACCATTCAGAGTGTAACCAGAGATATTATTGATGAAAAACAGTTCAATACAGCAATAGCAAGGCTCATGGAATTATTGAATGCTGTTCAGGGATATAAGCCTGTCAATCCTGTTGACTGGGATCTTCTCAGGGAGGCAGTAGATGTTCTGCTTTTGTGTCTAAGTCCCTTCTGTCCTCATATTAGTGAAGAATTATGGAGTCGACTCGGCAATGATGAAATAATAGCGCGAACTTCCTGGCCTGAAGTAGATGAAGAATCCCTTGTCCAGGATAAAGTTACAATAGTGGTGCAGATAAACGGCAAGGTAAGAGAAAAACTTGATCTGCCGGCTGGTTTATCCGGGGAAGATTTAGAGAAACAGGTTATGGAAAGTCCTGCAATTGTAAAGAGAATCCAGGGCAAAGAGATCATCAAGAAAATTATTGTCCCGGAAAGACTTGTAAATCTGGTGGTGAAGGGTTAGTGCCTTTTCTTTCAGTCATATCCGGGGAGGAGTCTGCAACGTCAAGGCTACTGAACGAAACTCTTTCCCGGTTTGATTCACTGGGGTTCAAACTTCAGAAGAAAAATGAAGGTGGAGACTGGTTTGACCTTTTTGCCGGTCTTAGAACTGGTGGGTTGTTTGAAGGTAAAAGGATCTTTGTTGTGCAATCTGCTGAACTTCTTGGAGAATTTCCGGAGCGGCTGGAACCGTTTATTGAAAAAGAATCTGACTGTGGAGCTGTTCTTGTATACAACAATAATTATTCGAAGTTCTTTTCGCCTGGGACAGATGGTCTTTTATCAGTAGTTAAAGAAAAAACAGTTCCTAAATGGAATAATCAGCGCGAAAAATGGCTTATAGATGTAGCAGAAGATGAAAACATTTGCCTGGACAGAGATGCGGCTTCACTTCTTGTGGAGTGGGTTGATGATCCTGAAGAGATAAGGGCTGAGTTGAATAAGCTTGCTGCGGCAATCCATTCAGATTCTACAATTACCATTGAGCTTGTAAGGCAGTTATCATTAGATGAAGGAAGGAACTGTTTGCTTGGATTCCTTGATGGAATATCCAGATGTTCAGTCAAATCAGTGGCAAGATCTTTAGAACAACTTAGACACAACAATGTTAGTCTTTTATATGTAATCACTGCTTTGTTTAACAGGGTTAGAATTGCCTTATATGTTCAGCACTTTAGTCCGCAATGGAAGGCGCGGATTGAGAAGAACCTTAAAGTCAGGAACTATCAGATGAAAATGGTCAGGGAAATGATGAAAAAATATTCTGTAGAGGATATTGATATCCTTGCGCTGGAGCTCATGAGTCTTAGTTATAGGGAAAAAACAGGAAAGTCACGTGGTTGGAATGAATTTGAAACCATTATTTTTTCATTTCTTTCAGAGGCAGATAGTAAAATAAAATAAGAAAGAGGAGGTAATTGTAATTATCCTCCCCTTGATAAACGTCAAATTCAGTTAAAAATCAAAATAGCGTATACTCTTATTCCGTAACCTGGCTATTCCCGAGTGATTTTACTTTCATAGCAAGATTTGATTTTCTTCTTGCGCCCGTATTTTTGTGTATTACACCCTTGCCTACTGCTTTATCTATTGTTGCTTGAGCCATATCGAATCTTTTCGCGGAAAGTTCACTATCACCAGCCTCAACAGCTTCAATAACTTTCTTTACGGAAGTCTTGCATCTGCTGATCCAGTATTTGTTATAAAGACGCTGTTTTTCGTTCTGACGCATCCTTTTGGCTGCGGATCTTTTATTAGGCATTTCAGTCACCTCCTTGTGAAAAAAGCAGAAAATATTTTAACATGGTAAGGGCAGTAAAAGCAAGAAAGTAGATAACCGGAAACCAGATAATCTTTTTCCCGGCACATCCAAGACTTCTCTATGATATATTGTAATCCGTTTTTGGCAATACTTATTTTATATTGAAAGAAAGGGTTAATCTTAAATTTATGAACTATAAAGATATGGAAGCTATTCTCGGTAGTAATGGAAAATTTGCAGAAAACCTCCCTTTTTTTGAGTTCAGGCCCCAGCAACTCGATCTGGCAAGCAAGATATGGGAGGATCTTCAAAGTGGTAATCAAAGAATTCTTGCCTTTGAAGCACCAACAGGCCTGGGTAAAACCTTTGCAGTGTTGGTACCTTCTATTCTCTGGGCAATAGAAAATCAGAAAAAACTGCTTTTTCTGACTGCTACAATTCCATTACAGGAGCAACTTTATTATAAAGATATACCCCAGATACTGAATATTCTTGATCTGAAAGTTAAATATGGCTTACTGAAGGGAAGGGGTAATTATGTTTGCCTGAGGAAAGCCGAAAGTATATACACCGAGGGATTTCTTTCATTCAACGATGAGGGGCAGATCTCTGAAATGATAAGATCCTGGGTTGAACAGACGGATTTTGGAGACCTTTCCGAGCTTCCGTTACCATCAAATCATCCGGCAAGAGCCCTCCTTTCATCGTCCCAGAAAAAATGTATTGGTCATCACTGTCCATACAGAAAAGATTGTTTTGTAACCCGTATGATTAACAGGGCAAGAGCCTGGGACCTCACCATTGCAAATTACCATCTTTACCTTGCTTATATTAATGGTGGGAAAAAAGAATTTCCCTTTGTTCCGGATCTGGTAATTTGTGATGAAGCCCACAGGATCGCGGAGGCAGCAAGAAGCGTTTCGACAATAAAGGTATCCAGAGAAGACTCGGACAATTTATTTGCAAGAAATAACCTTAATATGTTACAGCAGATCATTAATAAAAGTGGGGGTGAAAGTGAAGATCTTATCTCGAACTTTAATAATTGCCGTGAGATTTACCAAAAGTTCTTTGATAGTATAGAATTCAATGTAAGTAATGGAAGAGGTTATTCGGAGCTTGACCAGGATTCTTATGAAAATTATAAAAAATCTATTGTTGAGTTCAATGCGATCAGGAAAAAATTAAATCCTTTAAAAGCTCATATAACAGAATCCCAGTTACCTGATGAACGCGAACAACTTTCGATCAGGTTTATCGCGTGGTTATCAGAATTTGAAGAATATGCTGCCGATCTTTCTTTCTGTTCAGAAGTTAAACACTACCCTGAATGGGCTTACTGGAGGGAGAGTTCGAGTATCTTTGCTTCACCGGTTAAGGGTGAAGATCTTATCAAAAAAGCTTTTGGGAGTGATGAGACAGGGTTGTTAGCTCTTTCAGCTACGTTGACAGTAGATCGATCATTTTCTTTCTGGACTAGGGAAACAGGTATTTGTCCAGATATTAAAGGGGTATACGATACTCCCTTCGACCTGGAAGATCAGATGGAAATATGGGTAGCGGATCTTGGACTGAATGTAATTGATAGAGGTTATGATGATTATGCATGTAAAGTAATGCATACATTGACAGAACAGAACAGTGGTCATACACTTATCATTCTATCCTCCTACCGTTTACTTAAAAAAGCTGCGGAATATTTCAGAAAAAAAGATCAAAAATATAAAGTGCTTGTACAGGGTGATCTTCCAAGAAGAGACCTGCTTGAAATGTTCAAAAGTTATGATTCTTCAGTTCTGATCGGAACGGTCTCATTTCGTGAGGGGATCGATGTCCCGGGCGAAAAACTTACTCAGGTTATAATTGACCGTATCCCGTTCCAGCATCCACAGGACCCCGTAGTGAATGCTCGAAACGAACTTGAGGGAAAAAAAGCATTTACAACTGTGACTTTGCCAAGGGCCAAAATGAGTTTGAAGCAGGCAACAGGAAGACTCATCAGGGCAAAAAACGATAGAGGTAAAGTAGTTATCCTTGATGGCAGGGTAATTTCAAGAAGAGACTGGATGATCCCGCAGTCTCTTCCACGCGTTAAGATCAGGAAAATACGAATAAATAATGGGGCAGTTGCTCGATAATATATGCTGTGTTATATTATCAAGGCTGGTCAGAAGGACAAAAATCAGTGTTTATTGATAATGCATAGATGCAATAGGAGGGATAGCAGTGAAGCAGACTTTTCAACCACATAACAGACCAAGAAAACGTAAAATGGGTTTTTTGCAGCGATCAAAAACTTCCGCAGGTCGTCGTACCCTTCGAAACAGACGACGTAAAGGCCGGAAGACTCTTGCTGTCTGATAATTGTGAATTTCCCTTTTCCAAAGACAAGGAGAATCCTCAAAGGCTGGGAATATGACAAAGTCTTCCGCACCGGCGCAAGAGTCAAAGGCAGGCTGGTGCGGTTGTTATATTTGCGAGAAGGAGAAGGTTTTTCCCGTGTCGGAGTTGTAGCAGGTAAGCGTCAGGGAGGGGCTGTATTCAGAAACAGGAGCAAGAGAAAGTTAAGAGAAGCAGTCAGAAGGATACTCCCATGGATCGAAGATGGTTATTTAATTGTTGTGTCTCTTACGCACACGGGATATGCTTCCAGTGCAAAAGAAATTTATATGGATATGGCTTGTTCAATGAGGAAGAGTGGTTTGTTAAACCCGTCTCATGAATCTTTCAGATGGGATATAGACCGGGAGGAAGATTGATGTCATGTCTCTGGCGTCAAGGATCTTGATTGGAATTATAAAGATATATCAGGGGTGCATTTCCCCCTGGCTCGGAAAAAGATGCCGGTTTTACCCGACCTGTTCACAATATTCAATTGAAGCCTTTTGCAAATATGGTTTCTGGAAAGGTATCTTGTTAAGTATTAAACGGGTTATCAAATGTGGACCCTGGAATCCTGGGGGATATGATCCTGTCCCTTGAGAGAAAAACTGCGTAATTGAAAATATCTGAGGAAGGTGAGTAATTTGGGTTCGATCTGGGCTTCACTAAGTGACATGATGGTTACGATTCTGAATACTTTTTACAGTTTTACCGGTTCTTACGGTATGGCAATAATAATACTTACGGTAATTATAAGGATTCTTCTGCATCCCTTAAGCCATAAGCAGATGGTTAGCATGCAGAAAATGCAGAAACTCCAGCCAAGAATCAAGACACTTCAGGAAAAATACAAGGATGACAAAGAAACACTTAACAGAGAAATTATGACAATGTACAAGGAGAACAAGGTAAATCCAGCCGCTGGATGTTTACCTTTACTTGTACAGTTACCGATATTGATACTGCTTTTCCGTGTGCTGCTGAAACTTCAGTATCCGGGAACCAGTAACCTGTTCCTGGGCATCCAGTTGAATGGGTCCGTGCTTTCCACTCTGGCAGCGGCTCTTGGGCAGGCCTCAGCTGAAGGGGTCAGAGTAGGGTTCGGTACAGTTCTCTCTGCTTTAAGTGCGAATCCGGAGGGCCTACTTAACTTCGGTTTCTATGTTCCTAACCTGATCCTGTTAATAGTCATTTCAGGTCTTACATGGCTTCAACAGAAGATGACGTCAACAGGGGGCAATCCCCAGATGGCTATGATGAGCTGGTTTATGCCTATTTTCCTGACATTCATATGTCTGAGTCTGCAGGGCGGTGTCCTCCTTTACTGGGGAGCTTCCTCTTTGATCGGAGTTGCTCAACAGTGGTGGGTAATGCATAAGACTAAAGTAGAGATGCAGGAAAAGCCTGCAGTATATAAAGACAAACCGGCAGGAACTCAGTCTGGGAAACAGAAGTAAAAGATTTATCTCGCTCACTCTCTGTGTTTTCTTTCGAGCTAAGCGAAAGGATGATTTTTCTTGAACGATTCGGAAAGTATCGTACTTGAAGTAAGTTCTCTTGAAGAAGCTAAAAACCTTGCAGCAGCAAAATGGTCCCTGACACCGGATGATCTTGTCGCCAAGATCATAGAAGAAGAAAAGAGTTTTTTTGGTTTTCTTGGCCGTAAACTTACAGTTGAAGTAAAACCTGTATCATCCGTACATTTGCTGAAAGCTAAAAATATCGTCCAGGATCTACTGATTAAAATGGAACTTCAGGCTGAAGTATCTTCTCAGGATGATCCTATCCTTAATATAAGTGGAGAGGATGCAGGCATAGTCATTGGGAAATATGGAGAAACAATAAAATCCTTTGAATATCTTGTTAATCTGATGTTGAGAGATGATGAATCTGAATCCCGTATCCGGTTTGACAGTGACGGTTACAGAGATAGAAGAACAGCCAGCCTGCAAAGGTTAGCTCTTTCAGCATCGAGGCGAACATTAAGGAAAAACCGCCCTACTTATCTGGAACCAATGACGAGTTGGGAGAGAAGAATAATCCATGTTACACTCAAAGATAGAACGGATGTAAGGACGAGGTCTGTCGGTGAAGATCCTGAAAGAAAAGTGGTTATCTATCCGGCTTCCAGATCTCGTAATTATTGACCATAAAGGTTGAATAAATTATGTATCCAGTTCTTTTTAAATTATGGGGAATTCCGGTCCACAGTTACTATGTACTGTGGGCCGTCGCTCTTTCTATAGGCGTAGCATGGACAAGAAAACGGGCCGTTAAGGTATACGGTCTTGAAGACGAAATTGCCCGAATGACGCTAATATTGTCTTTTATTGGAATGCTTGTTGGCGCTCGAATTGGTGGATATTTTGATCATTGGTCCTATTATATGGCTAACCCGGCTGATATAATAAATCCAATGAAGGGAGCTCTCTCTTCCACAACTGCATTTGTTGGAGGTGGGCTTTTTGCAATATTCTACCTCTACAGAAAACGTGCAGGAATATTTCGAATGGCAGAAGCTGCAAGCCTCCCCGCAGCTATGACGGTAAGCGTCGGAAGAATTGGCTGTTTTCTCAATGGATGTTGTCTGGGTTTGCCTTCGGAAGTACCCTGGGCAGTAAGTTTTCCCTCAGATAAGGGATTATTTCTACGGCATCCGGTACAACTATATTACACTATATGGTATATAATAATAATGTTAGTTTTGTTTTTTCTGGAGCGAAATCTTAACAGAACTTTACGTAGTGACAGAACACAATCTTTTCTCTGGCCTGTATTTATGATCCTTTATGGTGGCTCAAGATTTCTTATTGACTTTATAAGGGTTGGTGACAGGATTATTGGTCTCAGAACAGCACAGATAGTAGGAATCCTGGTTATGATAGCCGGTTTTGTCTGGCTCTCTACAAGCATAAAACGTTATAAAGATCTTTCGAATAAACCTGCCTGATTTTCCCTAAACATTTATCTTTCACTGATTAATATTCTTTTTAGTAATTTCTAACGACTTTTTTATCCGTATAAAAGACGATGTATTTTCTCAGATCCTGAGCTAATCTCTTATAGAATATTTAACGGAGGTGAGTAGTATATGTTGTATTCTAACAAAAACAGTTTAAGGTTAATTATAGTAATGGTTCTTGTATTCTCTTTTCTTATTGTTTCCGAGATCCCTTCAATATCTCAGACACAGGATGTATTTACCGGTAATCCAGTAGCTAAAATAGCAAAACAGACTTCACCTGCTGTTGTAAATATCGATGTTGAGACGATGGTAAAACGTTCCCGTTCTCCATTTCCGGATGATCCTTTCTTCAAGAAATTCTTTGGGGAAGAATTTGAACGTTTCAACCGGACTGTACCAATGAAAGGTAGAGGTTCAGGTTTCATAGTTACAAAAGATGGTCAGGTAATTACAAACAATCATGTAATTGATAATGCGGATAAGATCGAAGTAACACTTTCAGATGGGAGGAAGTTAAAGGCAGAAGTAATTGGTCAGGATCCAACTTTTGATATTGCTGTAATAAAAGTAAATGCCGATGACCTTCCTGTTCTTGAACTTGGCAATTCAGATCAGATTCAAGTAGGCGAGTGGGTTGTGGCTATAGGTAATCCCTTCGGCCTTGAACATACAGTTACGGCTGGAGTTATATCAGCCAAGAACAGGAGTATTCATGCAGGAAATGTAAACTTTGAAGGATTTCTCCAAACCGATGCGGCGATCAATCCCGGAAACAGTGGAGGCCCATTGCTTGATCTTGAAGGGAAAGTAATTGGAATAAACAGTGCTATTATCCCTTATGCCCAGGGTATAGGATTTGCTATTCCGGTTAATATGGCAAAAGATATAATGAGTGATCTCGTGGAATATGGGAAGGTAAGAAGGGGATGGCTTGGGGTCTATGTTCAGCCATTGACAGAGGAATTTATGCTGGCTTACGGCATCACCGGTGAAAATGGAGCAGTTGTAAGTGATGTCGTTCCTGGTTCTCCGGCAGATAAAGCGGGTCTCGAAAGAGGAGATGTAATAAAACAGATTAATGGAAATATGATAAAGGACCCGCGACAGCTCGTATCTGTTATCAGGCAATCCATGACTGGAGATAAGGTCAAAATCAAGGTCATAAGGGAAAATAGCGATAAACAGATTGAAGTTACTTTAGGAGAGGTACAGGAAGCCGGAATATCTCCTGCTATTGAAGAGAGTGCCAGTCTCAGTGAAATAGGGATTGAGTTAAGTCCTTTATCGGATAGCCTTAAGATGAAATATGATCTGAAAACTGATAGTGGGGCAGTAGTTACGGGTGTGATCCCGGGTAGTCCTGCACTGAGAGTTGGTATTGAAAAAGGTGATGTAATTCTTGAGATCAACGGTAAAAAACTTGTTAATTCTGAAGATTGGCAGAAACTCGATCTACATGGATCCAACGCTGTAGTAATGCTTGTTATGAGAAATGAAAGGACATTTTTTGTTTCAATGAACCTGAAATAAAAGATCCTGGAACAACTGGAAAGTCTAACTCTGATATCAGGGTTAGACTTTCCAGTCTTTCATATTTAAAACCAAAGTATATAACTGAAATAAGTTTTAATTCCAGTCAGGGCAAGCGACTTTGTAACCTATTCCTCTCACTGTAACAACTATTCGATCGTAATCGTTTATTCTCAATTTGTCCCGCAGATATTTTATGTGAACATCGACAACGTTGCTGGTGCCGTCATATTCCTTCTGCCAAACTTGTGAGATTATCTGCTCCCTTGTAAAGACTTGATTTTCATGGTTCATAAGAAATTCCAGAATGTCAAATTCTCTTCTTCTCAATGAAATAGACTGTCCTTCGATATGGCATTCTCTGGCTACAGGATCAAGATATAGTTCACCACACTGCATTACAGGGTGTCTGTCTCCCGCATATCTTCTGGCAACTGCTTTTACTCTTGCAAAAAGTTCCCTGAAATCAAAAGGTTTGATCACAAAATCATCAGCACCGCTGTCCAGAGCTTGAACCCTGTCTTCGATTGAGTCTTTCGAAGTAACTATTATCACAGGAACCATGATCTTATTTTCTCTCAGTTTTTCAATGAACTGAATACCGTCAAGTCCTGGAAGCATGATATCAAGTAAAACGCAATCATAAGTTTCTGTCATAACAATATTCAAAGCTCTCTGTGCATCTGTGCATGTATCAACAATTACATCTTTGGATTCAAAATCTTCCTTTAGAACACTCAGGACATTTTCATCAGTTTCTAAAATTAACAATTTCATAGTTTCACCTCCCTGTATAAAAACTTTACATCCATTAATTAAATTTAACAAGTATATTAAAGCACAATTCAAACTGAATGTCGAGACCTCTCTGAAAAGGTACCGCATTATCCTGCGACAGTGGATTGTTTAACCGATCCGAAACATTGCGAATTATCTCACGCGTTTAGAATAGCGTTTCCTTGCAGAAAACTGTTGACGGTGTTAATA
>CAYPIU010000030.1:15195-21909 GCA_964410915.1 uncultured Synergistales bacterium | reverse complement strand
GATGCCCTGTATTACATTTTCTGAAAAATCTTAAGCCAAATCCTTAGGGGAGAAGAACATGAAGAGCAAACATAAATTAAAGGTCTACATTGAAAAGCCTGTAGGTTCTGTCTGCTGAAGCAACTTCACTTTCGGGGAGGATGAGATGAAGTCCTTTCCCATGAAGAACAGCCGTGTGCTGGTGGGGGACCTGCTTGGAAAGATCAGGGCAAAATATGGAGGTTTGTTCGATCTGAACATTTGTGATCCAAAATGTTCTATATGGTTCTTTGACCTTGTAAGGTTCAATATCAGGTCTACTGAAGTTGTATGGGTTCTGGACGGAAAGCTTCTTGCAAGGGGAGTTCCGTCCTGGCAGGAGCTTGAAAGCCTTATCGATCACCGTATAAATAATTGAAAGATCGTCATGGTTTTGATCCCACTGAACTGGGGTTTGAGGGCACAGGCCATATATACGGTTTTGATGTATCCTCATTCCATCCGTATTTTTTGTAAAAATCATAGTTTTTTCTCAAGAGGTTGGACCGATGAGAACTATGAAATTCTTCCCATCCAAACCAGGTTGGATAAAATGATTTTCTTTCGGACATATCCTGAAGGATCTTTTCTGTCCAGACTCCATCCATTTTTAAACTTAAACTGTTCAATATCTTTTCTTTGCATGTGTCTCTGTACTGTTTACTGATCCATACGTTGCAGCAAATTACCCCGTAAAGGGAGAGTGCTGGTATATTACTTTTCCACATAATTACAGCTGGATGGTTTTTCCATCCTTTCTGTCCAGGGTTCAACAGCGTATTGACTATCTGCAATACCTCAACCCGCTGTTTTCCCAGTCTCCTGTAGTCCAGACATCTGGCTGATTCGTAAAAGTCAGCATATGGCAGAAATGTTTGCATTATATTTTCCTTCTTGTTTCCTCCAGATAAAGTTAAATGAATGCGTTTAAATTTTACATAAACGAATCTTCTTTCGAACAAAGGTTCAAACAGACTATGCATTTTTTGGAATATAAATGCCAATTTTAGCAGAGTTTGTTCAAAAAGATCCTGTTATTTTTTGTAAGTTGGAAAGAAATGAAGGAAATTATTTTCCCTTCCAAAATGTCAGGAAACGTTGAAATATTTAAAATTCAGGTTTGAGAATTGACCAATAAATATTTTTTGTTAACATTTGAAGTAGCAGATCAGCGTGATAAATAGTTACGCTTTTCTGTAAAAGGAGGTTGAGAGTTATGAAAGGTTTTGCAATGCACGGTATTGGGAAGGTCGGATGGATCGATAAGGATAGGCCCAAGGCCGGGCCGGAAGACGCTATTGTCAGTCCTCTTGCTGTTGCGCCTTGTACATCAGATATTCATACAGTATTTGAGGGTGCCCTTGGAGAAAGAAGTGATATGATACTCGGTCATGAGGCTGTTGGTGAAGTAGTGGAAGTTGGAAGCGAGGTGAAGGACTTCAAGCCCGGAGACAGGGTAGTTGTTCCTGCAATAACCCCTGACTGGAAAACAATTGATATCCAGAGAGGATTTCATCAGCACTCTGGAGGATTACTTGCCGGATGGAAATTTTCAAACATAAAAGATGGTGTGTTTGGAGAATTATTCCACGTGAACGATGCAGATATGAACCTTGCGAAGCTGCCGGAAAATATTCCGCTGGAAGCAGCGGCGATGTTCCCAGACATGGTTACTACAGGTCTTCATGGAGCAGAGCTTGCAGAGATAGGTCTTGGTGATACTGTTGCTGTTATTGGTATTGGGCCGGTGGGCTTGATGGCTGTGACTGGTGCAAAACTCAGAGGTGCTTCCAGGCTGATAGTCGTAGGGACAAGGCCCAACTGTGTCGAAGTAGCCAGAGAATACGGTGCTACTGATGTTGTGAATTACAAAGTGGCTCCTATCGAGGAACAGATTCTTGAACTTACAGGTGGACAGGGTGTGGATGCTGTTATTATTGCCGGTGGGAATTCGGATATTTTTGTTTCGGCAGTAAAGATCGTAAAACCTGGAGGCCACATTTCCAACATAAATTACTTTGGAGAGGGTGACACCCTGCCGCTGCCTCGGATTGAGTGGGGATCTGGAATGTCCCACAAGACAATAAGAGGCGGACTTACTCCGGGTGGCAGGCTGAGAATGGAAAAACTTGTAAGCCTTTATGAGTATGGAAGGATAGATCCTGCAAAACTTGTCACCCATGTTTTTGAGGGATTTGAACACATTGAAGAGGCGCTCATGCTCATGAAGGACAAACCAAAGGATCTTATAAAGCCGGTGGTGTTGATCAAGTAGCAAGATTCTGGTGATATAGAGTTACAACTATCATTAGGGGGGCAGGATACGGTTCTGCTCCCCTTTTTCTGGGTGCCCCCCGCGAAGTGAAATCTGAAGGAAGATTGAGGCAAAGTTCTGGTCCATGGAACACGAACATCATCAGGCATGAAGTACGGGTTGAGCTTGCGAAACAAAGCGAAGTCCAATAACTGCACGGACATACCAGTGTATATGATGTGGGTATAATGCTATGTATTGTGTTTTTCGTCACTGGAGTAACCTTGATGACTGGTTCTTTTCTTTATTATTCCTTCTGATTTTTTTGAAGAAGATAATGTGCAACCATCCATTCCGTTCCATTATTCATTCCGAATAATTCGCTGCATGACATGAGGAAAATTCTCCATCGGCCCATCCATGATCTGTGGTCATTTCCATAGATACTTTTGAGGAGGATCTGAATTTCATTCGAATTTCTATCCATTCTCTTAAGCCATGATTCAAGCGTTTTCACATAATGATTTCCATTTACTTCCCATGAATTCTCAACGGAAAGATCTTCCTGAAAGGACAGGGGAAGGTCAAAGCTTGGCATCATTCCTCCTGTAAAAAAATAATATCCCATCCATTCTGAAGGGGATGAATCCTCAAAAAGATATGGCCAATTCCTGTGACAGAAAAAATGCAGAAAACATTTTCCATCAGATTTGAGCCATCCGGCGATCTTTTGGAGAAGAAGTTGCCAGTTTCTCATGTGTTCAAACATTTCTACTGAAACTATTCTGTCATATTTTTCAGAAGAGTCGAATACTGTGACATCTGCTTTTTCGGCATGAATATTTTTCAGACCCTTTATTTTTGCCATTTCATTGATGAATGATACCTGTGAATTGGAATTAGACAATGCATGGACTTTTGAGAGAGGATATTTTTCAGCTGCCCACAGGGAGAAGGCTCCCCATCCACATCCAAGATCCAGAATTTTTTGACCGTTTTGTATCTCCGCCCTTGACGCGACAAGTTCGAGCATATTATTTTCTGCGTCTTCGATGTTTTTAGTGTCTTTAAGCCAATAACAGCAGCTGTATTTCATGTGTGGACCCAGGAAGGTCTGGAAAAATTCCCCGGGAATTTCATAATGCTGATCATTAGGTTTGGACTGTTTCAAGGCTACAGGGTTTTGTCCAAGAAATGAAATAAATTCTTCCTTACGAATGTTAAAGACTTCGGAACTTTCTCCAGGAATTTCCCTGAGGATGTTCTGCAATCGTTTGCGTATTTCTTTCCTTACAAGAAAATCAGGCACTAAACCGTTTTCAGCTATCCTTACAGTATTCATTAGGTTTATTCCTCCTGAACTATGAAGATAAGCTACTTTCTTTTTCCTGATATTTACTCTGACCGGACTGGTTTTTTGAACAGTTATTTCTGAATGTTAATATAATTCTATCATGTTAGCTGGGTGTTACAATGAATTAATCAAGGTGCAGATCAAACTGGCAGGTTACAGAATAGATATAAAATTAATTCCCCGTCTGTTTCAGGCGGGGAATTCTAAAGATACGGATTTTATGAAAAAATGGATTTAAGGTTCATTTCATCTCTATCTTTTTGATATCAAATTCCGCCATATCTTTGATCCTAAGGGAGTCCATAATTTTTTTCAGCCCGGGAATGTTCATCTTCTGCCACAGGGGATCTTGAACTATTCCGCCCGATACAACCGGGTAGGCTTTTCCGGGCTTAAGGCCTTTCTTCATTACAGGCTCCGCAGATGAAGCTATATTTGCGGTGTTCTTTAATTTTCCCAGGCTCGGATATGATGCCCCCTGGATCTTCTGGGTTACCGTTTTGTAGACGGAAGGGAGGTTCAGCTGTGGAGGAACAAGCGAAGGGGAGAATCGAATCGGCCGAAGGGTAGGATCACCCAGCAGAGTCTGGCTGTAGTATCTTTTAGGGTTAACGTGGCCTGGGTCAGAAGGGGCTACGGTTACCCAGTTCTTGTTTCTTGCGTAGGATCGCTGTGTGAGCATCTGAGCCTGTCCTATGTTCATTCCGTATGCCAGAGACACATATAAGGGGCCGGTTTCATGGGGACCCACGGTGGTGTTACCCAGAACTGCCATGGGTTTCAGATCCCCTATATGATTGGGGTAAAAGAGATAATTCTCTCCCAGGTTGTCCTTTTGCTTATAGTCGCAGGCGGAGCACCCATGATGGTAATAAAAGAGGGCTTTCATTTTCTGTTCCTTGAAAAGTTCCTGCTTGTGAACCTTTTCGATTCCTGAAGAAGTGTCGAACTGGTGAAGGTCATGGGCAGAATGCATGAAAGTCTCTACCCAGAGATAGTTCCCGAGCTTGAGTCTTTCAATGTAATCAGCCTTGTTAGTGGTGTTTGTTCCGTTCACTATCCGGGTATATCCCTTTGGGTGTCCAGTCCCGGCATAAGATGTTTCTCCGAAGACAGGGCCTGGCCATGTAATTGCCATCATGTCTGCCGTTTCCTGGGCAAGGTGCCGCATGTCGTCATCATAATAGATAAGACGGTTTTTGAAGGTCTGTTCCTTTATATCCTGCTCAGATGTTTGTTCTATACCCTTTCGGTATTTGTGGTTGGCGAAAAGATAATCTGTGATAGCTATGCCATCGGTGGTGGCGTTAAAGGAGGTATTTCCGGGGTTGATCCGCCCCATCCAGATCTCTGGTTTTGCTCCCATCTTTCCCCAATCCTGGATGTCCCCGGTCCAGTAAGGATGAACTTCGTCCCCGGGGACACATTCATGATCCATTGGTATTTCAGGGTAATCCATAGTTGTGATCAGTGGGTAGCCTGTCTCGTCCACCAGGTTCCAGTTGCCATCCATGTCTGTGAGATAAAGGTCACAGGCGAAAACACCCTCGTAAACAATTTTCTCCACGGTTCCCGATCCAGGAGGCTCTTCCTTGTATGTCCTCATCCTCTTGTGGACCAGTGGAAGAGGGAAGGGACCTATTAGAACAATGCCCGTACCCATCTCGAAGGCCTGCTTCGAAAGCCTTCCTTCTTCACATTCCTTAAGTGTTCTCAACCATTTTGACCTTATGAAACTCTTCAGGTTCTTGACATTAGAGAAGAAGGGGTCCATGTCCCCGTCGAAGGTAATTGTATAAAGTTTTACCTGGTAGCCATCACTGGCAACATCTTCGGCATAGGTTTGTACATAGGGAAGAACATTATTTAAGTTACTTACCTCCTCGCTGAGGAGGATGAAAAAAGAACCTTCCCGCCCATTCTCTGGTTCCCAGATTCCCCTGGGTGTGGCTTTCAGGGTCCCAAAGGTTTCAGGTTTGATATTGATCTCCCTGCTGATCTCCGGAATTTTTTTTATCTCCAAGGGTGGCTTAATGGTGTCTTTGGGTCTTATTTTTAAGTTCGGTTTCTTCTTGATGATCTTTTGGGTCTCCTCTTTTAAAGAAGGTTTCTTGATGGTAATTGCTGCATGGGCCTGGAATACTACTCCCATAAAGAGCAGGCATAACAGGCATATCATGATGGAGAACAAGGTTTTTCTCGTTTTCTGATTTCCGTAGAACATGATAAATCCCTCCTCAATTTTTACTGAACAGGAAACAGAAGTTCTCTTCTTGCTCTGTTGAAATTCAACAAGTCATCTATCTAACATTATAAAGCAAGATTCTATATAGGTTTTATTATTTTGAGTAAAATGTCTGTAAAAAATTCATTTTCATTTACATATCTCATGATAAAAGGGATTAGACCTTTTGAGTCAATTTGTAGACTTCTGTATAATTATGCGAAAATCCCAATTGTATTTCAGTAGCTCCAGAGTACGAGAACACATTTTACCTTTCAGATCGGAGAGATGAATAATGAAAAAAATATGCCTTGCTGTATGTTTGATGGTGTTATTAACTGTTCCCGCTTTTGCGGCAGATATGGTGATAGAGACCGTTGACCGGGGAAGCATCCATGGTCCTGGATCATATGTGGCAGTCGATGAAGAAGGTACGCTGCATTTAGCCTTTTTCGCAGAAGACAGACACAGTTTGAAATATGCCGTATACGGGGAAGATGGATGGGAGGTACAGACTGTATATGAGACTTCTCAAAATATGTTTGCAGACATATCTATATCCCTTGCACTGGACCAGTACAATAATCCCCATATAGCCTGTGTTCTAATGTCTGGCTCTGATTCAAAACGTGCACTGGATATCTCTGGTCCTGAAAACCTCTTTTATGCATGTTACGACGGTACAGAGTGGAATACTGAGATCCTCGGAGAGACCCATGATTTTAAAAGTTTTGTATCCCTCGCCCTGGATTCTCAGGGTGGTCCTCACATAGGATACAGTTATTCAGGAAATGTTGAATATGCTTCGAAGCAGGCAGAAGGCTGGAACATTGAAACTGTAGTATCAGGTGATAGCATAGGCAC
>CAYPIU010000030.1:0-15095 GCA_964410915.1 uncultured Synergistales bacterium | reverse complement strand
ATTGTCCAGGCGGGTTTTGGACTTGACGAAAAGGACATTGCCCACGTGGTATTTCCGGATTATGGATCAGGGTACCTGAAATACGGGACATGGTCAGGAGATGAATGGTCCTTTGAGAGGATCTGTCCTGAAGACCCCATAGGTTTTGGGAGAAGTTCTTTTGTTTTTGAGCTTGAAAGTTCGGGAATGCCCCACCTCTTCTCCAAATCTTATCCAGACTTCGTAGATGACGGTTATGTTTTACAGCATGTAAAGAAAGAGAACGGTGTCTGGAGCAAGGCAACAGTGGAAGAATCTGATTATGACTTTAGAGCTATTTCGCTGGCTATTGATGAGAAGGAGAAACCTGCAGGCTGCTACTATCAGTATGATAGCCGACTTGGCCAGGGTATGCTGAAGTACGCTGCTGAAGATAATGGCAGCTGGGATATTCAGACGGTGATCTCTTCAGATGTTGATATGGGTATCATTGAAACGGACCTTCATCTAGACACGGAAGGGAATCCCCATATTGCCTTTGTAAGATATCCGGAAGGTCTGGTGCCGAACTCTCTTTCGAAGAGTCCTATTTCTTACACATATGAACTCTGGTATGCGACAAAATCAGGAGGTACCTGGGGTGTACAGTTATTGGATACGCTGGGATCCTATAGAGAGGGAAATGTTTCAATTAATAATGACCTGGACAACAATCCTCACATTACCTATGGTTCTGGATCAACCACAGTTCTTTCCCCTGAAAGTACTGTGGATGAACAGGCTCCGAGTGAATCTGTGGAACTGAAATATGCCTATTCTGACGGAACGGACTGGTTCATAAAAACTCTGGATTCAGGAGTTATGCCAGAGTTCGGTTCTTTCTCCTCTCTTATCCATGACAGTTCAAACAATCCTCACGTGGCATATTTCACTGGAACAGGCTTGAATTACAGCAGTTCTGGTGAAGATATCCAAAACGGAAATGGTGGTTGCTCAATTACCTCATTTTTTCCGTCAATGGGAATGCTGTTACTGCCATTGGGTCTCCTGATATTGAAAAAATAGCTCAATCTACAAATAGATCAAGGGGAGCGCGTCCGCGCTCCCCTTGATCTATTGATTAACCTGAGGCTTATATTACTTTTACAAAAAAGAGCGGATCTATCTCTTTTTTGTCATGAAATAAAAAGGTGCAAGGAGTAATAAAAATGATGGAGGCAGATGTCCGGCAATACATCCGCCGTTGCTGCTTTCTCCGAGAAGAAATGTTTGCGTAGTTTCTGCTTCTTCCTCTCCACTTATGCTGTCAATGACCATGCTCAGTTTATGTATTCCTTCTCCCTCGGGAAAGTATCTATTATTTAAGGGATAAGTGGTTCCTGGCATGATGCCGGGGATATATTCATCTGCGATCATAGTGAGTTTCCCTTCAGGACCTTCGTCGTAAATGGTTGCGAAGAGGTCCACGGCATGAGCGCTGGCGGATGTGTTGGTTATCCCGGCGTTAACTGTAACAGCTTGACCCAGGGCAGGGTTCTCAGGTGAGACATTGAGGATCTTGCCTTCGATATTGAGTTCGCCAAGGATCTCTAATGTGCTATTTGAACCTCCTGATTTACTGTTTCCATAGACATATGTGCAGAAGTACCCTTTGTTATCGCTGAACTCGTCGCCGTTGTCATGAAGGGCCATCTCTTTAACCTCATCCTCTGGATCGACCTCCACATGTATGAAGTAGTAGCCCTGGTCTAGATCCTCGATATCCCAGTTCACTTCAGCCATGGTCCAGTTGGGCAGGTTGCCTTTTCCCCATGTCTCAATGTTGACACGCTCGCTGCCTATGAGGTGTTTTTCCCCCTCATACGGCGAATAGTTGTTATCAGAGGCAGTATAGTAGAATTTTACCTCCACTCCCTCGAGTCTGTTTGTTTCTCCTATTGCAAGGTTATAGACCCTGCACTTTATATTTACTTCACTGAAAATATTTTTTTCCAGGGTTGGCCCGATCTTTTTATCGTTTCCATAGAAGAACATTCCCCTGAGCTCTTTGGCACCGATCTGGGTGTCCCATTCCCACTGGGTCTTATCGCCACTGGAACTTTTTTTCCGCCACTGGTGAGGTAACCCAAGAGCCGGGTTTGGATGTTGTCCGTATCGCTCGTTCCACCAGTTTTCCTGATTGATGGTCTCACCAGGCTGGGCAATGAAAGTTGTGGCGATCACTCCGATATCAGTGCTATATACGCATGGCTCTATCTGATATCCCCAGGAATTGCTTTCGTTGAATCCGTTTCCTGGTGTGTCAACTGTGAATCCTTCCTCGGAACTGATGGTGTTGCGGTTGGATGTTGTATCCTCGAAACAACTATCGGAGAAATAGTTTACTCCTGCTTTCAGACCACCCAGGAATCCGTCATAAGAACCACCCATGCTTGCACTCATGCTGGCACTCCTTTTGCTTTTCACTGTGGTAGAGACAGTTGATTTCTTACGGATATCCTCGGTCCAGTTAACATCCCATATAGTGGCGTTATCGAGGCCCATCATGTTGCCTGATGCGATCTGATCTGAGGATGAAAGGTTGAAATAGCCGTAACTGAGCTGTTCTTTCTTCCAGGGGTAGGTGAGCAGATTTCCGCTGATATGGGGTGGCTGATACCAGGAGGCGTCGCGTCCTATCTTCTGCATTCCCTGTGTTGGTTCTGGGACAACTACCTGAACGTAGACAGGTTCTCCGTTTTCATCGGTCCTGTTGAGGACAGGATAGCGCCACAAAACTTTTTTTGATCTTCTGTAGAGCACCTCATCGCCATTTGTCGTCCCGACCGATATGGAGGTGGACATGTTCTTGTATTTTTCGTTATTGATATCTTCCGTTTTCTCTCTGCTCTCGCTGAAGGTCGCTTCCAGTGTTTCCGATGCTTTAAAAACTTCCATTTCCAGGCCGGGGTTGCCGGAGACCGATGTGCTCGTTCCGTAACTGAAGTCGGTCTTCTGCTCGGAGTCTACCATGCTGGAAGAAGTACCCTTTTCCTTGAATACAGTCTTGAAGGAGGCCAGACGGGAGACGTTACACATTTCAGCCACTCCGGTATCTGTGTTTTGGATGTAGTCAATATGTTTTGGGGGTTCCTGTACGATCACCTGTGGAGATATATTGTTGGCCAGGGTGATCTTTGCCGGTGTGCCCAGACGAAGGCTTTTGCCAGCGAAATCACCGGGGACAAGGCATGTAAACTCCCGCTCTCGTGTGTTTCCAAAGTCTTCCCAGGACGAGGGATTAAATCCAAAGTTGCCGTTATCCTTTATTTCCGTCTCCGTGAGTACAATATTGGACCTCCAGTTATCATCGATCTCAGGATTATCAATATCGTTAGTACGTGGATTCAATTGAAGGATGAACTGCCTTATTCCGACGTTATTTTTAGCGGGGTCCAATTTACCTCCAAATGCTCCCAGAGCCAGAGAAGCGTAGTTGAATCGATCAAGTGAAAAATAGCCAATGTCAGGCATGGTAATGACATTGGCCCTGCTTTTTATAACAAAATTTCCGTCTTCTACGTTGAAGATCATGATCCAGAGTCCTTCTATATAGTAATAACCATCAAATTCACGACTTCCATGTTCATCAATAAGATTCAAAACACAGCATTCGTCCTGGCCGTCACCGTTTATGTCGCCCACAGCAAGCTGTCCCAGAAGGGGATTGTCCACCCAGTTTTCGGGATACATTTCCGGGAATGGCAGAGAGTTGTACATCTTACCGGATGCTTTCTCTCTCCATTCTATACTTCCGTCCTCCCATGCAGTGGCGCTGATCAGTGATAGCCTTGTCAGGCTGTCCGAAGTTATCGTGGTGCCCGGATTGGCATACCGGAGCACATAAAGTTCGTCGATGCCTCCCGGTCTGCTGTTACCGGATTCAACTGCACAAACAGCTCCATAACATTTCCAGTCAGCTACCTTGTATGAACTGTTGTATTCGCTTATATTCAGTTGATTGTCTACTGAATAGGCATGGAGGCGTATGGTACCATCATTTTCCTTGGCTATCACTACAACCTCCTTACGTCCATCACCGTCAATATCGGCCAGGGCCAGGTCTGCACAACGGGTGATACTGTAAGGGGGATCAACAAGTGTTCCGTTCGGGGCATCTGCGATTGTAATAGAAGAGATATCACCTGAAGGGTTATTCCCGTCGGTAACGCCGATATTATATTTATATCCCTCTTCATCTGTTGGGAAAACGTATATATAATCCGAGACATTGTCGCAGTTCCAGTCACAGGCCATTATATCTACCGCGGGGTTGTATGGTTTGTCGAAGCCTGTAGAAGGGCTTGACATACCGGATTTCAGGGAGTAAAGCTCAGAAAGAGGATTATCAGAATTGTTTACATCAACAGCATAGACCCGGAGTGTGAATTTGTTGCTGCTTTTGTTTACTCCGGCTACAGCAAGGCGATGTGCCCCATTTTCAGCAGGCCCTCTGCCATAAACAGCTTTAACGGTCAGGTATTCCTCTCCATTCGGAAGATATGGGGGGTTTGTTCCAGGTCCTCCCCACTGGACGTTTGGGTTCCCTCCATCTTTATCGTTGAAAACTTCAGGGACATCGGGCGAGGCGTATCCGAGACTAATTGACTCTTTGCCTGGCGGCATGACAACCATCATCAGGTCCTGGTTCTCGATTAGAATGTTGTCCCGGGACAGTGGTTCATTTCCTCCTACAGTGTCAGCTGCAGCCGATCCAGTAAGCAGGGCCGTGCAAAGTATAACGGTTATTGCCAAAGTAACGGCTGCTGCGTGCAGCTTCGTATTCTTCATTCCTGTTCCCTCCATCGGTTGTCGTCTTCTTCAAGGATATTTAGTCACTCATTCTAACGAGGAGGGAACGTCCGGTCAAAGAATAAGTCGGTTTGAAACGTACAAAGTCTATAAACAGTCTGGATTCCAGGTTAATTGACCCAGTGTAAAAACCAACAGGTTGGCCTCTATCCTGATGAAGATGAAGATTAAAAAGTCAGGGGGCTAATAATGAAAAATAGAGTCAAAGTTAACCCCTGGTTAGACCTAGGCAAGTTCTCTTTCAAATGGAGTAGCTCGATCCTGTTGTTATAATAATAGAACTCTGGACTTCTGCTCAGAAAGGCGTATAATTGCCCAACTGTTACAGGTTATAAATTCAAATGAATATCGCGGGGTGGAGCAGTTGGTAGCTCGTCGGGCTCATAACCCGAAGGTCGCAGGTTCAAATCCTGCCCCCGCAACCAGAAAACACAAAGGCTTCGTCGTTTGACGGGGCCTTTTTTTGTGAAAATATTCCTGGAATTGAATAGTAAGGTCCGGTCAGATCGTATGTGCGAACATAATTTGGTAAATAAAGAGGCAGGATCCATAATTACAGCTCCTCTATTTTGTGGTAACCATTCCTCCTTAAGCAGTAATATTTTAAGTATTCCCCGGATATGATAGGTTATAATCTATATTTATATTGTTTGAAAGTGTTGTCAAAACTTCTGGGGAGTAATTGAGGTAACAAAATAATATGTCTTTATAAAAGCAGGGGGATGTAAGGATATTATGAAAAAAGTCTGTGATGTTGATGTACTTATAATCGGAGGTGGGCTTGCAGGACTTTCAGCTGCTCTTGTAGCCAGGGAAAATTCCCTGGAAGTTGGTCTTGTGTGCAAGAGCAGAGCCGGTAAAAGCGGGAACACCCTTGTCTCTGGAGGGGTTTTGAGTCTCGCCACAAAAGAGGGACAATGTGGCGATGAGCCGGCTATCTTTGAAAAAGATCTCCTGGATTCAGGTGCTGGAATAAATAACACTGAACTTGTAAGGGTCTTTGCTGAAGAGTCAGGATCTGTAATTCCATTTCTTCAGAAAAATGGCGTGAAATTTAAAAGCATTGACGGTAAACTTCTGGTAAAACACCCGCCAGGACATTCTATAAGCCGATCCTTTCTCGGTGAATACCAATCCTACTCTTATCTGAACAGGGGGCTTCCCCTTACATTACCTCTGCTTGAGAGGGCTCGGGAACAAGGAGTAAAGCTTTATGACGAGGTCACTATAATCAGGCTTCTTACGGATGAAAATGGTATCTCCGGTGCAGTTGCACTGGATAACAACTCGGGCGAACAGCTTCTATTCAATTCAAAGGTTGTTATCCTTGCAGCCGGCGGTGGTGCGGGGCTATTTAAAAAACACAACAACACTTCTGATGTGTCCTGTGATTCCTGCAAACTTGCATATGAAGCTGGTGCTGTTCTCAGGGACATGGAAATGGTTCAGTTTTATCCTTCCATGATGTTTAAACCCGTAAAGATTCCAGCTGCAAATGCTCTTTTTGGTGCTGGTGCTGTTCTGAAAAACATAGAGGGCGAGGAGTTTATGTATCGTTACAGCGAGAAAGGGAATCTGGCTACAAGGGATGTAATGACGAGGGCTGTCAAGTCTGAAATAGACGAGGGGCGTGGAAACCCCGATTGCATTTTCATGGATTGTTCAAAAATTCCCCCGGAAGTACTTGATAAAAAATACGAAGAGCTTTCACTTCTTCTTAAGGGAGTTGGTCTTGATATCAGGAAAGATCCTCTTCCCATTTCTCACGCAGCTCATTTTTATATAGGTGGAGTTGATATTGATCGTGACTGCGGGACAAGTGTGGAAGGTCTTCTTGCCTGTGGTGAAGCTGCGGCAGGTCTTCACGGAGCGAACAGGCTTCCGGGTGTTGCCCTGGCAGAGGCTGTTGTTTTCGGAAAAGTTGCGGGCAGGACCTCGGCAGATATCTGTAAGAGAAGGGGCGGAATGGCAACACTTGTAGAACATGAATGTATTCTTCCTGAAATGAGATCAGGAGAAGTAAATTTACAGGATCTGGTTGAAGATATCCGTTCAGTTATGTGGGAAGATGGCTCAATAACTAAAAGTCAAGAATCTATCAGGCGTGTAAAAAATGAACTGGAACGAATAGTCAAGCAGAAAGATATGGCAAAGATTGAGAAAGTAAGTGACATCCTTTGTTATCATCAGCTTGAATCAATGATCACAGAGGCCTGTATATTGATCGAGGTAAGTGAAAAACGTAAGGAAAGCAGGGGAGCCTTTTTCAGGGCCGATCATCCTGAAAAGAACGAGAAGTTCAGGGGAAACTTTTTTGCGAAAAAAAATACCAGTGGAGATATGGAGTGTTATTTCAGGATGGCAGAATAAGGTTTCTGTATCTTGTATCAAAACGTACATAATGGTCTGCACTAAAAGAATAATGAAAAAGAATCTCAGCAATTCCACCTTCGGGACATTCCCGGGGGTGGTTTTTTAATGGTCTATCTGCGTACTGTGAAAATGGCTAAGTCAGAAAAGCCTGTTATTAATGAGGTCATCGCTTATTCAATATCTGAAAAAGATGATTCCAGAATTTAATAATGGGTTGAAGCGCAATTCAATACAGCCAATTTTTATCCTGAAAAACTGTAAATAACGCTTGAGTTGCTAACATTTTAAAGTAGGACAATGGACGCACATAGCTGGATTTAAAAATAACCGGATAAATGGATTTTGGGATTTGCAATGGATATCCCTCTGTTCTGCTATGAAGAATCTTTAAAAATGAAATCTAACATTGAATATTTCTTCAGGTAAAGTCCGAGATCAGTGATATCAGCAAATAATCTGCTCCCGAACCTGGAAATGAACAGCTTGAATTGACAGGGGATTTTTGCTAATGAGTATCCTGACTGTTTTTAATGTGCTTGTTCCATATAAACATGCTGAGTAATCCGGCCTTATCGTTAAATGTGAGTTCGTCAAACTGGATACCCATTCTGGTATAGTTGACAGTATTTTTATCCAGGCATGGAGCGCAGACCCATATGATATGGCCTGGAAAGATCTGTTCTTTACCCTTGATAGAGAACTTGAGCCTGCATGGTTTCCCCGGGAGAACGATCGAAGGTTCGAGTTCTTTTTTCATGCGGATCTTTACACCCCCGAAGCTCAGGTTGACAAGCTCCATTTCTATCCATGAATCAGCATTTTTTTCAAATTTTACATGAGCTATGGATGATAAAAGGGCTCGAAAGTCTTTGCGTAAGCTTTTATCATTTTCAGCTGTTACAGTATTTTTATGATTGTCCTGTTCTGTCATTAAAACCTCTCCCATTCAGGCATGAGAATTCCCCTAATTTTTTGAGCATACTTAGAAGTTTAATAGTTTCATGGTTTGCATTCCATAATTCATCAGTCAACTGAAAATGCCTCCTGTTCGGATATCGCAGAGGGGGGGGTGTTGTAAGTATTAAGGGTTTGACAAGTAACAATATTCCGATAATAATAGCGGTAAATTTAAAGAATAAATTCACATGAAAATTAATATAATTTAAAATGTTTACGTTCAAAGCTTTTTCTTGAATACAGAGCCTGACAGTTCAGATTTCTGGAGGTGTTCCAGATGGTAATGTATCCAAGGGCTTCTTTTTGCGGCTTATTCTGCGAAAGCTGTCCTCTTTATGTTGGGACCATCTATGAACCGGAAAGCCTTAAGTTTCTTGCTGACAGATACGGGAAAAGCGTTGATGAACTCCGATGCCGGGGATGTCGGTCCGAAGTAAATTCATTTTATTGCTCTGACTGCAGCATCAGGGAATGTGTCAAAGGGAAGGGTTTGCATTTCTGCAGTGAATGCGATAATTATCCTTGCGAATTTTTGAAAGAATTTCAGATCAGGATGCCCCACAAGGCAGAGCTTTTTCAGTCTCTTGATATCTTGCGCGAATCCGGCTATGCAGCATGGTGCAGCAAGATGGATGAAGACTACAGTTGTAAAGAGTGTGGAACTATTACACCAGTGTACGATCTGAAATGTCGTCAATGTGGAAGAACTCCTCCCAACTCTTTTAGCGAACGCAATATGTCGAGGATCATGAAGGCCCTGGGTCTGGTAAATAAAAGAATAAAGTGAGATCTTTTAAATTCTTCAGGATCTGGATGAGGGTATCATTTCTTCGGGAGTTATTATGTAGGTATTGTTGTTCAAAACGTAGTCAAGGCCTTCCATGCGGTAGTTAAGGACCAGCTCTGGCGGAAAATTCATTTCTTGAATAATGGTTTCGCTGATCGTAAGCTCTCCCACGTCGTAATAGATGTGAGCATCGCTGGCCATGATAACTGGTACTTCGTAGATCCGGCATAACTCCAGCATAACAGGGACGTTTCTGCGGGCATTCTGTCTGGAAGCACCCCTTACGAAACTGGAATTGTTTATCTCCAGGGCAACCTTTTCACGGTTTGCGGCACGGACAAGTTCGTCATAATCCAGGGGATAGCGGTCATCATCAGGGTGGCCGATTATCTTGACAAATGGATTCTTCATAGCCCTGACAATGGCGCGGGTATTTTCATCCCTGTTGCCGGGATCTATGCATGGTGGGTGAAGACTTGCTATAACGTAGTCCAGAGATGATGCAAGATGAGGATCAACATCAATGGCACCCTCAAAATCCATGATATTTGCTTCTATGCCTTTTAAGATCCTCAGATCGGAGATCCTGTCTCTGATCACCTTGAAATTTCCAAAATAAAAAGGATGCGTGGTGCCTGGCATGGCAGTTGCATGGTCCGAGAACCCCAGAGCTTTAAGGCCTTTTCCCCTTGCTGCCTCAATATTTTCTTTTAAAGTACTGTATGCATGACCACTGGCGATAGTGTGGGTATGAAGATCAAATAATGGTTTCATATTATCTCCCTTGTTTCTTTTTCTGATATCTCCATGTTGATCAAAGAGTATAACATATAAAAATTATAATTTTCATATGAAACAGTAATGTAAACATTTCCTTCTGATCTATTTGGTTGGAATTTGATGTATTACAGTCGGTGATAGATTAAAGTTCAGTATTGAGGCTAATAAATTTCAAAGCGGCAAGGAAAAATTCTTCCTTGCCGCTTTGAAAGACCTTCAATGCCAAACCTCTAAGAACTAATACTTACTCTAAACTGAAAATTACTTTATAAAAAGCATCTTAGCTACAGTCTTACATTGTATGTTTCTCGAAATATTTTATTATTTTGCTTCTGGTGGCACAAGACGATCGGGAATGTCAGTCCCAATTTCCCGGAGGTATTTTACAGTGCCAGCATGCAAAGGAATAAGTGATCCGAGGGTTGCTTCTACCCAGTCTGCTTCTCCAGCTGCTGGATAGACCTGTGCTAACATATCTTTACCCTGGAAACAGGCCTTTACCCACTGGTAGACAACTTCTTCACTAAGATCTGTGGTGCAGAAATCGCCCATAACAACCGCCCATGAGTTGACAGTTTCTTCCTGTCCTTTAAATGTGCCAGCTGGGATAACTCCTGTGGAAAAATAAGGGTAGTCTTTTTTCACTTTTTCAATCAATTCGTCAGACCAGTTTATGGGTCTTAATTTCATATAGGTCTGTAGTTCAAGGAAGGATGCGTCAGGTTTATTTCCACAGCTGGTTTTTAAAACGCCGTCCAGTCTTCTGTCTTTCATTGCATTGATAGCATCTGCAAGGCTTCCTCTGTATATCTTTGGTTCAACACCAATAGATTCAAGGATCATTTCACAAGTAGATTCACACGCACTGCCCCTTGCTCCACAACAAAAGGTTTTTCCTTCAAGATCGTATGGTGTCTGGATACCGGAATCTGCTTTGACAACGTAGGGCTGAAGATTTTTAGCCCATGATAAAACATTTCTAAGATTAGATACGGGCTTCCCTTCCCATTTTCCTAATCCCTCATAAGCTTGATATTTAACGGAATCAGGTGCCAATCCCATGTCGATTTCTTTTCGGGCTAAACGATTTGTATTGTCTACTGCCGCTCCAGTCTCAATAATTGTTGGTTTAAGATTGGGGGCATATTTTTCAAATACTTTTAGAAGTTGTACATAATATCCGTAAGCGCTTGAGGCTTTGTTGGTGGTACCAACGTTCAAAAAGACTCTGTCTGATGCTGCAAAAGAAGGTGAACTGGAAAGGGGAACAAGTACGATAGCAAAAATCATAATCATTGACAGGTAAAATAATCCACGCTTGTAAAATTTTGAATAACTCATAACGCACCTCCATTGATGGTTAAATCGGTTTTCAAAAAACTTCCAGCCATATCAACTATGAATCTCAATAATTTACAATTACCCAAAAAAAACAAGAATTCCAATTGGGTTAATACATCACCTCTCTCTAAAATGGATTTTTTGCTTAATAACAGAATGCAAGAACACTAACAATTTCTTCACTCTGAAAAAACCTTTTATTTTTAACACAGCGGTCACCAGGAAATATTTTCAGGGGAGAAACTGAAAATTGCGCTTTTAGTTAATGTAAATTTAAGACCAATACAGCAAAGCGCTATTTATCTATAAAGATTATCAATATCATTTCAAGTTTATTATTCATTAGATTTACATAAAATGCAAATAATTTTTAATATTTTATTATTTTGCGCTGATAGCAATAATGATTGTTTAAACCGAAACAACTGAAAAACATCTTGAAAGCTTTTTGCAGATTTAAAAAGTATTTTTGCTTAATACTAAAATAATATTTATTTGTTTCTGGAAATCGATGATTATAAACATGGAGCATAATTCCTGAAAATATTCAGGCAATACTGAAAAGCTAACTGTTGATCTTCGAACTCCAGAAATTCTATTTCTATTGACAATTACCGGGGTGTTATGTAGATTTAACTCAAAACATGGTCAAAATGATAATGATAATCTATACTAACTTCTGGTTTTGAAATGATTTTTCTCCTGAAATGTCCCCGTTATTAATTAAAAATGAATTAATATAGAAAATCTTATCCATACTTTATTAGCGGGAAGATTTATAAAATAAATTTGTGTTAATGGTCATAATTCCAAGAAAAGAGGGCATTCTATATGAGTAGGCAATTGTTTATGGAACACTTATCATGGCCACAGATTAAGGAGTATGTTAACAAATCGGAGTTAATTCTGATTCCCATTGGAGCTACAGAAGAGCACGGAAGACATTTACCTGTTTCAATGGACACCATTATTGCCTTAGAGCTTTGCGAAAGAGTGTCAGAAAAAGTTGGATGTTTAGTTGGGCCTGCTATCCCAATAGGGCATTCTGAATGGTTTATGGAATTTCCAGGGACGATGACCTTCAGTTATGACCTTTTGTTGCACCTCCTCGAAGAATATTGTGATAATTTAATCCATCATGGTTTCAAAAAGCTGGTATTTGTAAGTCCTCATGGATTAAACGCTACAGCCATTGGAGTGATAGGCAGAAAACTGAGAAAACGAGGGATTCTTGTCTCCATGATCAATCCCTGGAAGATTTTAAATGATATTGCCGAGGACTTTTCTGGTCTTTTTGAGAACAAAGTTAAACATGCTGGTGAAATAATGACGTCCGTTGCTCTGGCAATTTGCCCAGAACTTGTTGATATGGATTCAGCTGAGGGAGAATATGTTTCGTCGGATATGTCTCCAAGGATAAACCCCCTGAATAGTGTAGGTGTATGCAACTTTGAAGGTTATAACGTTGATATCTTCTGGAGGGCAAGTGAGGTAACTACCTCTGGTGCCATGGGCAATCCGGAACATGCCGATGGGGAAACAGGTGAGCAGCTTATGTCTAATCTGTCAGCTTATGTTGTTGAGTATATCAAAGAAATTGGAAAGATCGATACATCTAAATCGCCAAAACCAGAATGAACCTGGTTTGTTCACAGGGTGATCTGTTCAGAGCTTTTGAGGCTTGTATTTGTTTTAGAAATAAGGTGATCAAATTTCTTGGTGTTAAAGTCTTTTTTTTAATGTTTAAGTTACTTTTTCAAATTCTGGAAGTAACGAAAGGATATATGGATATGGTAATGGTAATGAAAAAATTGAGAGATCATTGTTGGAGTTATTCTCTATTTTTATATTCTGAGGTAAATACTGGAGGTCTAATTTCTTATGGAGAAAGGACAAGATACAGATTTTAATCTTGAACAGAATGAAGATTTCGGAGCAGATTTTTTCAGTAACTTTTCACTTCTAAAAGGTGTTTCGCTCGTATTTTCCCTTTTTATTCTCTTTACGGCTTTAAGGGGCCCTTTCCCTAATCTAATTCAAAGGGCCATATTCATTGGTTTTGGTTTAGTACTGGCATTTCTTCTTCATCCAACTTATCAAGGGAAAAACAAGTTTAAAAAGCTTCTTGATATTATATTTATAATTCTGGCAATATGTTCAACAGCCTGGGTTGTTATAAATTATAACAGGTTTATGGTGCAGACTACTTCAACCAACTGGTTAGATCTTACCCTTGCGGTTACAACTATCCTGTTGATACTTGAGGCTACAAGAAGAATTATGGGACCGATATTTGCGATTCTCACGGTTTTTTCCATTCTCTACGCAATATTAGGACCATGGTTTCCCGGAGATTTTGCTCATAAAGGATTTAGTCCTGTATTTATGCTTCAACATTTATACATTACTTCCCGTGGGATATGGGGTTTCACCACCGGTATTATGGCCAGTATAGTGGCCATATTTATTATTTTCGGGCAGGTAATTTCTTCAACTGGAGGTGCTGCCGCTTTTTTCAGTTTCGCTATGAAATTAAGTGGTAAGCAGACAGGAGGTCCTGCAAAAGTAGCAGTAATAGGGAGTTCTCTTTTTGGGATGTTAAGTGGAAGCGCAGCTGCAAATAGTGCTATAGTTGGCGGTTTTACCATTCCCATGATGAAAAAGGTAGGCTATAAATCGGAATTTGCAGCAGCAACTGAGGCAGTGGCTGGTACTGGAGGTCAGATTATGCCTCCGATCATGGGTGCCGGTGCTTTCATAATTGCTGAAAGATTGTCAATTCCTTATGCAGAAGTAGCTATAGCTGCGTTTATACCTGCGGTGATCTATTTTGTAGGTGTTTTTTCAACTATTCATTTCAGATCCTCAAGAAGAAATCTAAGAGGATTGACCGATGAGGAGATGCCTGATCTTGTAAAGGGTTTACGATTTCATAACGTGATGCATCTTTTGGTGCCTACGTTTCTTTTGATATTTATGATCCTCAGAGGTTACAGTGTTACCATGGCTGGAGTGTATTCAATCAGCCTTTCTGTCATCCTTTATTTATTCCAGGATCTTAAGATGTCCAAAATGAAAAACAGGATTCTGGCTGTATTGAATGCGCTTACAATGGCTGGAAAAGGTCTTGTATTGATAGCAATGTTGGGAGCCTGTGCAGATATAATAACAGGAATGATATCCTTGACAGGTTTAGGGGTAAAACTGAGTTCAGCCATATATTCACTGAGTTGTGGTCATTTGATATTGGCTTTGTTTTTTACAATGGTGGTTGCAATAATTCTGGGTATGGGATTGCCTACAACTGCTTCTTACATATTAGCTTCATCTGTGACTGTCCCGGCCTTGATGGAATTTAATCTTCTTCCTTTGGCTGCACATATCTTTGTAATCTACTTTGCTGCAATTTCCGCTTTTACTCCTCCAGTGTGTGCTGCAGTATTTATAACCTCCGGTATTGCAGAGTCAGACTGGTTAAAAACAGGTTTTATGTCAGTTAAAATGGGTATCGCAGCGTTTCTTGTTCCTTTCATTTTCGTATATTCAAACGAAATTTTAATGATAGGCCCCTGGTATTTAATTCTCCTGTCTTCTGTGAGAATAATTCTGGGGACAATGATGTTAGCGGGTGGATTAATGGGTAATTTCTTTGTGAATTATGATATTGTTTCAAGAATACTTCTGATTATCTGCGGAGTAGTCATAATGTTTTTCAGTAATTTCATAGGCTTGCTCAGTCTTTTAGTCTGCGGATTGCTTTACGTCTACAACCTTAAGAAAGAAAGAAAAGAGATAGTCTCGGATACTGCCAGCTAAAGAATTACTTTTAGTGATTTTACTGTATGTGGTTTGTTTATTTGATAAAATCGGAGATGGATCTTTTTAATAAAAGGAGCTGAGCGGAAACTCAGCTCCTTTTATTTAATTTCATATGAAAGTGGAAAACTCCTCAAGTGATTTCTTTGAGATGGCCGGGACTTGTGCGCCTTTTTTCGGATATCCCACAACAAGGATCATAAAAGGTTTT
>CAYPIU010000029.1:0-22005 GCA_964410915.1 uncultured Synergistales bacterium | reverse complement strand
AATTATAATATTCCCGAAAGATCATTTATATTAATGTCATTACCCTGCTTTCCTTAAATATAAGTTTTATCTATTGCCAACTTTTATGATCGTTTTATGGTAGAATCGTCTCCATTTGGATAAAAATTTAAAGATCGGAGTCGACCTATGAACGAAAGAGTGGATAAACTCGGGAAGGAAAGGCCCGACAAATTGTTGTTAAGGCTTTCTCTTCCAGCTGTAGCTGCTATGATGGTTCACTCTTTCTACCATATGGTGGATACAATTTTTATAGGAAGAGGCATAGGCCCTTCCGGAATAGCTGCTTCATTTATTGTTCTACCATTCATTATTCTCTGTTTTGCTACTTCTCTGATGGCAGGGGCCGGGGGCGCATCCATCCTGTCCCGAAGCCTTGGCTCAGGTGATATTAATAAGGCAGACGATACTGTCGCCAATGTATTGACTGCATGCGTTATCACGGGGGTCATATTTCTATGTGTCGGGTTCTTGTGGGGCAAAAAACTGTTGAGTTTACTTGGCGGAAGCCCTGACATAGTGCCCCTTGCCTGGGAATATTTCAGAATTGTTCTTGTTTCCTTTCCCTTCCTCTGTTTTTCTGTGGGTGCAGAAAATATTGCAAGGGCCGAAGGACGTGTAAGCGTGACTATGTTCGCCATGATCATGTCATCACTTATAAACATTTTTCTGGACTGGCTCCTTATATTCCGTTTCGGGATGGGTATGAGCGGAGCAGCATTGGCAACACTCATCGCAGAATTATCAATGGCCGCACTGTTTCTTGGATATTTTCTCTTCGGCCACAGCATAGCAAAAAGAGGATTGAGGATAAAGATCCAGCCTGCTCTACTATCCAGGATCCTTGCAGTCGGGTCGGCAAGTTTTGTCAGACCGGCAACAGGAAGCATAGTTGTTCTAATAATCAATTCCACTCTTTTCAGATACGGAGGAGATGTTTCAGTGGCAAGTTACGGAATAATCAACCGTACTGTCATGTTTTCCGTGATGCCCATGATAGGTCTTGCCCAGGGCCTCCAGCCGATCCTTGGTTATAATTATGGAGCAGGTATGTATAAAAGGGCATTGCATGTTATCTACCTTTCAATAGGAGCCGCGACCCTTTTTTCTGTTCTGGGTTTCCTTGCGTTCCTGCTATTTCCGGAATGGATCACCCGCATATTCACCAATGACCCGTTGCTGATATCCGAAACAGTCTTTTCCATAAGGGTAGTGGCTGCTGCCTTTTTCCTGGTGGGATTTCACATAATCGTTTCGATACTTTTCCAGGCCATTGGCAAGGCCAGGATATCTCTGTTCCTGACCCTGTCGCGTCAGGTCATATTCCTGATACCTCTGCTTCTTTTACTGCCCATTTATTTCCAGACTACAGGTGTCTGGCTGTCTTTTCCCCTCGCAGACCTTATGGCAGGAATAGTGTCCATGCTGTTTTTCCTTCCTGCTGTAAAGGACCTTAAGTCCCGTATCTAAGTGAATTGCCGCGTCAATACTCCTTATTCCATTGACATGAACAGAGGCCATTGGTATCATTCCCGTAAAGACTGATGCAACCGGTTGCATTAAAAATATGATTAGCAAAAGTCTTTGAATTAAACCTTGAAAGGTGGTTTTGGGGATGGCCGATACGGAAAAAGCAGTTGTTATGACAGACGATGATATGCACAGGATCCTGAGGCGCATCGCAATTGAAATAATTGAGCGTAACAAAGGGCTGGAAGATATTATGCTTCTGGGTATTCAGAGAAGAGGTGTTTTTCTTGCCGAGAGGCTGAAAAAACTTTTCCTGGAAATAGAGAATGTTAAAGTTCCTACAGGCGAGCTGGATATTACGCTCTACAGGGATGATATTCCGACGCTTCTTGAACAGCCGGTTGTTCACAGTACTTCTATCCCGGGCGATATCGCCGGGAAAAAACTGATCCTGGTTGATGATGTTCTATATACAGGAAGGACCATAAGGTCTGCGCTTGATGCTCTGATGGACCTGGGGAGACCCGATAATGTTCAACTGGTGATCCTTGTAGATAGAGGGCATCGTGAATTACCGATCCAGGCGGATTATGTCGGTAAACTGATCCCCACATCACGAAGCGAAATGGTAGATGTGAGAGTAATGGAATTTGATGGTGAGGACAGGGTAGTGATAACAGAGGGGAAGGAGGTTGATCCGGATTGAAATGGCGCCATCATGGATTGATAGATCTTGATGACTGGACCCGTGAGGAACTGGAGATATTTCTCCAGCAGGCTGATTATATGGAAGAGCTTCTTGGGCGTCCGATAAAAAAAGTTCCCGCCTTGAGGGGTAAAATGATAGTCAACTTCTTTTACGAACCCTCCACAAGAACCAAAGTTTCCTTTGAACTTGCTGAAAAAATGCTTAGTGCCGACGTTGTCAACTGGTCTGCATCAGGTTCAAGTGTAAGTAAGGGTGAGACCATGAAGGATACTGCCTGGACTCTCGAAGCTATGGGGGCTGATGCAGTAGTTATAAGGCATGGGGCTGTTGGTGCCGCTGACTATCTTTCGAAAAAATTATCAAGGGCTTCCGTTTTCAATGCCGGGGATGGTACTCACAGGCATCCTACCCAGGCTCTTCTCGACATTCATACAGCATGGAAAAAACTTGGCGGTCTTGAAGGCAGAAGGATGTCCATTATAGGAGATATACTTCACAGCAGGGTAGCAAGGTCAGATATAAAAGCATTTTCAAAGATGGGTGTAAAGGTAACTGTATCAGGGCCGGCCACTTTGATGCCCAGGGATATTCAGTCACTTGGGGCAGAATATGAGCCTGATCCTCATAAAGCAGTAAAATCAGCTGACATACTTTATCTTCTTCGCATACAGAAGGAAAGACAGCATCAGGGGTTGATCCCTTCCTTCGATGAATATCATAAAAGGTACGGTGCGACCTCGGAGCTGGTTAATGAAGCTGGTGAGAAATCTGTCGTAATGCATCCTGGACCTGTAAACAGGAGAGTAGAGATAGCCTCTGATGTTGTTGATGGAGAAAAAAGTCTTATCCTTAAACAGGTCAGAAGCGGAGTTGCGGTAAGGATGGCCCTTCTTTATCTATGCCTGGGAGGTGTAAGAAGTTGATCTTGTTAAAAGGAGCAACACTTTTTGATGGCGAAAAACTGCATGATGATCCTCGGGATATTCTGATCTCTGATGGCAGGATAAGAGAGATCGGAAAAATTCAGGAAACTGAGGATATTGAAACTATTGACCTCAGAGGCAAAATAGCATGTCCTGGATTTATAGATATCCATGTACATTTCAGAGAACCCGGTTTTGAGTGGAGGGAGGATATTACCACTGGTGCCAGAAGTGCCGCAGCAGGGGGCTACTCTACTGTTGTAACAATGCCCAACACGGAGCCGCCTGTCGATAATCCTTCAATGGTGGAATTTGCCCTCTGGAAAGGTCAGAGATCCTGTGCTGCAAGAGTCCTTCCTGCAGGTTGTGTTACACATGGACGGGCAGGAAAGTTTATGGCTGAACTCGGGAAGATGGCAGATGCAGGGGCAGTTTTCTTTACTGATGACGGTTCTCCAATAGCAACTTCAGGCCTTGTGCGTACGGCTTTGTTATACAGCATCGATACAGGGGTAAGGATAATGGAACACCCTGAAGAGACTTCTTTAACTGAAGGTGGTCAGGTCAATGAAGGCCTTGCTTCCTCTGTAAGCGGATTGAAGGGAATGCCTGCTTCAGGTGAATACATTGACATTGCAAGGGGTATAGCTCTTTGCAGGGAGACTTCTGCTCCGATACATTTTACCCATGTGAGTACTGCAATGGCAATGGAGGCCATCCAGAAGGCAAAGCTTGAAGGTCTTCCTGTTACGTGTGATGTTACCGCACATCACCTGTCTCTTGACGAAAACCATATTCTTGTCAGCAGGTTCGATTCCACCTACAAGGTCAATCCGCCTCTCAGAAGCCGCAGTGATGTGAGCTCTCTCTGGCAGGCGATCGCAAACGGTACTGTCGATGCGATCATTACCGATCATGCCCCATGGCATCTGGATGAAAAGGATGTGCCATTCCAGGAGGCTCCTTTTGGTATTGCATCTCTTGAATGTTCGGTTGCAGTTGTTCTGGATACATGGCTGAAACTTGGAAGGCCCGTATCACTGGAAAGCCTCCTGAAACTGTTTACATCAAGTCCAGCCTCACTTCTTCCTGAACAATGGCAGGGTCTGGGAAGAATAAAGGAAGACAGTATCGCTGATATTACTATCCTTGATCTTGACGAATCAAGGATCGTTGATACGGGCAATTGGGAGAGCAAAGCTGCTAACTGTCCATGGAACGGTGAGATGCTTTCCGGCTGGCCAGTGGCTACTTTTCTGAATGGCATTCCCTTTAAAAGGGAGGAAAATTGAAATTGTGTTCAGGATCCGCACATTTGCCTTCAGGTGACCACAAGGGGATAGTTTCTGATTCCAAAAGGATCACTGATGATATATTCTCGGTTTCTATAATATGTCCGCAGATCGCACGGCATTCATTACCCGGGCAGTTCATTATGTTGAGACTCCCGGGAAGAACTGATCCTCTGCTGGGAAGACCTTTTGCTATCGCCGGATGTTCAGGTGATATTTTTACAGTTATTTTCAAAGTAGTGGGTAAAATGACTGGTTTACTCGCATCTGTTATGTCCGGTCAGGAAATATCTGTACGAGGTCCCGTGGGTAATTCCTTTGGTGAACCATCATGTAAGACCATTTTCCTTGTTGCAGGGACCCTGGGGGCAGCCCCCCTTCTTTTTGCACAAAGTTCTCTTGGAGAAACTACGAACAGCAGGTTCATACTCGGGGTACCGGATAAGACATGGATCCCCTATGTTGAATGGATTCGAGGGAAGGTTCCCCATATGAATGTTTTTTCCGAGGATGGGTCTACAGGTTCAAAGGGAAATGTTCTTGCCGGTTTACCCCGGGAATTGCCGGATAACTCAGAGTTATGGGTTTGTGGACCTCTTCCAATGATGTCTGCGATCTGTAAAAGGTTCAGTGAGAGTTCAGAAAGAATACTTGTAAGTCTGGAAAAACGTATGGCATGCGGTATGGGCGGTTGCCTCGGATGCGTTATTGATACGACTTTCGGAAAAAGAAGGGTCTGCGTTGACGGGCCAGTTTTCAGAGGATCGGAGGTATGCTGGGATGAACTGTCATGATGGTCCCCTCAAAACAGAGATCGGTGAAATGAACCTTCGTTCTCCCATAATAATATCATCAGGAGTCTGGCCATATGACCGTCAGATGTGGGAGCCTTCTGCTCTTGTGGGAACCGGCGCTGTCTGTACGAAGGCAGTGACCTTAATGCCAAGAGAGGGCAATTCCGGCATAAGGGTCTGGGAGACCCCTTCCGGGATGCTTAACAGCATAGGCCTTCAGAATTCTGGTGTTGATTCTTTCATCAATGACTATCTGCCTGTCGTTTCAGGTGCAGATGTCCCTTTTGTCGTTAATGTTGCAGCAGAAAGGCCGCAGGAAACTGAATCCACTCTCCGGAAGCTTGATAGTTACAGAGATATTATTCCATGTGTTGAGCTTAATATTTCCTGTCCCAATGTTGATGGCGGAGGTATGGCATGGGGAATGTCTCCTGAAGGGACAAGAGAGGTGGTTGATATAGCTCGCAGATCCTGGAAAGGGCCTCTGTGGGTCAAGCTTACCCCTCAGGCGTCGGATATTGGATCAGTCGGGCTGGCTGCCCAGGAAGCCGGAGCTGATGCCCTTGTAGCCGGCAATACCTGGTTAGGCATGGATATTGATATTAATAATGCGAAGCCGGTTTTTGAGAGAACCTTTGCAGGATTGTCCGGTCCTTCAGTATTTCCTCTTGCCCTGAGAGTAGTATGGGATCTGTGCTCGGTGGTTGACATTCCTGTAATAGGATGCGGTGGAGTAGCAGATCATAGGGACTGTATCGCAATGATAATGGCAGGGGCGAGTGCTGTAGAGACAGGAACTTCGATGTTCGTGGATCTTGATACCCCCGCAATGATGTGCAGGGGTATCAAAAAGTATCTTTCAGATTTCGGGCTTTCCTGTATATCAGAGATAAAAGGTTCAGCCAGAAGATCATAAAGAAGCTTTAGTAATTACTATACTTTAAGGGTTTCCCACCATTCCCTGAAAGCATCAAAACTTCTTTCCATACGTTCCGTGCATGTATCTGTCATTTCATCACTGAAGTTGAATGATTGCCCCGCAACAGATATTAAAAATGTCTTTGGATATTCTATATCAAGGGATTTCATCAGATGAAGTATCCATGATGGGCCCATTGAATGGATATTCAGTCCTTCTATATCAGGGTCTGGCTCCATTTCGGTAAAATGGAAATCTCCCGTAGATGCGTCTGCGAGAGAATCGACGAATATAGCCAGATCTTTGTCCCTCATATCTTCAACTATTTCCGGTAAGAGCTGCTGATCTATCCATAGCTCTACCTCCACACCTTTTTTCTCAAGGTACTCGGCGACCATGGGAGCCAGTACATGCCCAACCTTGTCATCTTCTCTGAAAGGGTTTCCGTAACCTGCTACCAGAACTTTCATCTATGCACCTCTGGATCTGAATAGTTTAAAACAGAGAGAGCTGTAAATTACCAGCCCTCTCTGTTTATAATGTTTTTCTTTATAGAGCTTTAATGTTTTTCAATTGTTTTGATGTTATACCCCTCTGCATTATATATAGAAACAGAAAGAGGCATTTTGCCAACTGCGTGGGTGGAACATGAAAGGCAGGGATCGTAACAGCGGATAACATGTTCCATACTGTTGAGGACACCTTCATCAACGTTTTCACCTTTTATGTTTTCCATGGCTACCATCTCAACGCCCTTGTTCATGGCGTAGTTATTATGGCCAGTGGCAACGATAAGGTTGACTTTTTCGATGGCGCCCTTGTCGTTTACCTCGTAATGATGGATCAGGGTACCTCTTGGTGCCTCTATGACACCGATACCTTCGGGAAGGATATCCCTTGAGGTAACTCTAAGGTCTGATCCTGTAATGTCGCTGTCATTGAGGAGTTCCTCGGTTCTTTCAAAGGCGTAAAGGATCTCCAGAAGCCTGGCATAATGGTAGTAAAGTGTGTAGTGGACCATTCCATCTGAGGTTCTGCTGCGGAATTTCTTCAGTTCCGCGGAAGCTTCAGGTGTTGAGATATCGTCACAGGCATTGACTCTTCCCAGCGGACCTACCCTGTATGATCCGTGCGGGAATCCAAGGTTCCTGTAGAAGGGGAATTTCAGATAGCTCCACTTTTCCACATGTTCCCCAATATATTTGTAGTAATCCTTGTCTTTGAACTGATCCATTATCCTGCCTCTTGGCCCCTTGATCCGAATATCTCCATCAAAGAGTTCAAGGTTGCCATTCTTGACAAGCCCCATGTATGAACCGTCAAAAGAGGCGAAAGTCCTTGCCTGTTCATCATGTTCATCCAGGTAGTTCTTCACAAGCTCAATAGTTTCTTTCAGTTTTGCCTTGAGGCTTGGGATCCCCTCGAGCATCAGGTCTTTTTCAGTTTCGGTAACACTTCGGTTCACACCGCCGGGGATACTGTGCCAGGGGTGGACCTTCTTGGAGCCAAGTGTCTTTATTATCTCCTGCCCATATTTTCTCATTCCGATCCCGAGAAGAGCCAGATCGGGATGTTTCTGGGCCACTCCGGCAATGTTCCTGATAGCCGGATCGGCATCAAAACCGAAAAGGATATCCGGGCTTGAAAGATGGAAGAAGCTCAGGGCGTGTGACTGTATGATCTGCCCCATATGCATGAGTTCTCTCAGTTTGTGTGCCGTTGGGGTTACCTTCACTCCCATTATTGCATCACAGGCCTTGGCTGATGCAAGATGGTGGCTTACCGGGCATATTCCGCAGATCCTTGGTGTGATCACGGGCATCTCGCGGAAATCCCTGCCTTTGGAGAAGACTTCGAATCCCCTGAACTGGGTCACATGGAATCTTGCATTTTCTACAGAACCATCATCTTTCAGGTTTACGGTTATCTTTCCGTGACCTTCTATCCTGGTGATTGGATTTATTTCAATTGTTTTGCCGTTCTTGTCTGCCATTTTTTTCTCCTCCTAGTCGTACCGCATCATATCAGAAGGTACCTTCGGAATCCTGCCCTGCAGTATCTCCTCGAACACATAAAGGATAGTGTCTGCGTCTGGAGGACAACCGGGAATATAAACGTCGACTTTTACTTTATAGTCCACAGGGACAGCTTTTTCCAGAAGGTGGGGAATATTTTCCCCCGGGATAACGCCTTCAGGATTTACTGTGCTTACAGTATCCGTATAGGCTTCCCTGAGGACATCTTCCGGTTTCATAAAGTTCCGCATGCTGTTAATACCGCCGAATACTGCACAGTCTCCCCATCCGATCAGGATCTTGCACTGTTCTCTCATCTTTTCGGCGATCTCTACTTCTTCATCATTGCCAAGTGCTCCTGATATAACCCCTACGTCCACCTTGGGGATCTCCTTGAAATCAGTTATCGGTGTCGATGTCAGTTCTACTTTGTCAAGCAGATCAACGATCCTTTCATCGATGTCCAGGAAAGACATATGACATCCGGCACAGGCTTCAAGCCAGACAGTTGCTACTTTGGGTTTGGACATATCCTACACCTCCTCCAATACGGCCGTACGGGCCTTGTCAGGTGAGACCTTGCTTGTATAGATATTTTCACATGGCCGCACGTCGGAACTGTTCATTGGAAGTCCCATCTTTTCAGTGATAGTTCCGAATATTTCAGAAAGTCCTTTTAGTTCAGTTTTGGGTGGAACTATGACATTGATCTTTCTTCTTTCTCCCTCAAGAGTGCAGAAATGGCCGCTTCTCTCATACCATGCCGGGGCAGGGAGAAGAACATCGGCCATGTTCACCAGGGGATTGACCATGTATGGTGTTTGAATTATACAGAAACGTGACATGCTCATGGCTTCAAGTGATTCTGGCGTCTCTGGAACAAGTCCGGTGGATGATACGAAGAGGCAGTCAAGATCAACTTCGTTGACCCATGGCTCGTCGCTGACCACTGTGTTCAGTGCAGCAAGACTGTTACCGCTTCTTACCATTGGAACAGTTGCTATACCGTCATCAAAGGTACCGCCGGAAACTATTGCAAGATTGACAGCCTGAGTGACTTTCCTGGCATCATCTGCCAGTTGCCCGCCGAGTACTATTACAGGTTTTTCAGCATCCTTGAGCATAATGGCCAGTCTTTCCGCGTCAGCATTTTCGAGAGTTTCTGATTTGCCGGTTTTAACGGCCTCGACAAGCTTTGTCAAAAGATCCAGTACATCTTCGGATCCAATGTTCAGATCAACGTCCGTTATACCCTTGAACGGAGTTCCGCCTGTTGATATATTGGCCAGTTTGCCGCCGTTCCTTACTGTGTTGACCCTGACATAACTTGCAGAAACCGGTGCTTCTTCCTGAGGATCAGCTTCCAGGGTAAGGACCAGATCACTTTCAAGAATGTTATGGGCAGCAGTGAAAGGACGAATGCCCTGTTCTGTAAAGGGTTTGAATCCTTTCTTGAAACCTCTCAGTACGTTACCGGAAAAACAGTCCATGTATTCCATGTTCATTGAACTCTTGAATACAGAGTTCAACATTGTCAGTTCCTCGTCAGTGGACATACCTGACACGATAGCACCCGCTCTTCCTTTGCTGTTGGCAGCCTTGAGTTTTCCAGCTGCAAGTTCAAGTGCTTCTTCCCAGGAAGCTTCCCTGAAAGTGGAGCCTTCTCTTATCATTGGAACAGAGACACGTTCTCTTTCTGTTGATTCTGGAAGCCACCATCTGCCTTTATGGCAAAGCTGTCCCCCGTCGGGGCCTTCAAGGTTGGAACCTTCAACTCTTGCAAGGCTTCCAGTTCTTACATAACCCTTTATTTCACAGCCCATGGAACAAAGAGGACAAATACTTTCGACCACTTCGTCGCAGTCATTTCTTCTGCCCCTGTAGACAAATTCTCTCAATGTTATCGTTCCGGTTGGGCAGACCTGGGCGCAGGCTCCACAGCTAACGCAGGTTTCGCTGTTGCCAAGCATTTCGCCAAGGTCGGAAATGACTTTTGCGTTCCAGCCTCTCTGCTCGAGGTCAAGGGTATGGGCTCCGACTTTTTCTGCGCACACACGGATACATCTGCCACAGAGGATACATCTGTTATGATCCATCTGAAGGTGTTCCGAGGTAGCGTCGTTATCGAAATCATGGTAAAGATAGGGATACCTGACACTGTCCATACCATGCTCAATAGCCAGCCGCTGCAGTTCACAGTCCCCACTCTGGGAGCAGAACATGCAGAAATGGTTCCTTCCAGCAAAAAGCAGTTCAAGGATCTGCTTCCTGTAGTTAAAAAGTTTTTCAGTTTTGGAGAATACGACCATACCATCCTGTGCAGGTGTAGTGCATGATGTAAGAAGTTTATTGCTGCCTTCTACTTCAACTACACACATTCGGCATGAACCCATAGGGCTCAGACCCTCGAGGTAACAGAGGGTGGGGATGTATATATCATGTTTCTGAGCAACCTGAAGGATAGTATCCCCGGCATTGCCTTTACATTCTTTACCGTCTATTGTCAATGTGATCTCGCTCATCTTTAAACCTCCCCTTGCCCTATTCTTTATCTATAGCACCGAAGGGGCATTTTTCGTAGCAATTGCCACACTTGATGCAGGCTTCCTGATCAATGAAGTACGGAGTCTGTCTGTCGCCGCTAATACAATTGACCGGGCAGTTTTTAGCACAGAGTCCGCATTTCTTACATTTTTCAGGATCTATGGTGTAACTCACCAGTTTTGTGCAGACTCCTGCAAAACATTTTTTGTCCTTTATATGAGCAACATACTCATCCCTGAAATATCTGAGGGTCGTCAATATTGGGTTTGGAGCGGTTTGACCAAGTCCGCAGAGGGACATATCCTTGACCATCCTTGCCAGGTCTTCAAGGGTCTGAAGGTCTTCCATGGTTCCGTTGCCATCGGATATTTTGTTTAGAAGCAGGAGCATCTGTTTTGTACCTTCCCTGCAGGGAGAACATTTGCCGCAGGATTCCTTCTGTGTGAACTCGAGGAAGAACTTAGCGACATCTATCATGCAGTTGTCCTCATCCATTACCACAAGTCCGCCTGAGCCCATAATAGCCCCGACCTCGGCCAGAGATTCATAACTGACAGGAAGGTCAAGATGTTCCTCGGTAAGACAGCCTCCTGAAGGGCCGCCGATCTGTACAGCCTTGAACTTTTTGCCGTTAAGTATGCCTCCGCCAATGTCGAAAACTATCTCTCTAAGGGTTATTCCCATTGGCACTTCTACAAGCCCGGTGTGGTTTACTTTACCCGTGAGGGCGAAAACTTTCGTCCCCTTGGATTTTTCAGTACCCATGGATGCGAACCATGATCCGCCTCTTCTGATTATATGAGGCACATTGGCCCAGGTCTCCACGTTATTTATATTGGTAGGTTTGTCCCAGAGCCCCTTGTTGGCCGGGAATGGGGGACGGGGTCTTGGCATTCCCCTGCGGCCTTCTATTGATGCCATAAGGGCGGTCTCTTCTCCGCAGACAAAGGCTCCAGCGCCTTCCTTGACGTGGAGGTGAAGGGAGAACCCGCTTCCCATGATATCTTCACCCATGAGTCCGTATTCTTCAGCCTGTTTTATTGCGTTCTTGAGTCTCTTTATTGCGAGGGGATATTCAGCGCGGCAGTATATATAACCTTCGCTTGCACCCATTGCATATGCACCTATAAGCATTCCTTCAAGGACAGTATGGGGGTCTCCTTCAAGTATCGAACGGTCCATGAAAGCACCCGGGTCTCCCTCGTCCGCATTGCAGATGATATATTTGAGGTCGCCCTGTGCTCTTGCGCAGAAGCTCCACTTGAGTCCTGTGGGGAATCCGCCGCCTCCGCGGCCGCGGAGGCCCGAGGTCTTTATTTCCTCTATGACGTCCTCAGGTTTCATCTCCGTCAGGACCTTTGCAAGTCCTGCATATCCATCCCTTGCGATATATTCCTCGATATTATCGGGATTTATATAACCGCAGTTTGAAAGGGCTACTCGCTCCTGTTTGCCGTAAAAAGGAATTTCCTTGTAATTGGGAATACTTGGAGCTTCCTCTGCCTGGTAGAGAAGCCTCTCTACGACCCTGCCTTTGTAGAGGTGTTCCTCCGCGATCTCTTTTACATCTTCAGGTGTTACCCTGCAGTAGAATGTTCCTTCGGGATAGACCACCACGATAGGGCCCATTTCGCACATTCCGTGACAGCCCGTAGGTACTACAAGTACCTCTTCTTCCAGGCCCAGGGAACTTATTTCTTCTTTAAAAGTGTCCATAACCTCATTAGAGCCGCTTGAGGCACAGCCTGTACCGCCGCAAACGAGGACATGGGATCTGTAAATAGGCATTGATAGTTCCCTCCTTAATCAGCCCTGCCAATAGCGAGATCCTGAACGATCCTGCCGTTGACAACGTGTTCGGCGATAATCCTCTGTACGTCTTCTTTCGAGACGTTACCATAGGTTATACGTTCTTTGCCGGGTATTATTACATCTAAAAGAGGTTCTCTCTGGCACATTCCGATACATCCGGTAGTCTGGACAGCAACGTCGCTGATACCCCTCTTCTGGAGTTCGTTGATCACCTCGTTCATGATCTCTCTGGCTCCTGCAGCGATACCGCAGGTCCCCATACCGATGACGATCGTCTTGTTATCGGTGGTCCTTGTTGAGGTAAGGTCTGCGCATGATTCCTTGATCTTCCTCAGGTCACTAAGGTTTTTAATTTTATTAGCCATTGCCCATCCTCCTTACGCGAACTGGTCAAGTACACCCTGTATCTTGTCAGGGGTCAGTCTGCCGAATGTCTGATCGTTGACCATCATTACCGGGGCAAGTCCGCATGCTCCCAGACAGGCGACAGGTTCGATAGTAAATCTCAGGTCATCCGTAGTCTCATTCTCTCCGATGCCTGTAATATCCTTTACCTTTTCAAGGATCTTCAGGCTCCCTCTGACATGGCAAGCCGTTCCACGACAAACCCTGATGATATATTTCCCTCTGGGTTTGAGATGGAACTGAGCGTAGAATGTTGCTACTCCGTAGATCTCTGCCGTTGCGATCTTGAGTTCTCTGGAAATGGTTCTCATTGCTTCCTCAGGAAGATAACCGAAAAAATTCTGAACTTCCTGCAGAATAGGGATCAATCCACCCTGCTTTGCCTTCCAGGGGGCAACAATTTCCCTGGTCCTGTCCGCCACCTGTTCCTTAGAGTACGCCATAATTTCCCTCCTCGAGACATTGTGTTTAAAGTATAGTGAGTATTTTCACTTTTACTTGCATAAAGTAGTTCCCCCAGAATTGATATCCTTGATGTTGGCCGGCTTGAATACTTGGACATTTAAATGAAAAAAGTTATTCTGTAAGGAAAGATGACTCCTGTCAGGATTGTGTATTTCTTTATAACGGATTTTTATACTTCTGGAAATACTATCATGCGGCAGTTATATTCTCAACCTGAATATATTATACAAGATCCATATTTGCATTATATTATTGCGGTCATTCTTAAATTGATCGAATATTCATGGGTGGCTGCGGTATTCAGTATTTTTTGAATTATATAATAGTTTTTAAAGCTTCTGGTATAAGTGTAAATCTTTCCAGGCCTATAAAGGAGGTTGAGAATTGGAAAATTACATCAAGAAAATGGATATCCTGAGGTTATACAGTTCAGGGAAAGCTGAAAACATAAAAGATGAGCTGCTGGAAGAAAATTCTGTTGAACTTGAAGTTGATGGAAACAGAGAAGCTTCTGTCATCCTTTCATGTGGCAATGAAAAGATCTGGGCACTTGGTTATCTCGCATGTCGCAAGATGATCAATTCTATGGAAGATGTTGAAGATCTTCAGCTCACAGGTCGCAGGGTAGTCGTAAGCAGAGCAGTTTCCAGGCATGGCTCGTCCCCTGACAACAGGCACATAAATACGGGCTCCGCCGTTTTAAAGCACCCGAGAGATCCTTCACAGGAAAAGTGTAACTTTTTGCCGGTTCAGTGGAAAGTAGATGCAGGGGTGATCTTTTCTTCAGTTCAGCGACTGCGGGAAGCCGATGTTTATAAAAGGACCGGAAATGCACATGTTGCAACCCTGATATCCAGCAGTGGAGAGGTACTGTTTACGGTCGAGGATATCGGGCGTCACAATACAATGGACAAGGCTGTAGGATGGGCCTTGATGCAGGGGTTAAAGATGGTAAACTGCTTTCTCGCTGTGTCAGGAAGACTTCCATCAGATATGGTTCAAAAAGCAGCCGGAGCCGGTATCCCCATGCTTGTAAGCGTTTCTGCGGCAACAGCTTCAGGAGTAGAAACAGCTATCAGACAGGGAATAACCCTGGTTGGCTTTGCAAGGGAGGGGCGCATGAATGTCTATTCTTTTCCTGAAAGAATAGAGAGTTCCGCACAGGGATCATAAAGAACAGAAATCTGTAATGGACCTTATATCTTCTGGTGTATTCATGCTTTTGAAAGAACTTTTGTATCCCGGAAGTAACTTAAGAGATCTTTCTTCGATAACTGAAACCCTGACATCTTCGTAAAAGGATTTCAGCTTTCTTTCTCCAGAGGAAAGTCTTTTTCTTGCAGCTTCGATGCATGAGATGTGGTAGAAAGCGTGGAGTGGTTCTACAAAACCGTTTATTTTTGCACAAACTACAGAACTATTCTTATTTTGTTCGTTCCACATCTTCCTGATCACCGCATCTTTGATGCAGGGCATGTCACATCCAGTTACAAAGGCCCATTTGTCATCAAGTAACTCAAGGGCTGAAGCGATCCCTTCAAGAGGTCCTCTGCCAGGATTTTTGTCAGATATTACCCTGATATCTGTACCCTGTCTTAAAGGACCAAGAATCGTTTCGAGAGAAGACACATCATTCTGTCCGGCAGCAATTATAATTTTTTTAAAGCTTCCGGACAGACGCTTTATTACAGTTTCCACGACAAGAGATCCGTCAAGGGCAAGGTATATCTTGTTACCGCCCATTCTTCTCCCTTTACCGCCGCCCAGAATAATGGCAGAAGAGGGGAAGATCTCTCTTCTGCCATTGATCGTTTCGCTAAAAGATGGTCCTTTATTAGTCAAGGGTCTCCAGTTTCCCCTTGTATACCAGGTAGTACATTCCCGCGACAAAGAGAATTCCTCCTACCATATTTCCTATGGTGACTGGTATAAGGTTGTGGAGGTATCCACCAACACTGACTGCATTGAGGGTCTCGGGAGCAATATTTGCAGCGGAAACTACCGCCTCGCTGCCCCGGACGAACATTCCCATGGCCATGAAGTACATATTTGCTACGCTATGTTCGAATCCTGAGGCAACAAACAGCATGATGGGGAAGAAGCATGCAAAGATCTTGCCGATAACGTCACTGGCAGCCATGGTCATCCATACTGCAAGTACAACGATCCAGTTACAGAGTATACCTCGGAAGAATGCCTGTCCCATGGGCAGGTTCATCTTGCCGGCGGCTATCTTGAGTGCGTTAACTCCAACTGGGCCGTCCCAGAGGCCGCTTTGATAAATGAAAAAAGCGATAAGCACAGAGCCAATTAGATTGGCTATATAGACCCAGAACCAGTTCCTCACTATTCCTTTGAGGGGAGTACAGCCTGCAAAGTAACCCAGTGGCATCATGCAGTTTCCGGTAAAAAGTTCGGAACCTGCTATAACAACCATCATTAGTCCAACTGAGAAGACTGCGCCGCCCATGAATTTTGCAAACCCTACGCCCATGAACTTGGCAAGGTCCTGTGTTACTACGGTGCAGAGAAATCCTGCAAAAGCTATATAAGCTCCTGCAAGCATTCCCAGGATAAGCATCTGCGGTATTGTCCATTTGCTCTTTGCCTGTGACGCTGCACATGCAGCCCTTGCCAGTTCTGCTGGTGACTTTATGCTCATTGAATATTACCTCCTGAATTGTGTTTGGTTTTCCCTGTATCCGGAGAAATTTTCCCGGATACAGGGAATTAAAATGTATTAAGATCTGCCAACTGCATGCAGTGCCTTGATTATTTGCCTTATACGGGTGTCTTTACCACGTTGTACGATGAAGAGATCTTCCCGTAACTCTCTTTTCCTGTCTTTTCCACCTTGACTGCGCTGATCTTGTATCCCGGCGTCTCTGAATCGGGATCGATCTCGGCTGCAGTAAGGATATTAGCTGAGGCTTCACCGAAGTGGAAAGGCAGGAAGACCATTTCCGGGGGAACCCTGTCAGTGATCTGGGCTCTTCCTTCAACACTTCCTCTTCGGGATGTGACCTTCAGCATTTCTCCTTCCTGTATATCCATCTTTTCTGCGTCTGCCGGGTTGACCTGTATAAAGAGCTCCTTTATGAACTCGGCAGGAGCGCTGCGTCTCGACATTGAACCTGTATGATAATGATAGAGCAGTCTGCCTGTCGTGGCCAGGAAAGGATAGTTTTCATCTGGCCATTCATGGGGAGCCTTCCATTCGCATGGAGTGAAATGACCTTTTCCGTTAGGTCTGGCAAATCTGGCTGTGTGGAGAATCGGCGTTCCCGGATGGTCTGTTTGAGGACAGGGCCAGGAAAGGGGTCCCTTGTCCAGGCGCTCGAAATTTATTCCGCCATAACTTGGAGTGCATTCTGCTATCGAGTCAATTATTTCGGAAGCATTTGCAAAGTTCCATTTCGCGCCAAGTCTACAAGCCAGGTCAGTGATGATTTCCCAGTCTGCACGTGCTTCCCCTGGTGCTTCGACGGCTTTGCGGATCCTCTGTACAGTCCTTGTAGTGTTGGTAAATGTTCCGTCCTTTTCAGCCCAGCATGCTGCCGGAAGTACTACATCTGCGAGTTGGGCGGTTTCTGTCAGGAAAATATCCTGGACAACAAGAAGATCAAGGTTTTCAAGGCAATGTCTCACATGGGTTGTATCAGGATCGGAAACCATTGGATTCTCTCCCACAATGTAAAGAGCTTTAATATCTCCTTTTCCTGCTGCCTGCATCATTTTCATTACAGTCAGACCCGTCTCAGCCGGGATCTCTGCATTGTTCCAGAGTCCTTTCATCTTTTCCCTGACTGCTGCGTCTCCCACTTTCTGGTATCCAGTTACAACGTTAGGCAGACAGCCCATGTCACAGGCTCCCTGGACATTGTTCTGTCCACGAAGGGGATTGACACCTGTACCTGGACGTCCGATCATACCGCAAAGCATAGCCAGGTTAGCCAGTGTCCTTACGTTGTTAGTACCAGAAGTGTGCTGGGTTATTCCCATTGTGTAATAGATTGCGGAATTCGTTCCATTAGCATAGGCTTTTGCAGCTTCCTCGATGAGTTCTGCAGGAACTCCCGTAATTCCGGAAACCTCTTCAGGTGTGTAAGTACTTACGGTTTCCTTCAGTGCTTCAAAGTTTTCTGTGCGTTCGTTTACAAAACTTTCATCATAGAGCTGGTCCCTGATGATTATGTGCATGATCCCGTTGATAAGTGCCACGTCAGTTCCGCTTTTCTGGCGTATGTGCAGGTCTGCCCGTTCAGCCAGTTCGATCTTGCGTGGATCGCAGACGATCAGTTTTGTGCCTTTTCTTGCCTGTTCCTTGAACCAGGAACCTATCACAGGATGGGTTTCAGTAGTGTTCGAGCCAATTACAAAAAGGACGTCAGCTTCCTTTATTGATTTGTAATCATTGGTCATTGCGCCGCTTCCGAAGGTCTCAACGAGACCTTTTACAGTAGCGCTGTGTCACAAATGGGCACAGTGATCAACGTTATTTGTGCCTATGACCTCCCTTGCAAGTCTCTGTATGAGGTAGTTCTCCTCGTTGGTGCAGCGGGCGGAGGAGAAGAAACCAGTAGCGTCCGGACCGTATTCTTCCTTTGTGCTTTTCAGTTTGTCCGAGATCAGTTCCAGGGCTTCATCCCATGAAGCTTCGTAAAATGTTCCGTCCTTCTTTATCAGGGGTTTCGTCAGCCTGTCTTCGCTGTGAACGAATTCCCATGCAAATCTTCCCTTTACACAGCAGCGTCCCTCGTTCAGCGAGGTCTTGCTTGTATAATCGGTTTTTACGTTTGCTATCCTGCCTGTTTTGGTGTTGACATGTATCTCGAGTTCGCATCCGACTCCGCAGTAGGAACAGATGGTCTTGACCTTTTTCATTTCCCAGGGACGGCCCTTCCCTTTTGCGGTCTTCTCATATATAGCTCCAACAGGACATAGCTGTACGCATTGTCCGCAGAAGGTGCAGTCAGAATGTTCAAGGTCCACTCCGGGAGGGGTTTTTACCATTGTCTTGATACCCCTGTCCTGGAAATCAATAGCATGATACTGGGCAAGGCTGTCGCAGGCTCTTATGCATCTGCCGCAGAGAATGCATTTGTTCATGTCCCTTACGTAGAAAGGATTGGCATCTTCCAGGGCGTACTGCGTGTTGGTATCTCCTTCATCCATGTAGCCTGATTCCTCTATCCCGAGTTCATATGCAACATCCTGGAGTTCGCAGTTACCGTTCATCGGACAGGAGAAACAGTCCAGAGGGTGTCTCACAAGGATGAGTTCCACTACAGCTTTTCTTGCCTCCAGCGCTCTTTTGGAGTGAGTATAAACTACCATGTCGGGAGCGACCGGTGTGGTGCAGGAAGGCAGAAGTTTTTTGCTTCCCTCGATCTCTACAAGGCATACCCTGCAGGCTCCCACTGATTCCAGAGCCGGGTGGTCGCATAATGTGGGAATATGGATATCGTTAGCCTGTGCGGCCTGCAGAATGGTCATATCCCGGATGGCAGAGATCCTTTTCCCGTTGATTGTAAGCTCAATATTTTCCATGCCTGTCATTACCTCCTTTTTAACTGTGAGAAATGGCCTGTACGGGACAGGTTTCCTCGCAGCTGCCGCACTTGATGCAGACGTTCTGGTCAATTACGTGGGGCTTTTTGACCTCTCCTGAAATAGCTCCTACAGGGCATACCCTTGAACACTTGGTGCAGCCGATGCATTTCCCGGGATCTATTACATAGCTTGCAAGGGCCGTACATGCACCTGAGGGGCACTGTTTTCTTGTGACGTGGGCCTCGTATTCATCCCTGAAGTACCTTATCGTTGTAAGTACAGGATTTGGAGCAGTCTGTCCAAGTCCACAGAGCGATGTTTCCTGTACCATCTTTGCCAGGTACTCAAGTTTGTCTATGTCTCCTTCTTTTGCCTTTCCCTCTGTCATCTTTGTCAGAAGATCCAGCATTTTCTTGGTACCTTCCCTGCAGGGAGTGCATTTTCCGCAGGATTCCCTCTGTGTGAACTCGAGGAAGAACTTAGCGACATCTACCATGCAGTTGTCCTCATCCATTACCACAAGTCCGCCTGAGCCCATAATAGCCCCGACCTCGGCCAGAGATTCATAACTGACAGGAAGGTCAAGATGTTCCTCGGTAAGACAGCCTCCTGAAGGGCCGCCGATCTGTACAGCCTTGAACTTTTTGCCGTTAAGTATGCCTCCGCCAATGTCGAAAACTATCTCTCTAAGGGTTATTCCCATTGGCACTTCTACAAGCCCGGTGTGGTTTACTTTACCCGTGAGGGCGAAAACTTTCGTCCCCTTGGATTTTTCAGTACCCATGGATGCGAACCATGATCCGCCTCTTCTGATTATATGAGGCACATTGGCCCAGGTCTCCACGTTATTTATATTGGTAGGTTTGTCCCAGAGCCCCTTGTTGGCCGGGAATGGGGGACGGGGTCTTGGCATTCCCCTGCGGCCTTCTATTGATGCCATAAGGGCGGTCTCTTCTCCGCAGACAAAGGCTCCAGCGCCTTCCTTGACGTGGAGGTGAAGGGAGAACCCGCTTCCCATGATATCTTCACCCATGAGTCCGTATTCTTCAGCCTGTTTTATTGCGTTCTTGAGTCTCTTTATTGCGAGGGGATATTCAGCGCGGCAGTATATATAACCTTCGCTTGCACCCATTGCATATGCACCTATAAGCATTCCTTCAAGGACAGTATGGGGGTCTCCTTCAAGTATCGAACGGTCCATGAAAGCACCCGGGTCTCCCTCGTCCGCATTGCAGATGATATATTTGAGGTCGCCCTGTGCTCTTGCGCAGAAGCTCCACTTGAGTCCTGTGGGGAATCCGCCGCCTCCGCGGCCGCGGAGGCCCGAGGTCTTTATTTCCTCTATGACGTCCTCAGGTTTCATCTCCGTCAGGACCTTTGCAAGTCCTGCATATCCATCCCTTGCGATATATTCCTCGATATTATCGGGATTTATATAACCGCAGTTTGAAAGGGCTACTCGCTCCTGTTTGCCGTAAAAAGGAATTTCCTTGTAATTGGGAATACTTGGAGCTTCCTCTGCCTGGTAGAGAAGCCTCTCTACGACCCTGCCTTTGTAGAGGTGTTCCTCCGCGATCTCTTTTACATCTTCAGGTGTTACCCTGCAGTAGAATGTTCCTTCGGGATAGACCACCACGATAGGGCCCATTTCGCACATTCCGTGACAGCCCGTAGGTACTACAAGTACCTCTTCTTCCAGGCCCAGGGAACTTATTTCTTCTTTAAAAGTGTCCATAACCTCATTAGAGCCGCTTGAGGCACAGCCTGTACCGCCGCAAACGAGGACATGGGATCTGTAAATAGGCATTGATAGTTCCCTCCTTAATCAGCCCTGCCAATAGCGAGATCCTGAACGATCCTGCCGTTGACAACGTGTTCGGCGATAATCCTCTGTACGTCTTCTTTCGAGACGTTACCATAGGTTATACGTTCTTTGCCGGGTATTATTACATCTAAAAGAGGTTCTCTCTGGCACATTCCGATACATCCGGTAGTCTGGACAGCAACGTCGCTGATACCCCTCTTCTGGAGTTCGTTGATCACCTCGTTCATGATCTCTCTGGCTCCTGCAGCGATACCGCAGGTCCCCATACCGATGACGATCGTCTTGTTATCGGTGGTCCTTGTTGAGGTAAGGTCTGCGCATGATTCCTTGATCTTCCTCAGGTCACTAAGGTTTTTAATTTTATTAGCCATTGCCCATCCTCCTTACGCGAACTGGTCAAGTACACCCTGTATCTTGTCAGGGGTCAGTCTGCCGAATGTCTGATCGTTGACCATCATTACCGGGGCAAGTCCGCATGCTCCCAGACAGGCGACAGGTTCGATAGTAAATCTCAGGTCATCCGTAGTCTCATTCTCTCCGATGCCTGTAATATCCTTTACCTTTTCAAGGATCTTCAGGCTCCCTCTGACATGGCAAGCCGTTCCACGACAAACCCTGATGATATATTTCCCTCTGGGTTTGAGATGGAACTGAGCGTAGAATGTTGCTACTCCGTAGATCTCTGCCGTTGCGATCTTGAGTTCTCTGGAAATGGTTCTCATTGCTTCCTCAGGAAGATAACCGAAAAAATTCTGAACTTCCTGCAGAATAGGGATCAATCCACCCTGCTTTGCCTTCCAGGGGGCAACAATTTCCCTGGTCCTGTCCGCCACCTGTTCCTTAGAGTACGCCATAATTTCCCTCCTCGATTATATATTTTCATGTTGTTCTATTATCTGGGTTGTCTTACATTTTTGATCTTGTTTAGGGAAGTGAGTAAAATATTTAAAAAATTAAAGCAAGTTGATAACTACAAAAAATTACTTTTTTCACAAGGTACTTTTCAAATATTAACATTACATACCTGAAGACACAATAATATATACAATATACAAATATTGTGATTTTTAAAAAGGATATTCTGTCTATTGTGAACAAACCTTTTAAGTGTAGGAAAAATGAAAATGTTACATATATTTGGCAAGTCTTGCCGTTGCGATATAACACAAAATAGAAAAAGCAGGATACGCAGATCGTCCATACTTCTATTTTTGATTTTGGATTGCCGATTTTGGATTAACCCCCAACCCCGTTATATCAG
>CAYPIU010000028.1:0-22545 GCA_964410915.1 uncultured Synergistales bacterium | reverse complement strand
AATATCGTCTCTGTTGATCATAACCAAATCTGAGCTTGAAAACTCTTCTGAATTTCTGCAAGTCAACAGCTAAGACGTAAAGACCGAGACATCTTTAACTGTCAGAATATCCCTGTAAAAGATAATCACGGTATATAAATTGGATGGCATTCCACTCACTGAATAGATTATCTCAGCTTTGAATTTGTAGTAAGATAATCCTGAAAAGATCTTGATCTCAGGAGGGATATTCATGACAAAAGTCTTTGAAAGCTCAGTGATTCCGGCTCCGGTTGATAAGGTATGGGAACTTGTAAGAGATTTTAACAGCCTTCCAGAATGGCACCCGGCAATAGAAAAAAGCGAAATAGAGAATGGAGAGGCCCCTGATTCTGTAGGGTGTGTAAGAAATTTTTACCTGACAAATGGAGATAATATCAGAGAGAGGCTTCTTGCCCTGGATGACGTAAACTATCGATGTGACTATACAATCCTCAAATCCGGAATGCCACTTACAAACTATCATGCAGCTCTGAACCTTATACCCGTAACTGAAGAAGATCATACTCTGGCAGTCTGGTCAGCTACATTTGATACTGCTCCTGAAAATGAAAAAGAACTGGTGGAAACCGTCGGTAAGGGTGTTTTCCTTGGAGGCCTTCAGGCCTTGAAAAACTTCTTTTCATAATATCCCGCGTCTTCTGTTCATTCTGAGAATGCGGGGTACAATTAAATATACCCCCGCATTCTCCCTGAACATTTAATCTTTCGTGCCGTAGACAACACTGTTAAAACTTAACTTCACCAGGGATCGATCATCTCTCAGGTAATGTTCATTCCATTTATTGATCCTGATCTTATAAATTACAGTAATTACTCATCTATACATATCTTTCCGGCTGCAATATTACGGATCGTAAGAACCGAGAGAAGTAACAAGACCAAAGTAAGGATGAAAAAGAAAGAAACGGATAATATCATGGCTATACTTTGCCCTGTTTTATGTAAAAAGAGAACTGACGCAAGATCCAGGGCTGCAAGAGGAAATGAATACGCCCACCATGAGAGATAAAAACGTATCCTGAACATTAATCGCCACTGAGCACATACAAGTAAAAACATAAATATTGAAAGAGAATACAAAAACATCCCAAAATTCCCTATCGAACCTGTAATTTTTACATATGCTATAAAAGCAACTGCCGGCGGAGCTATAAGGATAAACAGGGTAGGCATAAGTTTTTCAGGAAGAGGATTATGAAATATGAGCCTGTTAAAAATAACCCCAAAAAGCAATATCCAGAAAAGAAGGCCGGCACTGAAAAAGAACCAGTTAACGATACTGGGCGCATAAACTACTCCAGCAACTGGTACAACAAGATTCCCAAGTATTGGTATAAACCATGACGGATTCACATGATAAGGCTCAAAGTGAGTATGCTGGATCCATGTTGTCAGGGTATAAAACGTAAATGCTATATGAGTACCAGCTCCTGTATACCATAGCAATTCTGAAAACACAGGCTGGATATCTACTGTAGCCACGGACAGAAGCAAAAGACTTACTGAAAAGGTCGGGAAAAAATGCATTTTAACAGGGTGGACAAGCTCCTTTCGAACAACATCTCTGAAAAGAACGACCTTAATAAAATACAAGATCGTTATAAGGAAGAAGGCAAAAATCGAAACGATCATCATTACCAGACTTAAAACTGATGGTATCCCGAGAATACCTTCCATTTTCTGAGATACGATCAGACCTCCAGTAAGCCCCATAGTTACAGCAAAAAACGATACAGGAAAATTTTTTATCCGCTCCAGATCCATTTACTGATCCCCTCTCAACACTCGATATATGACATAAAAACTTCAGAATTATACTCTACCTGAAAAGAGATCCTTTTAATCGATCAAGCTCTATCAGTGTTTCATCTATAACTGCCTTCTCTTTGTTAAAATGCTTGATAAATCTTTCAAGAGAATTTCTGCCCTCTTCTATACTTTCAAGAATGCGGGAACACTCATAAGCTTTTTCCCTGGCATGGTCAATATTCTCTTTTACCTGCTGTGTAACAAGCTCGGAATCATGCCTTACCGCCTTATTTGGACATATGTCATGGCATCTTCCGCATCTGACACATAAAGCTGTCTCTATACTACAATGCTCCCCATAAAAACTGATCGCCGAAACCGGACAATTCTCCACACACAACCCGCAACCGGTACATCGATCACTGTCGATCCATGGCATACAGATCACACTCCTTAATTCTTCTGGACTCCCCTGCGAAAGATACTCCCTTTGCCTGAAATATCCGACCTTTTTCTTCCGGACCCAGCCATACCTGGAAAATTGCCCCCGCCGCCCCTGAGGGAAGGATGTTCAGAATTAGCCCTTATAGCATTAACAGGACAGTTAAGGATACAGGCTCCGCATTTTGTACAATTCTCCTGTGAGATCACCGCTACCCTGTCATCCCTGAACGTAATTGCATCGTATCGGCAAGCCTCAACGCAGCTTCCGCATCCTGTGCAGATATCATTTCTTACCCATGGCATGATCAGATCCTCCTTTTCCTGTAGATCAAATATCCTGTTACCTGATAAATAAGGGGGACTCTTCGGTCCCCCTCTTCCGAACTATGATCCAAAAATTATATTGATAATTTGCTGATAATGTTCATAGCCGCCTACGGCGCATACCAGAAAATCCAGCTCTTCGGCTGCCTGATCTTCTTAAACCTCTTAAACCAGAAGACCCCTGCCTTTGACTATATGAACCTTGAGGTAAAAAAGCAGGTTCTGCGTCTACAATACCCTGACACTGGCCTAAACCCCTGCCAGTCATTGGACCTTTTCCATTCGGCCCTGTCCGGTTTCTGCCTGGCATATTTATCCACCTCACATTATTGATAATAGTTATCACTAAAATAATACTCTTATGCTCCTCTTCCTGTCAAGAGAGAAAGATGTTCTTTAAAAAATAACCCTGCAGGATCGAAAGATCATCCCAGTTCTCTGAAAAAAGAACTGGTTGCGGCAAGAATGGCAAAACCGCAGGCTATTGCGACAAATGGATTATTTAATATTGGCACCATAGGAACAATATCCCAGAACCCATACCAGACAAGGACAACACCTGTAAAGATACTTAAGGTATACAATACTTTGTGGTGAAGCCTGAAGTTTTTCTGAACTTCCACCACATCATCTATCACCTCCATGCCAATTTCCTTCCTGATTTTTTCTGAGCGATCCCTGTTCTCTTTCATCGGAAAACATCCTTTCTGAATTGAATATCCCTTACTGAATAAATCATTGGTCAATAGCTGTTTTATCCTGACATTAAGTTTATAATAGATATTAAGATATGTTAAAGGAGAGAGTATTTTGGAAAAAATGACCGGATCCAAAGGCTGTTTTGTATGTGGAACCCCCGGAAAAGACAATCCAAGATCTCTTGGACTGGATATTTTCTGGGATGAAAAAACAGGAGAAATAGTGATCCCTATAGATCCGGAAAGCTCATGGTGTGGTTATGAAAACATAGTACATGGCGGTATTATTGCTGCTATTGCTGATGATGCCATGGCCTGGTCAGTACGCCAGAATATTGGCCGGTGGGGAGTAACAGCAAGAATGACGCTGGCCTACAGAAAACCTGTCAGAACCGGGGGAAAATATGTAGCAAAGGGTTCTGTTGAAAAGACAAAAAGCAGTAGAGTGACTACTAAATGTAATATTACAAATGAATCAGGCAAAGTTATCGTCGAAGCTGAAGCTTTATTCATACTTCAGTCTTCACAGCCGGGAGGTTAGGGCAGATGACGGACAAATGGATAACCACTAAAAAGGGAGACAGCGGTGAGACAAGCCTATGCAATGGGCAGAGAGTTCCAAAAGATTCGCCGAGAGTTGAACTCTATGGAACTCTGGATGAATGCCAGGCTCACCTCGGGATGGCAAGAGCAACCTGTGATTTCAGCGAAATATGTAAAAATATCTGCACCCTTGAACAGGATCTGGGGCCTGTTATGGGATACATTGCACTTTGCCCGGAACTTGAGGCTCCGCAAGTTGAAAAACTGGAAAACATTATAGAAAAAGTCCGTGTAAAAACAGGCGAAACATTTCGATTCATAAGACCTGGAGATTCTGTCCCCGGGGCAGCTCTTCATGCAGCAAGAACAGTTGCAAGAAGAGCCGAAAGACTCGCAGTCTCCCTCTACAGGGAAAAAGAGATCGATACAGAGACCTATAGATATATAAATCGACTTTCAGATGCCATTTATGCCATTTCTCTCTGGACTGATCACTTATTCAGAGCCGGGAACGTAACACCCTGCGAATAACTTTTTGTAATGTTTAAAAAAAATGCACAGTTTTTTCATATATTGTATAATGAGTACATGGCTTGTTTAGATGCCATGAGGAGGAATGACGTTGAAGAATAATCCATTATCACCGGCCAAGAATCCGGATCTGAGACAAATAGTGTATGAGAAACTGAAAGAAGCTATCGTCGAAGGTGTGATCCGCCCGGGCTCCAAATTATCTGAAATTGATCTCGCAGATAAATTAGCAGTATCCAGAACGCCAGTCAGGGAAGCCATAAGACAGCTTGCCCAGACAGGGCTTGTGACACTTACTCCCCGTAGAGGAGCATATGTTACCCTTCCAACCAAAACAGATGCCAATGATCTTTATGAATTAAGACGAGAACTGGAAAAGATGGCTGTAAGTAATATATGTTTGAATCCCCCAAAGCATAAACTCATGCATTACAGGGAGATCTTCTCAAATATGACCGACGATACTGAACACAGCGATTACCTTGTGGAAGACCAGGATTTTCACCAGTTCCTTTACCAGGAATGTGGTAACAATTACCTCCAGAAGATGCTTGAGAATATCATGGACCTGATCAACCTCTGCAGAACCTATTCAATTGAGACGAATATCAGTCTCACTGAATTCACTGAAGGTCATATAAAAGTAATAGATTCAATTATTGCGGGCAAATGTGAAGAAGCTGTAGAGGAAATGAATGATCATATCGGACTGACCAAAAAAGGTCTGCTTGAATTTCTCGAAGCTCATCCTGAAGGAGTTATCAACGGTAAATCAGAATAGTTCCGAATACTGATCTCAGAAGCAATGTACGATCCGGATCCCGGGATCCGGATCTTTATTTATGGTTTTCTCTGAACCTTCTCCAGAGTTTTTTCATTCTTGAAAGTATCTCTGATTCCTGCCCAAGTATTCCGGGGAAATAAAGTCTGACTGTTTTACGAGTATATTTCTGGGGCAACCAGTGTTCCGGAACACTGTGAGGATATTTATAACCCGTTCCCCCCTGTTTAAGGTGTTCAGGAACCTCCTGAAGATCACCCTCTTTAATATGTTTTTCTGCATTTTTAACAGCCATGTAACTACTGTTACTCTTTGGAGCTGTTGCAAGATAAAGAACCGCCTCAGAAAGAATTATTCTGGCTTCCGGATAACCGACCATATCTACAGCATGCGCCGCCGCAGAAGTTATCTTCAAAGCTTCAGGATCAGCGAGACCAACATCCTCAGCTGCAAAGATCATAAGCCTTCTTGTAATGAACCTCGGGTTCTCCCCGCCGGCGATCAACCTGGCCAGCCAGTATACAGAAGCATCAGGATCAGATCCTCTCATGCTTTTTATAAGTGCTGAAATAACATCATAGTGATCATCACCAGACTTGTCGAACCGTATAAAAACACCAGCGAAAAGCTCTTCGAGAGATCGTTCTGTTATTCTGTTCTGTCCTTTTGCAGCTATAGTATGGGAAACTGTCTCCAACCGGTTAAGAGCCTGCCTGGCATCCCCGGCAGAGATAGATGCGATCTTTCTCAGAATATTATCTTCCGCATGGATCTCAAGCTCAGCCAACCCTCTTTCATCTTCAAGTGCTGTTTTAAGCACCTCGACAAGTTCTTCAATATCGAGTAGTTTAAGTTCAAATACAAGCAGCCTTGAAAGCAGGGTCTTGTTTATCTCGAAAAAGGGATTTTCTGTTGTGGTCCCGACAAGAATAATATCTCCCTTTTCCACGGAAGGAAGAAGGGCGTTCTGTTGGCTTTTGTTGAAATGGTATATCTCATCTACAAATCCCACCACAGACCGTCCGCCTGATATCCTTTTCGCAGTTTCAGCCTGCTCTACGAGATCCCTCAGTTGTGCAACTTTTGCAGATACTGCATTTATTTCCATGATCTCTCTTCCCGTTACAGAAGCCATCATTCTAACAAGTGTCGTTTTACCAACACCAGGGGGGCCGTAAAGAACGCAGCACGGTACCCTGCCGTTTTCAAGAAGGGTTCTTAGTGGAGCACCTGGTCCAACAAGATGCTTCTGACCTGCAAACTCTGAAAGAGACCTGGGACGTAACCTGTCAGCAAGTGGTTTTTCCCATTTTGCTGAACTTTTTATTTCCGAACTTTTTTCAGGCACATGTTCTGAAAAACTCAACCTTTCCTGGGTCAAAACATCATTTCCTCCATCTGCTTTTCAAGATCGTGACCATCCCCTGATAAGATAGCACCATCATGCGAATCATTAACAGATACAAGAGGATAATGTCCCTCAACGTAATTCCGCAATGCTTCCGATAATGGAGTATCAAGTATTCCTGGAGATGCTCCGGCCCACCTTTCCCATTGTCCCATGGAAACCCTTGCTTCCGGATCTATCGAAATTGATCCTGCTCCGAGAGAAAAAGCTTTGAAAACAAGTCCCGCAGCCTCTGGTTCATTACCATCTATCATTAATTCAAGTTCCCATGCTCTCTCAAGCCATTTTCTGCCCTTGCGTCGAACGAGGCTGTGATACTCCCAGGGGACGAAAGGATCAGGCTCTTCAAGCTGTGTTACCATTTCCGAAACCGTGGGAAAACAGACATCAGCCCAGAAACTCCAGTCTTCATCTACCCTTTCGACAAGAACTGCACGCGTTCCCGCTCTTCTTGCTCCTACCATGTCATAAAGAAAATCTCCCACCATTACACAGTGTGAAGGCTGTATACCTATCCTTCTCGCTGCCAGAAGCAATGCATCAGGATCAGGCTTTTGCGGACCATCATCTCTGGACATGGTAACTTCTGGAAGGGGGAAACCGATTTTTTCTGCTGCTTCCAATATTGAATCCATGCAATTTCTTGAAACAACAGCCCAGGGAATATCATTTTTGTCAAGCCATTCAACTAATGAAAGTGCACCATCTACAGCCACTGCATGGGTAGCTCCATACATTTCGAGTTCATAAATATCCTTCCAGAGCTGTTTTCTCTGTTCTGAGGTCAACAAATGATCTGATTCGATCAGAGGTACTCTCTTCCCGTTAAAATATTTTTCCCTTATCCCAGAGAAATCAAGTTTCGTATCAGCAAGGACTCCATCCCAATCCAGAATGAAACCTCTTGAATTTACAGGATGCCAGTAGGGTGAAAAAATGCCAGTCATCGTATACCTCCGTTGAACGATCAGAATAAATACACCTTCACCATAACAAAAAGGAGAACAAAGCACGGCAATGTCCTCCCTGATATTTTCCCCGCAATGCCGTGCTACGGACGTCTTGACCCGATCCTGCTACAAATAAGGCCTGCCATTCCTCAGCTTTGGTGATGAAACCATCTCCTCCACCGGAATGAACCGGCGGCCTTGCCTCGGTCGAGTGTTGGCTCAAGACTAATAACGCAGTCACGCACACCGCAGGGTTACTCTCTACCTGTATTATATCATAGACACCGCTTTAACATGATTTGGGAAGCAGGCCGGTCAGACGTTTGCTAACTGCTTTATTATCCGTTTCCCGGGGCTTTTGCTGGGAAATACCCTTCTGCTTCTCCATACAGCTTATCCCTGTCTCAATTCCCATTCAAAGATCCAATATTCTCCCGGAGATATTCCCTCAGCCAGGTTGCTATATCAGGAAGTTTAAGCATTTCAGGATCTCCCAGTATCTCAACTATCTCTGAACTTTTAAATTTGAATTCGAGATCACCGGAGATTTGCTGATATTCCCAAAGAATGTGGGGATGAGCTACGAGAAGGGAGACAAGGGAGGAGGGGATATCGCCCGGGGGGGGAGTATCTATGGAATCGATCCTGAATGATGCCTTGACCTTTGTTCCTTCTCCCGGTTTTGATTCAAGCTGAAAATCTCCTTCGCACAATTCTGCTGACTGTTTTAGAAAAGGCAGACCAAGACCAACTCTTCGGGTTGTCCTGCTTGTTGAGAAAGGATCTACAGCCTGAAGAGCTGTTTCCTTATCCATACCCTTACCGTTATCAATGATCTCAAGTTCCGTATAACCACTTTCCAGATCATTGTGAAGGATTATGCTTACCTCGGTAGCTCCTGCATTCAGGCTGTTCTCTGAAATATCAAGTATATGCTGGGAAAGATCCTCAAGCATTCACACCATACCCCCCAATTATCCCCTGGATTTCCAGAAAAAGCGGAAAAACTTCATTCTACAAATCGGCTACATTCCCTGGAACTCAAAAGACCGAGAACAACTGCATCCTTTTCTTCGATATCAAGAGGATCTATATCCTGTATTGAACTTTCGATCTCACTTCTGTAGTTATTAATAACTTCTTCGATATCCATTTCGCTCATAAGATTACCCAGGTTTTCCTCTGCCTCACTGTTAAATCTGTCTGTAAAATACCCGAAAAGTACAGATGCCCTGCTTAACCATAGCAGAAGCGCCTCATCCTTGCTCCACGGTTCCTCGAAAAATATCGAAAAATGATAATTCTCCATTGCATACGAATCTACACCATCAGGCTCAACCCAATAACCGATCAGATAAAACGGAATATCTGGCCCTTCCCTGAATATATCCCAAAGAGCTTGGCATGACTGGCTTGAAGGTCCATAGATCTTGTAGAGTGCGATTGCACGGCTGTGCCTGACGGCAGGGTTGGAAATATTTTCCCTTTCTGCATATCTGAGAATCTGCTCATATTCTCCCATTTCAAGGAGACAACGGTAGAAAAGTGTCCTTGAGAAGGTTTCATCCTCAATATCATATCTGGTTATCTCGGATGCAATATCAAAAGCTCTCTGGATATCGATCGTGGGGAAAAGGACAAAACCGAGTCGCTGCAATATCCCTATGTACAGCATGCCCGCATCATCTTCCAGCAGATCTACTCCCATTTTACTGTAACCCTCAGGTAATTCATTTTTTGATATTTCAAGAGCTTTTTCGAGATAATCTATCTTTGTCTTATCTTCTTTGACTGAATCTGCCATTAACACAAGAGCTTCCGGATTATTCGGACTCTTTTCCAGAACCTTTCCTGCTATCTCCCTGACCTTTTCATCATCATCGGTAAGATATGCCTCGCTCAGCATTTTTTCAAAATCTTCATTTATGTTTATGTTCTTGTTATTTTCCATAATGATACCTCCAGATCTTATGTTTTTTCTGGCCCTGCAAAGTCTAAGTGAAAGGGGGAAAACCGTCAAATCCCAAAAATGATCCGTATTAAAATTGAAGGGACTTCCCCTTAAGGCATATTTATACGATAATTATAAAGTAAATGATAGTCTGTAAGAGATTCTCTATCCAGTATTTCAGGAGGAGGTACATCATGATCCAGAAAATAAGGAATCTGATAGTCGTAGTTGCAGTTTCTGCAATTATTTTTGTGCCGGCTGTTCAGTCATTTGCAAAGACCCCCGAACAGAGGATTTCAGGTTCTATCAATATACTTCGCGAAATGAGAGCACAAGAGGATGCGGAAGCAATGTCAAGGATTGTCAAAAGAGCAAAGGGGATCGCCATATTCCCCTCAGTTGTAAAAGCCGGTCTGGTTATTGGGGGACAATACGGAGAAGGTCTTCTCCTTAAAAGGGACCCCTCGAATGGCACATGGTATGGTCCATCTTTCCTTAAGATCGCTGGAGCTTCATGGGGATTACAGATAGGGGCTCAATCCGTAGCACTTGTTCTTGTTATAAACAACGAACGGGGGATGGAGCAATTTCTCAAAGGAGATCAATTTAAACTCGGGGGTGAGATAGGAATAGCTGCAGGTCCGGTCGGTCGACAGGGTGGGGCTGCAACAGATATACAGCTTAAAGCCTCAATATACAGTTATTCCATGAGCAAGGGCCTTTTCGCCGGGCTGACCATTGAGGGTTCTGAACTTGACGTAGATGAAAATGCCAATAATGTTTACTGGGGAGGACCTGTATCACCCAGATCAGCCTTGAAAAAAAGAGCTTCCAGCAGTCGAATTAAACCCCTGATCAGGGAAATTGAACGCCTTATCGCAATAGCTGACTGATCATATCTGCAGGACCGTTACGTGTAGGTACCGGTCCTGTATTTTTCCCCTTCCATAAAATTTCCATAATTTTTTTGTTTATTGATCCCCTGGTCCCATATCTTTAGCAACTTTAATGATAATGTATATCATAGACGTTGTTAAATATTAGACGAATACGGAATGAAGGACAATTCCGGGATCAGGGAGGATATTATGAAAAACTCAAAACAGCCTTTGGCCGGAAGGGTGACACTTGTAACAGGAGCTGGAGGAGGTATAGGAAGAGCCATTTCTTCGCGTTTTGCCTCTCTTGGCTCCAGGGTATATCTCTGTGATGTCAGGAACAGCGGATCGATAGCAGAAGAAATAAACGATCAATATAAAGTAAAACTTGCAGAACCAGCTACATGCGATATTTCATCGGATTGTCAGGTTCTAAAAATGTTCCGAAATATTGAGGAAAAGGATAAGGGCATCGATATTCTTGTTAACAATGCCGCCATCCAGGGTCCCAATGGCCCAACCCATTTCCCCGATATCACATTGGATGGCTTCAGAAAAACTTTTGATATTGATCTCAGCGGAGCGGTCTATTGCATTCTGAATGCTCTACCTCATATGAAGAAACAGAGATGGGGAAGGATAATTTTCACTGCAGCTCCTTTATCCTCCTCTGGTATCCCTTCTCCATACCTTGCAGGCAAGGCCGGATTTACAGGCCTTGCAAAACATATAGCCCAAAAATATCATCAATTCAATATAAGCACTTTTGCCCTCGCTCTTCGACATGTTGATACCCCAATGATACGCAGAGTTATCAGCAGCAGACATATGAACGTTGAAGAGGGCATAAAGAAAATGCACGAAAAATCTCTTACCGGAAGAATGATAACACCCGGAGAGATCGCTGACCTTTACGCCCTTTTTGCAACAGCTCCTGAAAGAAGCATTGGAGGTCTTACACTGCTTGCTGATGGCGGGATCACATATCTGCGCTAAAGATCAGATATCACTTCAAGGAGGATAAAAACATGAATAATTTGAACATATCACATAAAGGCAAAAAGTGCCTCCTTTTTGGGGCAAACAGTACAACCGGAAACAGGGTCAGAAAATACCTTGAATCGGAAGGAACCACAACCGGGCTTCTGGATCTTAAGGGATATGAAACACCGGGAATTCAAAAAGCAGGATCTTTTTCAGAAACTATCATACCGGAAGATCCGGAAAGCACAGATCATGCGATCAAAAATTTCCTTCAGAGTTGTGGCTGCCCCGATTACCTCATTCTTTCCTGGTATCTGGATCAAATGCGTAACGATCTTGAAAAAGACCTTTACGATCCACAAACATGGAAAACCTATGTTGATAAATGGGTAATGAGCTACTTTCAGATCCTTAAAGCTGTTTATCCTTCTATGGCTGAAAAAGGATCTGGCAGGATCGTTTTCTTTCTAAGTACCAGAGGATACACCGGAGAAGGCGAAGGAGAGGGAGAGCTCTCTCTTGGAGGAAGTATATATGAAGCAGGTTGTTCAAGTGCCATTACAGGAATGATGACATCAATAGCAAGAGATATCATTCCCCGGGGAATATCCCTCAATGGCATTGCCCTGGGAAACAACTTCCAGGACAAATGGCAGGAAACAGAATGGGCTCTGAATCTATGGCTTTCGGGGATAGGCACTTATTCCTGCGGTCAGATCTACAGGGTTTACTGAGTTCCTCAATTAGCAGAAATAGAACAGGATATTTTTCAGGAGGTGCAAAGTTTTGACACTGTCTTTAAGTAAAGAAAACAGTGAAATGGTCCTGGAGAAATGGGGTATTAACCAATTATCCCGGGAGCAACAGATCATCAGGATCTTCGAGAAAGTCAGGGATATTCCTTTCGGAACCTGCGGATCAAGGGAACCTCTGGATGTTTATATCAACAATAAGGGTACGTGTTCAGGGAAAAATTTCCTTCTGAGAGAACTTTTCAAGGCTGTCGGGATGGAAACAAAAGATATGATCTGCCTTCAGAGATGGAAAGACCTGACTTGGTTCCCGGATGATGAGTATTCAGTGGTAAAGCTTTCAGAAGATCTTCTTGAAATGCTTGCCAAAGTTGAGATCGTGGATTTTCATAATTATGTAATGATCCATCCCTGTGATCGATGGATAAGGGTAGACGCAACAATTGATCTGCCATTGAAAAAACTGGGGTTCCACACTGTCAGGGAATGGGATGGCATATCTGATATGCCTCTTTGTTTTGTTGGAACGGACAAGATATGGGAATGCGGGGAAGATGGTTCCGGGAAAAAAGCTGAACTGACTGCCCTGCTCCCGAAAAATATTCGCAAGGCCAGGCAGGCATTCCTGGAAAAACTCACTGAATGGATCGACGCATGGAGGATCAACGTCGGGTGACAGTATCCTTTCTGCAGACAGGAAAATAATTCTCAAGGGGGGAACTAACTATGGCAGAAAAGTACATAATGGTCCACGATATGGGTACCACAGGCAACAAAGCCATTATTGTCGACGAAGAACTGAATATGGTAGCTTCGGAGTGCATCGAATTTCAAACCTATTATCCTCATCTCAACTGGTCTACCCAGAAGATCTCAGAAGTCTACAAAACCGTAGTCGACTCAACGAGAATGGTTTTGGCAAAAAGCAAGATTGATCCTCGAGATATCGCTGTTATTTCTTTCAGCAACCAGATGATGACAATGATCCCCGTGGACAGACATGGGGAAGTCCTTATGGACGAGGTAGGTATCTGGTGTGATATGCGACAGAAGGAACAGGCAGAAAGGCTCATGAACGAACTGGGCGGAAATGACGAGTATTACAGAATAACAGGTGTCGGATGGCAGCCTGAGCTTGCACCCATCTGTAAAGTAATGTGGTACAGAGATAATGTTCCTGAAATATACAACCGAACATATAAATTTCTGCAGTACAAAGAGCTTGTGGCCGAACGACTCACTGGAGAAATAGCAACTGAATACGGAGATATGTCCATGAACGGAATGATGGACTCCAGAAAGAAGGAAATATCACCGGATATTTTTAAAGCCGCCGGTGTAGATACCGGGAAGATCCCTGACATTATCAACTCACATGATATTGTCGGGCATGTGACCGCTGCTGCAGCTGAGGAATTTGGCCTCGCTGAAGGAACACCGGTAACCCTGGGCTCAGGAGATGTTATTTGCGCTAATACTGGCGCTGGTGTCATTAAGTCAGGCATGGGTTACACCTATATAGGCTCAGCAAACTGGTCAGCTGTATACTCTGATGAACCTGTACTGGATCCCCGGTATAAAATGAACTGCAACACAATTCAGCCATTCGGAGGATATAACCTGGTTATGATAACAGCCTCCGGGGGTATAGCCCAGGATTGGTTCAAAGATGGAAACTATTCTACAGACCGGAATATGCTGGAAAACATAACAGGACTTTCCGTTTACAGCAAAATGCACCAGGATGCAGGCGAGATCGGTCCGGGAGCTGAAGGACTGCTTTTCTTCCCCTATCTTAGAGGAGGAGGGGCTCCTCACTTCGATATCAATGCAAGAGCATCTTTTCTGGGACTGGGAATGACACACACTCGTGCCCATATGCTAAGGGCAATATATGAAGGAGTCTGTTTCAATATGAGATGGCTCTATGATCTTTACGAAGAACTTGGTGTACCCATCTACTCTCTTGACAGAATAAGGGCTATAGGCGGAGGGGTAAGAAACGATCTGTGGATGCAGATATATGCAGATGTTAATGGTCAGAAATTCAGCCGTCTCAAAGCTCCACAACAGTCTACCGCGCTGGGAGCAGCAATTATTGGAGGAGTTGGCACAGGTATATGGAAAGATTATGAGGAAGCCACTTCAAAGATCGGAATAGAAAAGACCTTTGAACCCGATAAAAATGCGCATGAGATATACGAAAATCTGTATCCCTTATACAGGGAATCCTTTTCCAGCGTTGCGACGACATTTTCAAAGATGGCCAAATTCAACGAAAAGTTCTCTTCATAAAAAGACATCCTGATCCAGGCCAGGATAGTGTAAACCAGTCTCTGGCCTGGATCAGGTTTTAATGAAGAATTTCAAGATCAGCTATCACAGGAAGATGGTCGGACGCAATTCGGGTAAGATTATTATAAGGAACTTTAAAATCCTTCACAATAAAATGCGGGGAATAGAATATGTAATCAATTCTGCCCAGAGGATAACGACTGTAAAAGGTCTTTTCAGGCTTCCTTGAACGCAGGGAAGTCTGAACCTCCAGAAATTTTTTTCTGAGCATTCTGTATGTTCTCGACGAAGGAAAAGCGTTAAAATCACCGCAGAGAATTATCGGCCCATGGCAGTCAGGATGATCCAGCCAGTCCGTTCCTGCTAATGACAGAAGCTGGCTTGCCCTTGAATGCTTTCTGAAACCAAGGTGTGTATTAACGAGATTAATCTCTTTTCCCCCGATCTCTATCCTTACCCAGATGGCTCCTCGTTTTTCACCTCTATGACCATGATAACTCTCAAAATCCCCCGCTTTTACCATTTTCATTGGCAGACGACTCAGAATGGCATCTCCATATTCCTCTTCTTCAAAAATTATTGGAGGATGAAAATGATGATCCATGGCAAGGCTTCTTGCTATATCAAGGGGTTGATCAACACCCCCGGTCCTCCGAAGGTTAACATCAAGTTCCTGAAGAGCTACAACATCAGGTTCATATCGTGCAATAACCCTTGCTATCCTCTCGGGAGAGACCCTGCCGTCCAATCCAATACAGCTGTGGACATTGTAAGTCATGACCCTGAATTCCCTGATCTCACTCGAATAGGTTATCTCTGACCCTTTACGTGTTCTTTCGGATCTTCCAAGAAATTCAAGAACACCTTTCCGGAGATCCTCAGGTCTGAGATATCCATAATTACCCTCATCAAGTTCAGAATCTGAAGGAGCAAGAATAAAACCTTCTGTCTCAACATTTCCCGGACCTGCATGAGAACCATTTTCAGAAGGAAAACTTAAAGGCTGTTTTCCCGGTTCCCAACCGGAAAGAACAAATTCTCCAGCATCCCTGTTATTAACAAGGTCGATAAGATCTGCTGCAACCGTCTCAAGAAAGGGATGGTCTTTACCAATTACATTCAGTGCATCATCTGGAAGGATCCATTTTCCTGAGGAATTCCATACTATGACTCTCCCTTCATTATCTTTAACAAAGACGGAAGGAATTCCTGCTTCCCCGACAAGTCGACCAGCTATTTCCATTTTTTCTCTTTCTTCCAGGTGCCTTTCAGTATATATAAAACCCAGTGGCCCCATTGCAGTCACTATAGGCCCCTTAAGATCCTCTGGAAGATGATATTCTATCCTGCGCTTCAAAAACCCCTCTATGTAGCTATACCCGAGATGCCTGACTCTCTGCCCCTGGATACCCCTTTTTTCCTGAAGAAGAACTGAATCGGCAGATCTATATCTGTCAAAAACCTTCGCCACTGCCTGTTGCACAGTCATGCCGGCAATTTCCTGATATGAAAGGACATCCTCCTGACCATGATCTGAAAATACCCATATTTCATAATGACGAAAAGGAGATTTCTGAGCTATATTCCATATTCTCCGTACGGCATTATCTATACCACCAAGACCCCAGTATGCAAAGGCAGAAGATGGACCGCGTCTGTGTGCCTGTTCGTCATAGCCTATAAAATTACAGGATATAATTTTTCTGTTCCTGATTATGTCCATGGATATACCCGCAATGATAAGTTCTCTTGCAAGAATGGTGACTCCTATTCTTGAAGGGATGAACTTGATCTCTTTCCATAGATCTTTTCCTGATATCAAACCCCTGAACATATCTGTGAAAGCAAGAATAAATTCTATTATTAAAAGAAAAATGGTTCGAATAAAAGAAGGAATATGGAGAATAAAAAATATTATCACAGACAGGGGAGAACCTTTTTCAAACAGGGTATCCCAACCCATATTTGAGGCACAGAAATGCGCTTCATCGGCTCCTCCTGTGTATATATTCGAATATGAACTTCCACCTTCAAGGAGTCCTCTACCCCTTTTTTTAAGACGTTTTTCCATTGCCAGGGCATCTTCAGGCTCTATCATCCGGAAGATGCGACAATAATAATGGTCATAAAAAGCGAATGCAGGTACCGCACTTTTTACGCCGTAAAAAAGTTCTGCCTGAACTGCAGGAGTACTGGAAGGTAAACCGGAATAAAGGGATTTGAGATCGTAGTGCTGTTTATCCATAAGATCTTGTAAAAACGGAAGCCGTCCCTGGAAAATTGCTTTCTCCATATGAACCCGGGCAAGTCCATCTATCTGAACAAGGATAAGCCCGGTTTCCTCCTTACCCTCTTCAGTCTTTGCAAGTTTCAATAATTTTACAAGCCATTTTGACCTGCTGAAGAACCTTCTAAATCTAAAGATTGCCTGTTCCAGACGGGCTATCATATTATTTACCCTGTTTCTCCTCCTTGAAGGAACTTGCAGCCGCCTCTGCCACATTTCGTACAAGATCCCATTCAACCTTTAACTGATCCATCGCCGTTTCCCAGAAACCTACCTGAGATATTTTATAATCACCATGATCCCGGCAAACATTTGTGTAAAGATCCATCAGACGATTGACACATTTACTCAAGTCAAGTGAATCAGCTGTTGAAAAGGACTTTTCTTTCATTAGATCAAAATCTTTCTTTGATAAAGAATAAATGTTTTCCATGGCAGAAGAAAATGACTCAACCGAAACATCATACAGGAGCCTGCCGTTTTCTCCATCTTTTACAACCTCACGAATACCTGGAGCATCAAGAGCTATAACCGGAAGAGAAGCAGCCATGGCCTCCGCGATAACCATACCCTGGGTCTCGCTCTTTGATGCGAATGTAAATATATCCATAGCATGATATGCATCAACAAGATCCTGACCATCGAGCTTACCTGCCATATATAGCCGATCTGCAAGACCTTCTTCGCTAAAGATCTTCTTTATGGATTTTTCAGAAGGACCGCTTCCTACTACAAGAAAAGAACTTTCAGGAACTTTTTTAATAAATTCACGTACGGACCTCGCAAGGAATTCAAGATTTTTTTCTGGTGCCAGACGTCCCAGATGACCTGCTAAAAAATTGTTTTCCGGTATGTTAAACCGTTTCCTGAAACCTGAGCGGTCACCTGAGGAAAAATCCTTGACCCGGATGCCGGTGGGAATGCTTGTGATAGGGGTCTTTACCCCCCGTTCCCTGAGTATCTTTTCAATACTTTCACTGGGTGTAACAACATGATCTGCAATATTGCAATAGCCCTTTGCCAGCTGAATGGCAAATTTTTTCATTCTGGGAGAATCTCCCGGTACATAATGTGTATATTGTTCGTAATTAGTATGATAAGTAAAAACAAGGGGTATCTCTCTCTGACTGGCTATTCGCACAGCTGTGCTTCCGACCAGGAAAGGGTGATGAGAATGCACAATATCAGGACTGAAAGTATCCAGATGGCGACGTAAAAATCCCGGTATAGGCACAACAACCGAAAAGTCACTTCCATTAAAATTCTGGATCGCGGGGATCCTGACAACATCCTTCTCGTTTACAGGCATAGATACAAATTCCGGTGCAACAACTACAACACGATGTCCCATTTCCCTGAACTCTCTTGTGAACCAGTCCACAGATCGAGCCACCCCTCCAACATGAGGCAGGTATGTATTGGTCATCATAAGGATATTCATCTATCCATGCTCCCTTTCTATTTCTATATGGGTACTCCCCTTTTCTGCTGTAATATCTTCAAAACCTTCGAGTCTGATCTTGATCACAGGTTCCTTTTTGAACCATCTTGCTTCCCAGGTTACACGCACTTTATTTTGCCCGGGTATTATCTTTATTTTCAATGGACCCCATGGGGTGGGAGTTGGTCCAAAAGACATGGGAACCCCTTTGGCGAGCCATTTCCCCGGGATACCGGAACCGAGCACCAGGCTTCCGTCCTGGGATTCCTCCAGAACAAAGGAATTCCGGATAGCCATAACCCACTCGGCTGCAGCCCAGACATGCTGTCCGTCACCCATGCATCCGCCACCAGTACGGGGATGGATAGCTTCCGGCCACTGACCTGTTGGACTTGCCATATCAGCAACATTCTGTATAAGTTCAAAAGCTCTCTTATCATTTGCCCTGAGAAAGATCTGAGCAATATGAAGAGTCAGGTAAGCATTAATACCTGAATGGATCATATCCTGGAAGAATCCGCCGTGGATGAAACAATTATCCTTAAGCCATTCCACGGTATCAAGTACCCTTTTATCGTGAGCCGGCCAGAGTTGAAGCGGGTAACCTGCAACAATGGAACCTACAGCCCCAGGGTCTAATCTCCTGTATGGAGCTGCAGGAATAGCCTGTCTCCCCAGTCTTTTTTCCGACTTTTGCAGATATTCCTCAATTACCCTGATATATTCATCTGCTTCATTTAAATATTTACCAGCCAGTTCGTAACTTTCAGACTTTTCAAGTATTCTGGCTGCTGAACGCAGCCCTGCCACACCCCAGAAGTTGTCCCAATAATAGTAATCATTGGGACCAAGATGTTCGGCACTGAAACCTGCGGGAAGTAGACCGCAGCAATGAGCCCCTTTCTTTCTGGATATCCTTTTTCTCAATATCCAGTTAGCTCCCCTCTCTGCAGCACTCCTCCATACGGACGAAGGATAACTTTCGGTAAGTTCACAGTAACGATTCATTATCCACAGCGCTTCACCGTTGGAATCCCATTCTCCTTCCTGAGAGTGAAAAAAACCAAAAGGGTTCTGCCTGGAGGGGAATCTGTCGAGAGACCTGAACGATCTTTCTGTCATATTCACACAAAGCATTGAATTAATGATAAAAGCAGCATCCCGAAACCAGAAACGTTTATAAGTATATGGACCTGGATAGACATCTTCGGGAGAATGCAGTATTAGTGTGCGTAATGCACAATCATAAAGGAACTGTATTCTTTTATCAGGAACTGAAAGATAAGACAGATCTCTGGTAGCGATATCCCAGGCTTCAGCTGCAGTGCTCCATAGAGAGGGAGAAATACCATCTTTGCCATTCTTATCCAGATCGACCCTTACGCTCACTGACCTTTCCTCCTCCGGATCAAGCCTGAACATCGCTGCTGCTGTAGACATACCTACATTACATGTAACATGATCTTTTTCCTCACGCCGGTTAAGATCTATTGATACATCCCCCGCGTGATAATCAGAAACAGTGTGAAACTCAACCTTATTATCAAAGGTAACAAGGGGATCACCCTCTATCAACCACTTATCTTCCTCTCCCCTGTCAAGGGTTATATCATTTATAAAACTGACTCCCTCAGGATTATAGGGCCTGAGAGACAATACTATCCATGCCTGCTTTGAGGACCTGCCTGTAAACTGGATCCTGCAAAATGGCCTTCCATCACTGATCTGCATTTCTGCTCTGCTCACAAGTGAAGAACCATACAGTTCTGAAATAGTTTCAATAACAAGGTTATTTTTCATAAAAAGTTTCTGCTGAAGCCCTTCAAGCCGTGAAGGAGCAAGCAGTGTTCCCGTATCTGTTATTATCCATCCCTCAATAGTCCACATATCAGTAAAGGGAATCACTCCCCCGCTGGGGTCAACAAGGGGAAAAACATCCATATCCGGGATCCCGAATGCTGTCCAGTTCCTGTGCGTAAGGTTTATGTGAGTCAATGAAAAAGCCCTTGGGACAAAAGCAGGATCCTCTGGATTGAACTGTCTCTCAACCCACCAGGGCCATACCCAGTCAAGATTCTGCTGGATAGCCCTGCTATTCATAAGCCCTCTTGCATGTAAGATCACACCAGATCTCAGAAGCTCCACAGGTTCATGCACTTCTGAGGGCTGGGAAAAATTCCGCATGCGAGACAGCACTGATACAGGATCAAGAAAACCATGGGCACTCGCCATTTTACGTACAATAAATTTCCATGGAAGCCATTTTAACCAGATAGCACGTCCCTCCCTTTCCCAGTTCTCCACACTATTCTAACATCCCTTCATAACATCACCCAGTTCTGAAATATGAATATCCGAAAATAAATCGAAAGGGCCGTCAGTCAACTGACGGCCCTTTCCCCCCCTATCCTGATCCCCCTTGATCGCGAAACTAAGGTTACAGAATATCTATATTAATCACTTTCCACGAAATCGATCTTTTATTTCCACTTAGCCATATCGAGCAGTTTCTCACTTTTAGCTACAAGGATCGTCCCTGTCATATCTCCTGTAACATTAATGCAGGTCCTCCCCATATCGAGAATGGCATCAATACCAAGGATCATTGCATAAGCAGCAGCTACAGGTGAACCGGCTTCGATTGGAAGGCCTATGGAATCCATTACCAGGAGAAGCATTATTGCACCTGCTCCTGGTACTCCTGCAGTTCCTATCGACGCAAGGACTGCTGTCAATATAACTGTTATCTGCTGCCCAAGGTTTAAAGGTAGACCGATTGCAAATCCTATGAAAAGGGCACAAACACCCTGGTATATCGCCGTACCATCCATATTTATTGTTGCCCCGAGAGGAAGAGTAAAGGAATAGACATTTCTTGAAACACCAAGGTTCTCTCCTGCACATTTCATTGTAACGGGAAGGGTCCCGCTACTGCTCCTTGTAACAAATGCTGTTACCATAGCCTCTCTGCCGCCTTTAAGGAAAGAACGGAAACTGAGTTTATTAAATGACAGCAAACCCCCATAGACAATAAGAACATGCAATATGTAACCCAGAAATGCTGCAACTGTAACAATTCCAAGCGGACCCATTGCCGCAGCTCCCTGTTTTGCAAAGACAACTGCAAGAAGGGCGAAAACACCGATCGGTGCATACTGAAGAACCCAGCGTACTATAATGTACATTACTTCTGCTGCTCCATCAAACAAATTGTAAACAGTATCTCCAGCCTTACGAATTCTCTCATCGCTGCTTATTTTGAGGTAACTGAGCCCTATACCGAAAATAATGGCGAAAAATATTGTGGGAAGAACATTTCCGCCGGAAAGAGCACCGAAGGGATTTTTGGGAACTATATTCAAAATAGTTTGGGAAAGAGATGGCCTTTCCAGAACTCTTCCAGCCGCTTCACCAATAACTCCAAGATCAAGACCGAGTCCGGGCTTGAAAATGTTACCCATCAACAAACCAACAGCAACAGCAAGAGCAGATGTAAACAAATAAAATAGAACTATCTTTATACCGACTTTCCCGAGTTCAGCCGGGCTTATACTTGCAGCTCCTACTACCAGTGTAGTAAGAATAACAGGCATAACGATCATTTTCAGAAGTCTTACAAATATATCTCCCAGAGGAGCGACCCAGAGGATAGATTCCCCTGCTACCAGGCCCACTATTGCACCAAGCACCAACCCTGCGAGAATCCTCAACAAAAGATTAGTTTTAAAATACCAGTCAAACATACCTTCGTTTTTCCCTTTTGCCATAATTTACCCCCCCTGTAAAGGTAAAAAACCTTCTCTTTAATTATATTTTCAGGAGAGACCTGCGTAAATTGACCGGAATGAGTATTTAAGGAAAATAAGATAGCCTTAACTGGCAAACTTATGGGCCATTTGGTGTACTAAAAAATACATTTGTTTATAACTGGATCAGGAAAGATCCCGATCCATTACCTTCTTTATGAATTCCACTTTGGACTTAACATTCAGTTTCCTGTAGATGTGGAGTATATGTTTTTTTACTGTAGAGCTTGCGATATTACAGTCTCGAGCAATTTCCCTGTATGTATAGCCATCGACAATTCCCTTCATGATCTCCTTTTCTCTGGGAGTGAGATTATAATCATGACTCACCTCAGAAACCGTATCCTTCTGAAATTCGTGGAGAAGTACCCTTGCTACATTTGGACTGATCGGGGATCCTCCCGTGCTTAGTGCATTTATCTGAGAAACAAGATCACCGGGCCTGGTATTTTTTAGAATATATCCCGTGGCTCCAGCCTGTATAGCACTCAGAATTTTTTCTTCCTCTTCAAAGATGGTCAGGATTAGAACTTTGACCTGAGGATATAACTGCAGAAGTCTTCTCGTAACCTCTATACCTGATATGCCGGGAAGTTCTATGTCCATCAGCACAATATCCGGAACGCCGTTCTTTTTCACTGACTCAAGAAGGTCTTCCCCCGAAGGGAGGGCATCCATAAC
>CAYPIU010000027.1:0-23232 GCA_964410915.1 uncultured Synergistales bacterium | reverse complement strand
ACAGAAATACCTTGAAATACAGGCTTGAAAAAATAGAAAGCATCTGTTCCATTGACCTTCGTGATTTTCGCTCGATCCTGGAACTGTACACTGCAATAATACTCGATTTCGAAATGTCCTGAGTGAGCTGGCAGGAATATAACTACAATGGATATTCTCACATTTATCAGATTATTCAATGAAGATATTTGATAAAACATCTATATATTCAATGAGCAGCGATTTTGTATTTCAAAATGTAACAGTTTTTCTTTATAAGTTCTCTGACAAAATTATTAATCTCAATAATCCAGAAGAGGATCTTAATGAAAAAGATAGACAGCAGGCTTTATTCCATACTTTTTACAGGTATATTATGTGTATCAACAGGTTCTATCTTTGCCAGGATAGCTGATGCCTCACCACTTGTTATCGCCGCGTACAGGGTAGGTCTTGCAGGGCTTTTCCTCCTTCCTTTTGCATTAGTGTTCTCAAGGGAGGAGTTCAGAAAACTCAAGGTCAGTGACTGGATGCTGGGTTTTACTGCAGGTGGCTTTCTGGCTCTGCATTTTTATGCCTGGATCACTTCTCTTGAATTTACTACAGTTGCTGCAAGTGTGGTCCTTGTAACAACAAATCCAATATGGGTAGGTATTCTATCCCCCGTTTTTGGAGAAAAAATCAACTTCATGACTGCATCCGGAATACTGATCAGTTTCTCGGGAGCGTTGATAATTGGATGGAACGATCTCCAGTCGGGAGGTCAGGCCCTGTTCGGAGATCTTCTTGCACTTGCAGGGGCCTTATGTATGACTGGTTATCTTCTGACGGGAAGGTTTATACGAAAAAAGGTCTCTTTATTGCCATATGTTACTTTATGTTACGGATCTGCAGGATTATTTTTATGGACTGCTGTATTAATTACCGGACTTTCATTCAGAGGTTTTCCCATTGCTACATGGATCACTTTCCCTGCAATGGCAATAATCCCTCAGATCCTTGGTCATACAGCATATAACTGGTCCTTAAAATATGTAAGTGCTCCGATGGTTGCTGTGACCCTTTTAGGAGAGCCTGTTTTCAGCCCGTTAATGGCATGGTTTTTCCTTGATGAATCTTTAACACTACCTGTCATTGCTGGAGCTCTTGTAATAATGACTGGTATTTTCCTTGCAGCGAGAGGAGAACAGAAAGGATAGAGATTAGAAAAAAAACCAGGCAAAGGAGAATTCTCTGCCTGGTTTTTTCTGCTTAACTTTTTAATATCAGCAATATCTGTTCATTTAGTTTAAAAGATCAGATCCCTGTGATTCTTTTTCCTGAAGAGGCAATTGTTGTTCGGTTTGTCCGGAAGGTGAATTTTCCATGAGCAGCTTGAGAGCTTCCTCAAGTTTTTCCATCTGCTCACCGTAACCCTGCCAGTCAGATCTTTTGAGTGCTTCCTGTGATCTGTTCCAGTGTTCCTGAGCTCTCTGTATAAGATCCGAAAGGTTTTCATCACCGGTGAATCCTGCGAGAGGTGCAGTTGCTTCCGTATCTACATCCACGATTTCATCCATTTCGGTAGCTAATCCTGGAATTTTCTCTCCAAGAAGTTTTTCCAATGCTGTTTGCAGAGTTGGTCCCCATACCACTTTTCCTCCTGTGGAAACTATTACTCTTTTCAGTTCTGGAAGATCACTGGTCTCAGCTTTCAGATACAGGGGTTGTACATAGAGCAGAGCATTCTCTACAGGAATAACGAGAAGATGTCCCCTTATGACGTCAGAACCTCTCTGGCTCCATAATGAAAGCTGTGAGGATATCTCCGGGGTCTGATCTGTCAGGGCCTCTATCTGTGAAGGCCCGTAGATCAGTTCCTGCTTGGGGAAATTGTAGACCAGGAGTTCACCATAATTTTCTCCATCACAGCGGCCAGCCATCCAGGCTATCATATTGTCCCTGTCAACAGGCATGTAGGGAGAAATAAGCATAAACTCCGCATTTTCCTCCTGGATAAGTTTCATAATTATGTAATAGGCACTTAAACTGCTCTTGCCGTCGGTACTTCCCATAGTTTCCCACAAGTCTTCCTTGTTGTAGAAGGTATTGGCATTTTCCATATGATATGTACGATATATCTGTGACTGAATGTCGAAAAGACCCTTGGGATACCTTATATGACTACGAAGTGATTCAGACATCTTTTCTGAACTGGTAAAAAGATCCGGAAAGATCTCAGACCATGTTTTTATTATCGGATCTTCTTCATTCATAACGTAAAATTTCATCGTTCCATCATAGGCATCTACTGTAGCTTTTACACTGTTACGGATGTAGTTTATCTTTCTGAATTCTCTACCCCCTGCGATATTTGTCGGCTCCGAGTAAGGATAACTGTCTGTAACGGTATAAGCATCCTGGATCCATACAAGTCTTCCTTCAATTATCGTGAGGTACGGGTCACTGTCGAATAGAAGGAAAGGAGCTGCCTTGTAAAGCCGGTTCTGAATATTCCTGTTCAGAAGTATGTTACTCTTGTCGGTGAAGACATTAGTGAACAGGATCTTTGTATCTCCGAATTTCATAGCGTACATTAATCTTCGCCAGAAGTTTCCTATGGAAACCCCACCTGAACCTTGATAGGTTGTTCTTGCGTTGGCATCACCCTTGGGATAATCAAACTCCTCCACAGTGGTATTTACGAATACGTATGAGTCAGGCTGTTCTCCATAGTATATTTCTGGCCTGTTGATCTCTATGGGTACACTGAGTTTTGGCGGAATATCCTTTGCCCATAGTATCGGAAGTCCGCTTGATCCGATCTCGTTAACGGGGTTCATGACAAAGCCATAACCATGAGTGAATTCCAGACGTGTATTTACCCATGTCGGATTTTGAAGTTCGCTCAGTTTCAACTCTCTTCCGGACAGTATGACCTGTCTGTAATCACCATCAATGTTGTAACGGTCTATATCAACATCGTAGAAGTCATAGTATGAACGTATTTCCTGGAGCTGTTTGTAGGTCCTGAGAAGAGGCCGGTAATCCCAGAGCCTTATATTCTGAACTGTCTGGAAATTAACTTCAAGATCTGATGCAGTTACTCCACCTTTCGGGGTCATGTCGACCTGCTTCAAACCTGTTATGTCATATGCATCACGCGTTGCCTGAATGTTGTACTCGATGTATTCTTTCTCTTTCTGGAATTCATTGGGTTCGACTACATATTTCTGTATTATTCCGGGATAGAATCCTCTTAGGATAATGCTTGTAGCAATAAGAAGCCCGACAAGTCCGGCAGAAAATTTCCATGTACTTTTCTTGAAAATTGTAATAATGAGAAGAACACCTACAACAACTGTTATCACAGCCATAACGTTAAGAGCAAGCAGATCCGCATGGATGTCAGTATAACTTGCACCAAAGGCTACGCCCCGTTCAGAGAACAGGAGATAGAATCGCTGCAGCCAGTAACCTGCTGCCCATATCATTACAATAAAAACACCAAGTATTGTGAGGTGGATCTGCGTAAACTTCGGTATTGATATTCGGCCTTCCTGCTGAATAGTTGGCAGCATTGCAACCATGTAAACTGCTGTTGAGCCTATAAAACACATTGAAAGGATTCCCAGCAGCCAGCTCTGGATGAAAGAGTAGAATGGAAGACTGAAAACATAGAAACCTACATCATGCCCGAAAATAGGATCAGAATGTCCAAATGAACTGCCATGAAGGTATCTCAATACCATTGCCCAGTCACCTTTTACAGAGAGGCCGTTGAATATAGCAAAGATAAGGGCTACTACAGTAATAACTATACCTGCTACATGAGGTCCGATAAACTTCTTAATCTCAGGGGTTATCATGGGCTGAACGTTAGAAACTGCTTTTCGGAAGTTTACCCAGTAGGCTGCAAAAGCAACAATAGCTGCTGCCAGGAAAAGTATCCCCTGAGGTATCAGCCTTTTCCAGAAGACACTTGAAATTCCCCTTGCCTTAAACCATAGAAGTTCGGTATAAAAATCCGCAAAAGCAGGCAGAATAACAAGAGCAGCTATTGCAAGGACAAGCAAAAGCCATAAAGGTCTGCTTAACTTGAAGGGAAATTTGGGTTTTCTTACCCTTTCCCTTCCTCCATCGCCATCATTTCCTCCGTTGAACCAATTATTATCCGGAAACCATTTTTTATTCATCATGGTACTATTCTAATCATTTTACGTTCAGCTCACAAGAGAAAAAACATATTAGTTTGAAATTGACCTGTCAATCCATTTTTCTCCAGCCAAAGGCAAGGGTAAGAAGAGACAAAAGAGGAAGAGACAAGGCAGCCATAAGGGTGGTATGTAATCCGGCAATATCAGCCAGAGCGCCAATAGGGGTCATCATCATACCGCTCAGCCCGAAGGAGACTCCCATTATCAGTGAACTTGCAGTACTCCGTGATCCCGGAGCTTTTTCCTGGGCCATTGAAGCAGTTATGGGAAGACTGCAGCCAATGATGGCAAAGCCGGTCAGTAAAAATAAAGTAGAAGCGAGGCCTTCTATCATTATGGAAGGGACCATAAATACAGGACCAAGAAGGAGTGTTGCCGACAAGACCTTTTTTCTGCCTATTTTATCGGAAATTCGAGCTACGGCAACTGTAAGAGCGGACCTTGAAAGATTAAGGACAAAAAGGACCGCCCCTATTTTTGCAAGTCCCCCTCCTCTGCTGGAGATAAGTACCGGTATTAGAAAACGGACTGCATTAATGCTTATATCTCTTGCAAAAGCAACAGTCCAGACAGGCCAGATATTTACAAATACTTTTTTTATTGTTGGAAACATACCGTCACCCGGATCTTCCCTGTTACCCTCAGGATCAAGGCTTGGTATGAAGAGAATATATGCTATAACAAGGGGTATTACAGGGATCAGGCAGATCAGAGGCATAAAACTGAAACCAAAAGTCTTTGCGAGGAAAGCAGCGTAAAGGGGGCTTATTGTCACGCCCAGAGCACCGCCTACCTGGAAAAGTGAGAGGCTGAAGGAAATATTTTCAGGTCTGCTCAAATAACCAACAGCCCCGAGCCCTTGAGGATGAAAGGATGCACTTCCCAGCCCCCATATCCCGGTAAATATGAAGGCTAAGGCAAAACCTGGTGATACGGGGATCAGGGAGGCTCCAACAGCAGAAAGAAGGGGTCCCGCGATTATCATGAAAGGTCGAGTATATTTGTCTGAAAAATATCCTAATACAGGTTGACATGAGACATGGATCAATCCTGGTAAAGATGTCAGGAGTCCCGCCTGGGTCAGGGAAAGGCCGAGACTTTCTATCAATGACGGAAGGAATGTAGGCAGAAAATTTGCGTGAATATCGTTTATGAAATGTCCAAGGGAAAGAAGAATGACCCTGGCTCTGGATGAAACATTTCTGATATCGGACATTAGATGATCCACCTTTCGATGAAAACTTTTTTCAGAATTTAAAGTTTTCCCTCAGACCTGAGGCGATGTTTTCCAGACCTTCCTTCAGGATCATTCTCGGGGTGGCAATGTTTATTCGTGCAAAACCCTCCCCACCCGTTCCGAACCAGTATCCGCCATCGAGTGCTACTTTTGCTTTTCTGATAAGAAGATCCTGAAGTTCTTCCCCGGAAAGCCCAAGTGTTCTGAAATCCAGAAATGGAACATAGGTACCCTCAGGATAGACCAGAGAAACTCCGGGAAGTCTTTCTTTACAAAAATTATCCAGATACTCGAGGTTTCCCTGAAGATAGATCAACAGCTCGTTCAGCCATGGTTCCCCTCCATCATAGGCTGCTTCCAGGGCAAAGGTCCCGAAGAGGTTGCCCTCTCCAAGGTGAAGAAAATCGAGTACTTTTTTAAAGTTCTCCCGGGTTTTTTTATCTGGAATTATTGCAGCAGAAGTGGATAATCCGGCAATATTGAATGTTTTACTCGGAGATATGCATGTAATGGTACGTTCTGCTATTTCTTCAGAGATCGATGCAATGGGAATATGACGATTACCTTCAAAGATTATGTCCGAGTGGATTTCGTCAGAAATTACAAGGATTTCATTTTCTATGCAGATCTCCGCAAGTTTTTCCAGTTCATCTCTTGTCCACACTCTTCCAACAGGATTGTGCGGGCTGCATAAAAACAAGGCCTTGACACCAGAATCTATCTTTGATCGGAGATCATCAAGATCCATATGGAACTTACCCTGGTTGAAGATTAAAGGATTTTCCACGATCTTTCTTCCTCTTCCTCCAATTACCGAGAAAAACGGGTAATATACAGGAGGTTGGATTATTACGCTGTCTCCTGGTTGAGTGAATGCCATCAAGGCCATTGAAAGTGCGGGGACTACACCAGGTGTATTACAGATCCATTTATTCTGAATATTCCATCCATGCCTTCTGGCAACCCATCTGGTTATGGAGTCATAGTACTTATCATTCTGTTCTGTATAACCAAAGATCCCATGTTCAGCCCTGCTTTTAATGGTCTCCTTTACACACGGCGGAGCTTCGAAATCCATGTCCGCAACCCACATTGATACCAGATCATTTGAACCGAACCTTTTTTCGAGGCCGTCCCATTTTTCAGAATTTGTACCTCGCCGATCTATCATTTTGTCGAAGTCAAAAGTTGTCATAAAAAGATCATCTCCTGTGCATGGTTTATAATATTCAGAGTATAACGGTAAAATGAAAAACCTGAAATAATCATATCAGTTTAAACCATTCTGGAGGTGTTTTTGGTGTCAACATTGAATGGTAGAAGAGAATGGGTAAAACTTGAGAGTGGGAGAGTAACAAGAGAGGATATAAGTGAGTTGCATTCCCGTAAATGGGGAGGAATGCGAGGTCTTGCCATCCCTGTACTTCTTGAAAAACTGAATGTGGGTGTTGATCCTCTCGGTCCTGAAAATCCACTGATAATTGCATCAGGTCTGCTTACCGGGCTGGCTTTTCATGGAGTTCCACGTTACGGAATGTATGCACGGAGTCCTCTTACTGGAGCTTATGGAGAAAGTGAAGCCGGAGGGTTTTTCGGACCTGCGATGAAGGCTCAGGGGTTTGATGCGCTTGTTCTTGAAGGAATATCAGAAAAACCTGTGTATCTCTGGATAGAAGATGGAAGAGTAGAGTTGAGAGATGCTTCACATCTCTGGGGTCTTGAAACAGGGGATGCCCTTGAGCATCTTAAGAAAGAGCATGGACATATCACAGCCATACTGATCGGGCCTGCTGGTGAGAAGATGGTCCGATACTCATGCGTATTAAATGATCTGCATCATGCTAACGGAAGAACAGGTATGGGTGCAGTAATGGGTTCCAAAAGAGTTAAAGCGGTAGTATGTCCTTTTTCCGGGGCAGCAAAGCCCGAAGATCCGGAGCTTCTCAAGGAAATGCACAAGGCTTTTTCCGGCTGGAAGGATCTGCCCCTGTCATGGAATCTGAGAGTTTATGGCACAAGCGCAGCGATCGAAGGGAATAATGAAAAAGGTATGCTTCCCACGAGAAACTTCCGAGAGGGTGTTTTCGAATCTGCCAACGATGTGGGCGGCATAAAAATGACTGAAAATATGCTGATAGACAGGTATGGCTGTTTTTCCTGTGCTATAAGGTGCAAGAGGGTAGTCAAGGGCGGAAATTATAATGTCGATCCCGCTTATGGAGGACCTGAATACGAGACCCTCGGTTCTTTCGGGCCACTGTGTGGAATAGGAGAGCTTGATGCTGTGGCAAAGGCCCATGAGCTATGTAACAGATACGGACTCGATACAATTTCAACTGGAGTTACTGTTGCATGGCTTATGGAGTGTGTAGAGGAAGGCATACTAAGCAGTGAAGAGACGGGATTGAGTGGATTTGGTGACGTAGAGGGGATGCTTTCTCTCATAGATATGATAGCGACGCGAAAAGGTCTGGGTAACATTCTCGCAGAAGGTGTCATGAGGGCTTCCGCAAGTATAGGCGGCGGAAGCGAAAGGTTTGCCCTTCACGTTAAGGGGCAGGAAATTCCAATGCATGACCCAAGGGGCAAAGCTGGGATATCTCTGGCCTATGCTCTTGCGCCTCAGGGTGCGGACCATATGCAGTTTGCCCATGATCCAATGTTTGCCAGGCAAGGGACATTTACTATGGAATCCATGAAATGTCTTGGTATTCTTGATCCGGTGGACCCCCTTGATCTAAGCAGCAGCAAAGTGACACCGGTAGTTTATCTGTGGCTTCTGTGGAGCATGATGAATCATCTCGGAATGTGTTACTTTGTTTTTGCACCTCGGAGCTATTTCCCGATACATCTGATACCTGATCTTGTGAAGGCTGCTACCGGTTGGGACACTTCACTATGGGAGCTTTTAAAGATGGGGGAACGCGGTCTTGCAGGGACAAGGATGATAAATTTAAACCTTGGTTTTACTGAAAAAGATGACGTGATCCCGCAGAGACTTTTTGAAGCTATACCTGAGGGGCCATTGTCCGGGAGCAGGATAAGTGAGGAAGAATTTTATGAGGCCCGGCAAATGTATTATCGCCTTCTGGGTTGGGATGAAAAAGGTATACCTTCCCGGGAAAAGTTACTGGAACTGGGATTGAAATAAGGTAGACAAATAAAACGAGGGTGCTTTCTGCAGAAAGCACCCTCGTTTTATTTTGCTGAAAAAAGGATTTTTAAAAGATCCATTATATGAACTTACCCGTTCTTGATCTCAAAAGTTCCGGATCCTGGATCATGTCAGAAAATACTTCCCATTTTGACCCCTGCAAAGGCTGCGATTATTCCCAAAAACTGTCCTGAGATCAGGTAAGTTGCCGCAGTCAGCCAGGCAGATGATCTCATAAGAGTGAAGGTCTCAAAGGTCATGGTAGAAAATGTAGTGAAAGAACCGACGAAACCTGTCAGGACTATAAGTCCCAATTGCGGGCTTATCATGTATTTTTCTTCAACAAGTGTCCAGAGAAGGCCAAAAATCAGACAGCCCAGTATATTTACAGTAATTGTTCCCCAGGGGAATCCACTTCCGGCAAAGGTTTGTATCCAGGCAGAAAGAAAATACCTTGCGAGGGCCCCGGTCCCTCCTGCAAGGAGTATCAGTATACAGGTTTTCATCTGGAATGCCTCCAGCTATTATTATTTTGTGGTTTTACCAAAAGGTAAAGTTAGAGGCGTCATCAGCCGGATGCTCCAGCAGTTTTCAGGGGAACGCCATCCCTGTAGGCAAATGAATTCTACAGTGTATCTGGAATGATGTAAAGATTCTTGCGGTGAAACACCACCTGTGGTAGTCTTACGATGAAAGAAACACTATATATTGTGCTTTTCAACTTAGATGCCGCATCTCTGTATTGTCATTCTATCTGAATTGTGTGGAAGGCTGATACAGAGGAACATTTCAGAAGGGTAGTGACTTTAATATGTCTAAAAAGTACAGAGAGCGTTTTATTGACGACATTAATATCTCCGAACTGGAAAATCCCTCCAGGCAAAGGTTATCTGAGAATGCAATGTGGCTTTTGTCACAGAGATATTTTGCCAGTGTATATGATGCGGAGAAGGGGTCACTCAGAAAAGAAGCTACTTTTGAGGAGTTCGCGAGGAGAGTTGCAAGAACGATCACCAGTGCAGAAACTATATACCTCAATGGGGATGATCCGGTCTCTCTACATTGGCTCAGGACTCTGGAAAAAAATATTTACAACGATATACTGAACCGGCGTTTTCTGTTTAATTCACCCTGTCTTTTCGGGTCAGCTGCGGGTTTGACCTCTGAACCTGAATTTGCTCAGATCCTTTACTGTCCTCCGGATGAGATGGCTTTTGAGGACTATCAAAAAATATATTCTTCTAAAACTCCTAATCAGCAGCTTTTTGCCTGTTTTGTCATAGATGTGCCGGACAGTATAGATGGCATTTTTGATTCTGTTAAGGATGCTGCAACTATAAGTAAATTTGGTGGTGGAGTAGGGGCAAACTTTGGACATCTTCGCCAGAATGGATCAGATATCGATCATGGAACTGGTGGTCAGGCAAGCGGACCGGTATCTTTCATGGAGACCTGGAATACCATGGGTTGTGTGGTTGTTCAGGGTGGAAGGCGCAGAGCGGCATTGATGGGTATGCTTTTTGATAATCACCCTGATATCGAAAAATTCGTCGATGCAAAAGTGGAGGACGGAAAACTTTCATATTTTAACATTTCCGTTTGTGTATCAGATGAACTACTGGAATCTGCCAGGAAGAACAGAGATTTTCCGCTTATATCCCGTTATGATGGATCGGTTGCAAGGACGGTTAAGGGAAAAGACCTTTGGGATAAATTATGTCAGAGTGCCTGGAAGAGGGGAGATCCGGGAGTATTTTTCATAGACAGGGCGAATGCGGATAATATCCTCAAAATGGATGAAAAATGGAAGATCGAATCCACAAATCCCTGTGGAGAACAGCCATTACCCAACTACACAAGCTGTAATCTGGGTTCGATCAACCTTGAGCCCTTTGTATGCAGAGATGAAAATGGTACTGCGTTTTTCGACACGGAAGCATTTACAGATCAGGTATATCGGTCCATGTATTATCTCGATCTCGTGATCGATGCATGTTCCTATCCACTGGATAAAATTGAGAAGAGGACCAGACAGATACGTCCTGTAGGTCTGGGACTTATGGGTCTTGCTGATGCAGCCATAAAGCTTGACATGAGATATGGTTCAGAAGACTTCGAGGATCTGTGCTCATCCATAAGTGCCAGTATGTCATCGGCCGCGCTTCTTTCAACGATAGATTCTGTAGGCGAAATGGGCAAAACACCTTTTGATGAATCGCATCTTGTAAAGGATCTTTTCGAGTTTTTCCGTGAGGAGTTCGGAGACGGAGATTTTCTGACAAAGAACTGGCTTGACGATATGGATGAACAGGAATACAGAACCTTTATGAAGAGAATGAGGATGTCGGAGACAATTCCATATACCCTCGTAAATACAATAGATAACTTGTTTGAAAATGCGGTTTCTTCTGGCGAGGATCCGTTAAAAGTTGTAAAAAAAGTTATTGGTTCTCTTTTGAAGGGTACTTTGCGCAACAGCAGGAGGTTGAGCATTGCTCCAACAGGTTCAATTTCAATGCTTCTTGACAGCAGTCCAGGAATAGAGCCTAATTTTGCATGGTCATGGAGTCGGAAGATAAGTTCCTCTTCGGGTGAGGGCTTTGACACAAGGGAATTTTTCCACAAACTTGTGACTGAAGAACAGAAGAAAGAATTTCATGAGAATGGAAGCATAAGTAACCCTGTTTATGTGACTGCGTATGACATAAGTACCGAAGAACATGTGAATGTTACCGGGATATTTTCCAGGGTTGTTGACAGCGGTATCAGTAAGACTGTCAATCTTCCTTATACTGCAACTGTGGAAGATGTGAAAAAGGTCTATGAGATGTGTTATGGCCTTGGTGCAAAAGGAATTACGATCTATCGGGACGGTTCCAGGTCTTATCAGCCCATTGAAACGACAAAACCTGAAAAAAGCGTGGAACATACCAGTCAGGTAAAAGAGCGGCCGGGTCCGGTAGTCTTCGGTAAAACGATCAAGGAGCAGACTCCGTGGGGCAGTTTGTATGTAACCTTGAATTTTGACGGTAATGACCCATTTGAAGTTTTTGCAAATATCGGTAAAAGTGGTTCTGAAATGACTGCCATGACAGAGGCCATGTCAAGGATAATTTCCATTGGACTTCGAAGTGGAGGTCAGCTGGAAGATTTCATATCTACCCTGAGCGGAATTTCAGGTAAGGAATACTGGATGTTTGAATCTGACGATAAACATATCCTCAGATCTATACCTGATGCTCTTGCAGTCATGCTTGCACGCCTGCTTGGTCAGGACGACGATCAGCATGGTGAAAGAAATATCTGCCCGGAATGCGGCAGCCCCATGGAAATGATCTCGGGTTGTGCATATTGTTTCAGCTGTGGTTATTCTCCCTGCAAATAGAATAAAGATCCTGGATTATTGACAGGATCTGGAAGGTTTTTTGAAGTTGACATTAACAATTGGAGTATTATAATTCTCTATTGGCAGTTTAATATCAAACTTGCTCTTATCCAGAGAGGTGGAGGGACTGGCCCTATGAAACCCGGCAACCTGTCGAAAATATGACATGGTGCTAAAACCAGCAGCCGCAAGGTTGGATGATAAGAGGAATCCTTTATATGAGAAATCTTGAAGGGTCCTTCATCGAGAAGGGCTCTTTTTTTGATCAAAAATCAGCATTTCAGAAAGCATATTGATCTCAGGGAGGTATAAATATGACTAAACAGGGTTTTCTTATCACATCAGAATCAGTTACTGAAGGACATCCAGACAAAGTCGCAGACCAGATATCAGACGGAGTTCTTGACGCAATACTCACCGATGATCCTATGGGCAGGGTTGCCTGTGAGTGTCTTGTAACGACGGGGCTTGTGATGGTAGCAGGTGAGATCAGTACATCAACCTATGTTGATATCCCGAAAATAGCAAGGGAGATAACAAAGGACATTGGATATACAAGAGCCAAGTATGGTTTTGATGGTGATACCTGCGCGGTTCTGACATCCATAGATGAACAATCCGGTGACATAGCACAGGGTGTTGACAGGGCTATTGAAGTCCGCGAGGGAAATATGACGGATGCAGAGATCAATAGTGTCGGTGCAGGAGATCAGGGCATGATGGTGGGTTTTGCAACAGATGAGACTGAAGAATATATGCCAATGCCAATAGCTCTTGCTCACAGGCTTTCGAGACGGCTTGCACTTGTAAGGAAGGAAAATATTCTTCCCTTTCTCAGGCCGGACGGAAAGACCCAGGTAACCCTGGAATATGAGGACAGCAGGGCAATAAGGGCAGATACTATAATTGTATCGACCCAGCATCATCCTGATGTTGATCCTGGGCAATTGAGGGCCGATATAGTAGAACAGATTGTTGATCCTGTAATACCCGTTGAATTTATGGAGGATCATCCCAAGATTCTGGTCAATCCAACGGGACGTTTTGTCAAAGGCGGACCTATGGCTGACACTGGTCTCACTGGAAGGAAGATCATCCTTGATACCTACGGAGGATGGGTTTCCCACGGCGGAGGGGCTTTTTCAGGTAAAGACCCCACAAAAGTCGACCGTTCTGCAGCATATATGTCCCGTTATGCAGCTAAAAATGTGGTAGCTGCAGGGCTTGCGAGGCGTTGTCAGATCCAGGTTGCGTATGCTATAGGTGTAGCCCATCCAGTTTCCCTGATGGTAGATACTTTTGGCGAGGGTAATATCAGTGACAAGAAGATCACAGATCTTGTTATGGAGCATTTTGACTTCAGGCCTGCAGCGATAATAAGGGATCTTGAACTTAGAAAACCCCAGTACAGAAGAATTGCTGCATATGGTCATATGGGACGGATAGATCTCGATCCCCAGCCAGCCTGGGAGAGATTGGACCGGGTTGATGCCCTTAGAAAGGCTGCTGAGAAACTTTAAGGTTCTGATCATTAAGAACAACTTTAAAATCTGGAAGCAAGCTGGAGGCAGGGTACATTGCAGAGGATGAAAACACGGAGTCAGGAAGCATCCAGAATTACAATGGCTGGTCTGGTTCTGAACGTTGTTCTTACGCTTCTGAAATATTTGACCGGTTTCGTGGGCAATAGCTCTGCTATGATAGCAGATGCAACTCATTCCCTTTCAGATCTTGTAACTGATGTTGTCGTCCTTCTTGGTTTTCGTGTTGTGGGAAAGCCTGCTGATAAAGATCATCAGTATGGTCATGGAAAGATCGAGACCCTTTTAGCTTCTATCTGCGGTCTATTTCTACTTATGGCTGGTTTTGGCATACTTTTTTGCGGGGCTTCCGAGATAGTTGGTCTTATCCGCGGAGAGGATATTCAGCGTCCCGGAATCATTGCCTTTACCGCAGCCTTGATCTCGCTGATATCCAAAGAACTTTTATTTCGTTACACAAGGGCCGGAGCTGAAAGGCTAAATAGTCCGGCCCTTGTTGCAAAGGCATGGGATCACAGGTCGGATGCACTGTCTTCCCTTGGTGTTCTTGCAGGTATTGGCGGAGCGATCTTTCTCGGTGAAAAATGGGTAATTCTGGATCCTTTAGCTGCTCTGCTCGTGAGTCTATTTATTATCAGAATAGCTCTGAGCATTATTGGAGAAAGTCTCAATGAGCTTCTCGAAGCATCACTCGATAAAGATATGGTGGACAGAATATTTCAGACCATACGTTCAGTTGAAGAAGTTCGGGATATCCATCTTTTTCGAACAAGAAAAATAGGTCCTTATTTTGCCGTGGAGTCCCATATAATGGTTGACAGGGAACTTTCTCTTGTAGATGCACATAAAATATCTAACCGTATAGAGAACCTTATCCATGAGATCTTTGGCGATGAAACTCTTGTCACTCTGCATGTAGAACCTCTTCCCGGTAAAAATTCAGAACACAGGGAATATTGATCCGGGTCAGGAGATCCGTTCTTTCAATTTCCTCCTCAGGATCTTTCCCACCGGTGAAAGGGGCAGCTCATTTACAAATTCTATTTTTCGCGGGACTTTGTAATGAGCCAGTTTTCCCTTGCAGAACTGTATAAGTTCAGATCCCGAGATACTGCTGTTTTCTTCGAGAATGACAAAAGCCTTGGGATATTCTCCGGTGAGATGATGTCTGAACCCTGCAACTGCTGCTATTCTTACTTCGGAATGTTCCTGTAGAACTTCCTCGATCTCCTGTGGATATACGTTGAATCCTCCGACTACAATAAGATCGGTTGCACGATCGAGGACTTTTATTACACCTTCACTGTCTATCTGTACGATATCACCTGTATTGAACCATCCATCAAGAAAACGTTCCCTGTTAAGATCCGGAGCGTCTATGTAGCCACTGCAGACCGAGGGCCCCCTGACCCACAAAATCCCCTCCTGTGCCTCAGGCAGAGGGTTGCCTTCAAGGTCAGTTATGCGGATCTCGTAACCGGGGAGGACCTGTCCAATAGTGCCCGGTTTTTTTGTTGCATTGCTCCTGTTAGCAGCTACTACCGGTGAACATTCGGTCAGGCCGTATCCCTGATATATGATAACGCCGAGTTGATCTTCAACCCTTTTTTCAAGTGCCGGATCAAGCCTTCCTCCTCCGGTAAGAACATATTTAAGCGATGAAGGAATGTTTTCTCCTTTCTGGACGGATCCAAGCAGAAATGGCAGCATAGCCGGTACTGCGATAAGAGTTTCCACTCCTGTCTCCCTTATAGCCGACAGGCAGTTTTTTACAGGTATAAAGGATGGCAGAAGGACCTGGGGCAGGCCGTAGATAAGCGGGAGAAGTCCGCATACTGAATAGCCAAAGGCGTGAAAAGGAGGCAGTATGTTCATTAATATTCGTCCTTTTTCAAACCCTTCCTGGAATTCATGTACCTGTCGAGTATTCTCAAGGAGATTTTCATGTGATAAAGGGACGACTTTAGGATCAGCGGTTGTCCCGGACGTTGCAAATATTACTGCGGTTGTGGAATTGCCAGCGGCCGGGCCGCAGTTTTTAAAACAGGGTACAGGTCCTTCAAGAGGTGCTGTTACAGTTGGGTATCCAGCCCGATCCAAAGCTTCTGGAAGATCCCTGATCCCATCAGATACAACTATCACTGAAGGGTTTATTTTCCCAAGTACACGAAGATTGGCTTCTATACCTCCCCTGGGGTTCAAAGGGACTATACTTGCCTTTAATTTCCACACTGCAAGAGAAAGCATAAGAACAAGGGGAGAATCCGGTGCATATAGAGCGAGTCTGCTGCCTTTACCGATCCCGCTCTTTTGAAGGTTGAATGAACATTCATCGACTTTAGCTATAAAGTCTGTTCCTGACCACCAGATATGATCCCACCAGAGTATCTTTTCTTCAGGGTCTCTTTCTATCCTTTTTTGAACTTCTTCTTCTATCCTTGTTGACAAATTGTACACCTCCATTAAGAATGGGAAAATTACAGCATCTATCATACTCTTTAATACTAAAATGTTTAAAGAGTATGATAGACGGAAATGTCTTTATTGCCTTTCAGGGATTCTCTTTGAATGTATAATAAACCCTGACGATAATGATATATTTCAATTTCCACCTGGATCAGGAGGAACGATTTATGAGGAGAGAAAACCCCTCTTCACGCAGAAGAAGGCCAGGCTATTCCAGAAAGGAAACGAGAAACAAAGGGAAAACTCATTTTACAGCTGGAGGTACCTACCTTCTAATTCCATTATTGGGTATCGTTCTTGCTCTAACACTTGTTTATTTTGCCAGAGACTTTTTTATCCAGGAGAAGGGGCCTGAATATTCCAGGCCTGCAATTACTGCGAATAAAGACCTGACCGATAAAAAGGCTCTGGTTGGTCCTGAAAGTATTGAAGGAAATCCTGGAACTGAGCAAACTCAGGAAGATCGCGGTAAAAGTTTGGAAAATGAAGGATCAGTTCAGGAAACACCAGATGATAATGAAGCACTGTCTGAAAGAAAAGTTCTCGTTGCTGTACCGGCGGAAAATGAAAAGTCTCAAGCAGAGACCCTAAAAGAGCCGTCAGCTGCAATAAAAAAAGAAAACAGTCAGGAAAAAAACTCAGGAGAGATAATCGCATCGGGTCCTTATCAGGAAGATCCTTCCTGGGGAGTGCAGATCGCCATGGTGGTTTCAAGGGAGGATGCAGAAAGGCTTGCTGCCAGGGTTAAAGAAAAGGGGTTCTACCCGGATATTACAAAACCGGGGAGTTATTACAGGGTGAGGATACGAGGCGGCAGAACAAGGGAAAGTGCCTTGTATATAGAAGAACTTCTTTCGAAAGAAGGTTATGATACTCTTGTCGTAAAGTCGGATAAAGTGAAAGCAATAATTCCGGAGACTTCCTCTAATGTTTTTACAGCCTACCAGGAAGCAGGGACCTGGGGAGTGCAGGTCGGTATGCTAAAGAACAGATCTGATGCGGAGAGGCTCGCCGGAAACATAACTGAAAGTGGTTTTAACGTTAAAATAACCAAGCCGGGAAGTTACTACCGTGTAAGGGTAAATGGTGGTGAAAGCAGGGAAACTGCTGAGCGGATAGAAAAACTGCTTGTTCGTGAAGGCTATGATACGCTTGTGGTAAGATCCGGTAATTAGGAATTATAGTTTAATTAATTATCAATATCTAAGGGATCAATTTATTATTGTCCATCCTGTTTTTTTTCACTCGTAATGTGTATCTGTTCATTGGTCTTTTCAGAATTGTTTTATTCTGTATTTCCTTTTAGATCTTTTGCCCCTGAAAATAAAATAGTCAAGAATTTATCCTTTGATCTGAAGATGGTTATTTCTGGAGGTACTGGATGTTTGAGATCTTTTTACCCATTGCTGGCATAACGATCAATGCCCTTTCGGTGATACTATTAGGTACTTTAATTGGTATTATTTCAGGGCTTTTCGGGGTGGGCGGAGGGTTTATGCTTACCCCTTTCCTGAACGTACTTCTGGGTATTCCCTATAATATTGCTGTAGGCAGCAGCCTTGCACAAATGGTTTTTACAGCCTTTTCAGGTGTCATCCGGCATTTTCGTCAAAGGAATATAGATCTTAAACTTGCGGCCTTTTTTATATCTGGTGCATTTGCAGGGATCCTAGTCGGTGTAATGATCCTCGAATCTTTCAGTTCTGACAGAGTCTATTGCGTTGGAGGTCAGGAAATATGTGAGATGGACCTCTTTATGACAATTATTTATCTCTTTTTCCTTCTCCTTATGGGAAGTTACATGATATTTGAGACTTTCAGGAAGAGTTCTGGAAATTGTGAGGCTGAGTCTGCTGTCATATCAAAGTTCAGGTCTGTAAAACTCAAACCTCTTGTATCATTCAATTCAGTCCCGGATCAAGCCCTGTCGATCTGGCCGATCATCCTTGTCGGCACTGTTGTAGGTTTTCTATGCGGTCTTCTTGGTATAGGGGGAGGTTTCATCCTGCTTCCTGTCCTGATATATGTCGTAGGTGTGCCCACGAGAATGGCTGTCGGTACCAGTCTGATGCAGACATTCGCCAGCGCGGTCTTCGGTTCTTTCAGTCATTTTATTAACAATAATGTAGATTTTATCCTTGTAATGTTTCTCGTGGCTGGATCTGTAATTGGTGCACAGGCAGGAGCTTTTCTTACTATGAAGATCGATTGCGTGTCGATAAGAAAGTATTTCGGTTTTCTTGTCCTGTGTGCGGCAGGTATAGTAGCCTTAAAATTTCTGTAATCTATATCCTTTCAAAAAAAGAGGAAGGTACTTAAAAGCACCTTCCTCTAACCTTATTAATTAACTGTTCTATATTTCAAATGTTCTTCCGGAACTCAGGGGTGAGAATCTATCCTCAAATATCTCAAAGAGTCTGGCCTGGGCCCTGAAGCCAGTGCAATGTCCGGAAGCAACCCAACCAGGATTGATGTCGTATAATGCTTTGACCGTTTTATCGATCTTTTCCCCGGAAGCTTCTATGAGATGGAATCCGCCAATGACAGCTTCTATTGTCTCACCTGGGATCAGTTTCATGGCGTGGAAGGAGATATTAACTATTCCAGCATGACTGCAGCCTGTTAACACTACAATACCCTTGTTTTTTACATTTGCGAGTACTGAAATATCGTCGTGTACTTCATCCTTCAGGATCTTGCCTTCTTTTATGGTCTTCAAGGCTATACCGGCATCTTCAAAATCTGTTACGCGAGGGATCTCACCTGTTGTGATAATTCCCGGCATGATCTCGAGAGGTTCTGAAGTCAAAAGGAGTCTTCCACCTTTGCTTTCCAGTTTTTCCCTGCTGTCCTGCCTGGACATGCCGACATGCCTTAGAAAAGGGGAGGTTATAAAATGTGGTCTGAAAAGGTCAGGATGAGCTATTATTGGAAGCTCTTTATTTCCCCTTGCTTCAAGCAGACTGGAGACTCCTTCGGTATGGTCGTAATGGCAATGTGTGAGGACAAGTGCATCTATGGAACATGGGTCAACCTCAAGGATCTGCATATTATGAAAAAGGGCTTCAAAATTCTGTCCAACGTCTATCATTATCTTTTTGTTCTCTGAACCTTGTGTTTCCAGAAGAAAGGATATTCCATGCTGTCCCCAGAAAGGACTTTCATACATTACACTATCTTCTGCCAGGATCGTGACTTTGAGACTTTCAATATTGTTTTCCAACAGGATCGATCTCCTTTTCGTAATTCTAATTTCCCCCTATGATCTTAAAATTAAAGATAAGGAGAAGGCTCAAATAATTATGGTTTTTCTTTAGAAAGCATAACACAAAGTTTTTATCAGCACTGCCAGGGCGAGAGGATGTCAAGTAATCTCCAGGCTCTATATCTATTTTTTGTGTATGTTATGGCAATGTGTTTCGGGCACGGGGATCAGCATAAGCGTTCCTGCACAAAGAAACAGGAATACTGCCATAAAAGCATAGTGGAACTGTGTAACTGGCGGCAGACCATTGGCAGTCGCAAGATCAATTATATAACCTGTAAGTGTTGCCACAAGGGGTACTCCAAGGAAGCCTGCTGTATTATATACAGATGTTGCTATTCCTGTATATTCAGGTTTGTTGGTCTCTTTGACCACAGAAAGAGAGAGCAGAAAGGCGGTAAAGCCGAATCCCATAAGGAAAAAGAGCGGTTTAAGGATAATTAGAGGAGGCATGCCTCCGTTCCAGAGTGATATGAAACCCCATGTGGAGGTATATAAAATGGCCAAGACCATCATCGGAATTTTTCTTCGTCCTGTTTTGTCTGATATCCATCCGGAGAAAAAACATCCAATTATCATTCCAAGCATTGCCCAGATTATAAATCCGGCAGCATCTCCCCTGGACAGGCCATATACATTGACAACATATGGAACTCCCCAGGCACCAATAAAGGCGAGCCAGCTTCCGTTTATAAAGACATAAAAGAACATTGCGGGCCATATCCTCCATTCCGAAACAACGCTCCAGAGTGCTTTTTTAAGAGATATTTTTTCCCCGGTTTTTTGAGGTATAAATTCATTGATCTCTTCATATCCGAGATCCGCAGGGTTATTTCTGATCAGGATATAACAAAGGGAAGCTATTACAAGTGAGATAAATCCTACACCCATAAACACATGACGCCAGGAAATTATGGTCACGAGAAAAGCAAGGGGAGTTTGTGCAAGGATACCTCCTGAATTTCCAACAAGAAGAGTAAGTCCCGACATGGTTGCGAATTCATTTTCCATAAACCATCTTGACTGGATCTTGAGTATGGAGATAAACACAGTAGAGACGCCTATTCCTACAAGAAATCTTCCTGCAAATACTGTTGCTGGAGAAACTGCCATTCCGAACATTAAAGAGCCTGCAGCAGTAAAAAGCATTCCGGTTGTTACGGTGAGCCTTGCCCCGAGAGTATCTGCAAGCATTCCCACGGGTATCTGCATTACCATGTAGGCATAAAAGTACATGGAAGCAAGAGTTCCGAAAGATGTGGCAGTAAGATCGAAAGCAGATGTCAGCTCATTTTGAAGAACACCCGGGGCTAAACGGTGAAAAAAGACGATAAGATATGCGGAAACCATTACAGTCCATATGATCCAGCGATATTTAAGGCCTGGGTTGGTTTGTGTATGTCTGTTAGTTATGATAGATCATCCTTCCGGGGGTGGTCGATATTGTTCAATTTTGAATTAATTATACATAACAATGTAGAAACATGTGTAGCCCGTTAATTATTCATGGAAACTGGACTTGAACATCCTGTAGAGATAAAATTCTCTGGTGTTTTATCCGTTTTCCATCTAAAAAATGTCGGAAACGGTTTTATACAACACCTGATTATACACAACTAAAATCATAATGGAGGTTTTAAGATCATGCTTGGAAAGATCAGGGAGAGAGCCGAATCTCTAAAGGAGCAGGTTGTCGAATGGAGACATTCTTTTCACAAATGTCCTGAAGTTTCGTGGGAAGAGGTCGAGACTACAAAAAAAATAGCTGGTATCCTTGGGGATATGGGGTTTGAAAACATCAGAACCGGGGTTGGCGGTGGAGAATCAGGTCTGATCGCTGATCTGAATGCAGATAAGGCGGGCAGATGTATAGCCCTCAGGGCAGATATTGATGCTCTTCCGATCAAAGAACAAGCCGATGTGGATTACAGGTCTGAAAATGAAGGTCGGATGCATGCCTGTGGCCATGATTCCCATATATCAATGCTTCTTGGCGCAGCAAGAGTGCTGAGTGAAATGAAGGATGATATCCCGGGAAAAGTACGTTTTATTTTCCAGCCCGCTGAGGAGAGCCCAAGCAAGAGCGGTGCAAAAACAATGGTTCAGGAAGGTATTCTTGAAGGAGTGGATGCGATCTACGGTTTCCACATCTGGTCTCCAGTTGAAAGTGGGAAGGTAGCCTACACAAGAGGTCCGATAATGGCCTCCGCTGACTCATTTTTCGTGGATATTCAGGGTAAAGGCGGCCATGGAGCAATGCCTCATCTGGCAGTTGATCCCACAATAGCTGCCTGCCAGACAGTGATGGCACTGAACACTATCGTAAGCAGGGAGATCGACCCTCTCGGAACTGTAGTTGTATCTATAGGTGAGATCAAAGCCGGAAATGCTTTTAATATAATTCCAGATACTGTTTCCCTCAGTGGTACTGTAAGGACTTTTGATCCTGGTCTCAGGAAGTATGTACCTGAAAGGATCGAGGAGATTGTCAAGGATACATGCAGCGCTTTCAGGTGCAAGGCAGATTTCAAATATAACTTCCACCTTCCCAGTACAATTAACAACGCAGATTTTGCTGAAATGGCAAGAGGCACTGTGGCAAATTTTGTGGGGGAGGAAAATATTTACGAAATAGACCCAACCATGGGGGGTGAGGATTTCAGTTTTTATCTTAACGAGATCCCCGGGGCTTTCATGTTCCTCGGTACAGGGGATCATGAAAAAAAGACCGATTATCCTCATCACCACCCAATGTTCAAGGTTGATGATGATGTCCTTTCGACAGGTGTCGCTTCACTTTCAGGTGTTGCATATACCTTTCTCAAAGGTTAGAGGATATTTATTTTTCCACGCAAGGGCCGGCGCGGAGAGTCTCTGTTCCGGCCCTTATATTTAAGGACTTTTTTGCAGAATATGCTCAGGTGAAATGAGGTTAAGCAATGAATACATCTCAAAGAGATGCCGTAATAAAATGGTTCGAAAAATACTCAATGTCTTTTGCCGATTCCCGGGGATATCTTGGCCTGCACCTGAAGCTTAAATATGACCATTCTTACAGGGTTGCCGATAATGCCCTGAAAATAGCAACAGAACTTGCATGGTCTCAGAAGGGCAGAATAGCAGGATATACTGCAGGGCTTGTTCACGATACCGGACGCTTTCCCCAGTTCAGGGATTTTGGCACGTTTTATGATCCTTACTCCGTGGATCATGGCGAGAGGGGTTATCAGGTCCTTGTTGACCGCTTTCCTGTAGATATTCTGGACAATGTGACCCTTTTGATATTGAAGGAGTCTACGAGATACCACAACAAAAGAAGCCTTGCTGCCGTGGCTGAATATATCCTTCCATTTCTAAAACTTGTAAGGGATGCAGACAAACTTGATATTTACGAAGTTGTAAGGGCTAATGTGGAAAAGGGCAGGATGGCTGAACTTATGCCCGGCATTGATATAGATGGTGGAGTATCAGAAGCTCTTGTCAATGAGATAAATAACCAGGGTAGTGCATCTTATGCTAATGTCAGGACACTCTCAGACTTTTTGTTTCTGCAGATCTCATGGCTTTATGATATGAATTACCAGCCATCAATTGACCTTTTCAGAGAAAGAGATACCTGCAGATGGTTCTTTGCCTATCTCAGAAAGTATGATGCAGTCCAGTCATTCCTTGATAACCTTGAAAGTAAACTTCTACTGAAGGTTTAACTGTCTTCAAAATACGAATTCGATCTTTCCCCGGTGAAATTCATAAAATATTTTTTGAAATGCTTCCCTGATCCCTTTGCAAAAAAATTCTATGTAGTTATAATAATTATGCCATTCATTAATAATGACTTGATCCATATTCTTTTTGACTGGCATATCTGGTTTTTATATTTTGATAAACTCAACAGAATGGGAGTGGTTATTTTTGAAAAGTATCAATCAGCTTCTTATGTCCCGGTTAGGTCCCATAATAACAGGAGGTATAGTAGGAACACTTGCTGCACTTCTGGTTACATGGGGCA
>CAYPIU010000026.1:0-24001 GCA_964410915.1 uncultured Synergistales bacterium | reverse complement strand
TCACCGTCTTCGTAACGGCAATCCCTAAGTTCCCAGTCATACTGCCAGATAAAACTTGGCTGATCTCCTCCTTCAATGGCCTCAACCAGTTCAAGCTTCCAGCCAATGCCGTCTTCTTCACGGATATTGGTTTCATACCTGTCATTATCATAATTTACTGCCTGTGGCTCAAGGTCGGCAGCTGAAACTGCTCCTCCGAGGGTGAAGACCATACATATGGCCAACCAAAAAACAATAACCTTCTTCATAACGCTTTTACACCTCCCCTAAAATATTTACCTTTCAGGTTCGGCAGCCGGGCGGTCATGACCCCAACAGGGCTTTAGACCCGCGGCTTTGCGTCACCGTCTTTCGACGATTTTGCCATTATCGCTATAAACTTACCCCCTTGTTAAACACAAAACATGGTTTTGATTTTTTCTCTTGAGGAGTTCAATCACCCCTTTCCTTTGTCGAGATCAAAAAGACAAAGTGCCTAATCACAACAAATATCCGCAGAGGAGTTGTTATACAATTAAAGAACAATTAATAATTAAAGAAAGTTTTAGAAAGGAATTTTCCGTGGAAATAACGAAATGATGTTCATAAGAAAACTCAGGAATTATACAAATACAATTAATCATGTCCATATTTGCAAGAGATCTTCAGTTTTTTCTGTTCATACATTTGTTATCTTCTGTCTCACCCTACTCTCACACTCTAATTTTGTCTCTGGATACCATGGTGATCTGCTAAAGTTAATATTAACTCATTTCCACTTTTTCAAGTAGTGATATCAGACTATTTTATATGGGACTTAAGAATCATTTTTAAGGGTATAAGGGACACCTCTTCAAGAGGTGTCCCTGTCAAGTGTCACGATCTATGAAAAGTTCACGCTAAACTGAGAGCCATTCCTGCCTAAAATTTCTTACTGCCAAGAAGAACCATGGGAATGACCAGGAAGAGCATGGAGAAAGTGAAACCTCCAACGCTGCATCCTCCGCCGCCGTTGTCTTCTTCACCGTCAGGAGTAGGTCCTGGTGATGGAGACTGGCTGAAGAGGGAATCCGGTCCGGCTCCCCAGGTATTGTTCTCGAAATCCTCGATCTGAGTGGCATCAAAGGAGAAACATACCTGGCTGATGAAACCTTCGCGGGTTGACTCAGAACAGGTCCATTCCTTCTCCACCCATGTCTCACCTTCCACCGGCAGGTAGTAAAGCCCGACATCCGAAAACTCTTCGCAGGTTTCGTTGACGAAGAAGCATACCTCAACTCCGCAGACACCATCTGAACTGGGATCAAATTCTACATCGAAGAAAACGCCTTCATCCGCAAGAAGGTCCTGATCAAGTCCTGGAAGACCGGCCACAGTTTCTGTATCAAGAACGTTCACTGTCAAATCTGGAAGATCTCCTTCATATTCCAGGCAACTGGTGAGGGTTATCTCGTAACCGATTTCCCCATCTATATCTCCGGAAATGACCTTCTCATCGGGCAGTTCAGGTGCTGGGCCAATTCCAAAGACCCTGCTCTCAAGCTCGCAGAAATTGTAATCGGAGCTTGTGAGTTCCCAATTGAGAGTACATACATATTCTGGCTCACAATTTTCAGAGATGTCTTCACTCACATATTCTCCACCGATAAACTCCCAGGTACATCCCTCACAGTCCTGGGATACCAGTTCCCAGATGCCTAATTCACCTTCACCGCAAAGATCACAGTCAAGGTCGAAAGTCACATCAAGGGAACATAAATTGTCACAACTTTCGATATCAAAGGAAAATGTCCAGTAATCCTCATCACAGGTATTTCCTACGGGGACTACATCTGCTTCAGGTTCAGGCGGGCAGGATTCACAGGCACCAACTTCAACTTCCCAGCTGTTAACGATTTCCTCAGGTGGTGGCGGTGGTGTTGGACTGCCACCTCCGGCTTTGAAACAATCAGTAGGAATTTCCGTAAACAAAGATGGGTTTTCCACGTCACCCCAGGAAACATCATACTTATAAAGGTCGGACTCGTTAACAGCACTCACTTTAACCTCGGAAATAACCCATTTTTCTCCAGGACTGGGATCATCCCATTGAAGCTTGAAACCATCTTCAGGATCCCCGCAGGGAACCCATTCAACAGAAGGTTGTATCCCTGTTGCCATTCCAGGATGGGTAGCTTTAACCACTACCTCAAGGTCTCCTTCTGAATCAAAAAACGACAAAGGACCTACTGTTTCTGTCTCAAGATCCGCCCAGGCGACCCCAAACAGAAGGGTAACACTCAATAACCCTATACATATGAGACTCAATTTTTTCAACATAACTGCAACCTCCCCTATAATTCAGATCATAGGTTCGGCAGCCCGGCCATCATTGCTTTTATGCATTAGACCCGTGACTTTGCGTCATCGTCTTTCGACGATTTTGCCCTTTCGATCAGCCAAAGCCATAACGACGCAGATAACGTAAAGCTGTTCTTCAGATAAGAAAATATCAGCCTCCCTTCAATTTTGAGCGGGAAAAGCAAATGTTAAGCTGGAATAAACTTAACTTCTCGTAATAAGACAAAATAACCATTTATATTTTTTACTTTATTACATTTGCTCATAAACAGAGTGGAAAAGGATCTAATAAAGTGCCATGAGGGTTTGATGAGTAGAATATTTAAGGGAAAGTACAAGTGTGTCCCAGGAACATTAAGAATAAATCTTTCATCTTTTTAGTGATATGATTAGCTAATACTTAAATAGTATAGCCAGTCTTAGTTTTCTGTCAATCCCAAAGCTTTGTAATTTTCGGATAATTTTAATCTCTACTGAATTTCCAGTGATAGTATTATCTCCTTACGCCCTGTTCTACTGCTGTTATTGCGATCTGTGGTCTCTCACTGGAAAATGCAACCTCTTCAAAAAGCCCTTCTTTCATTTTACAGATGACCTCAGGCTTCCCGGGAACAATGTAATTGAGTCTGTTACCACCCTGTGAAGCAGAGGTTATTGTTATCCCCCAGCCTGGAAGCAACTTCCCTGCCCTGGAATAATTGATGAATGATGAGTCAACTTTATCCCAGTTAGCATCATAATGCATAATGCCATATCTCAAACTGAGCCCATTTAATGTTATTTTTATTTTGAGAGTGCTGAAATTGACCGAGATAAAGATCATCAGTAAAAATGGAAAGAATAATTGCCCATCCGAAAAAGGCAAGTAGGGTTTATTTCCTATCCAGTATGCAAGAATGAGAAAAAAGATCGCTGTCAATGTAAAGACTATGGTTACATATTTGCTGAATATCCGCTCCTCGTATATTGATCTTTCATCAGTCAAAAATGAGCCAGGGCTTTCCTGTTGTTTTCTTTTATATAGAAACACAGTAATTATTTTCCAAATGAGCGACTTGAACATACTTCACCTTCCTGCGAATTCCTGCCATTCAGAATGTTATTACCTTATCTTCTATATTTTCTGTAAGAGGTCTTCTGTCCAGATAAAGAAAACTTCTCTTCCATTCCCTTCCGTACCGTGCAGAAAATAGTGTCAGGCAGTTATCGAAGCTAACCTTGTATCCTGCCTCCGGATTGTACTGATGGCCTCTTACCATGTAACTACATCCTGTAACTTCAAGGAAGCGTTGATATTCCTCCCTGGAAAAGGCTCTTGTACCACCTCCCCTTGGTTGATAAAACCTGTCGAGAGGATCGCTCCATACAACACTTTGACCTTTCTTGGACAGATATGTAATATCTTCAAGTTCTTTGACTGTCCCGACTGGAGGAAATGGTGGCCCACCATGTACCGCAACAAGATCCTCCGAAACTGCAAACAGGGGAAGACTTTCATACCAGTCAAGGATTACAGGTATCAGGTCTTTATAACCCTTCCTGGATATCTCATCGGCAAAGCCGTAACGTAGATTCATATTCCAGTCTTCATGATTACCTCGAAGGAGTATTACGCTTTCTGGCATATATAACTGCATATCTACCACCATTGAGAGAATTTCAATGGATCCTGATCCCCTGTCCACATAATCGCCAAGAAAGATCCATATACAGTTACCGGTAATTTTTGATCTCAGTGTTCTAAGACTATCAGGCTCACCATGCAGATCCCCAACAACGACAAGTCCGTGTTCTCCACCTACTCTTACGAGAGAACCTCTTCTTTCGGGATCATTAATATTCAGGCTTATGCTTCTTTTTATCCTTTCTTCGATCCCGTCTGTCACAATGAATCAACCCTTTCTGTTTTCAACACAGCCCAATGCACAGCTCTACCTGTTCATTGTAGCGCAGAATCATAAATATTGAACTATTATCCTCGTCTCACCGGAATAATAGTTCAATATAGTGAGCGGTAAATGTAATAACATGGGATCGATCCGAAAAGAATATAAAACCTGTCTCTTGTTTGATCTTATGGATCATACGTTCCTGATCGATTTTTATGTTGCTCCTGGATAGAGAAATGAAATGGAGAACTCTCTGATAAGATAGTGATCTTTCATTGCCCACTTTGATTAACCATTATGAGGACTTTCCATCACAGTCTGGAGGATGCCTGTCATTAACTAATAATACGTTTTGATCTTTCCTGCTTTTTCAATTATTCTGTCAAACAACAGCTCAGATCTGGATGCAAGGGTTTCTATCTCTTCCCTGTAAGAATCCTTTCCTGTGTCAATATATCTTAATAATATGGCTGACGATCTCAGAATATCAAGACAAAAGATACGGCAGTCTGATGAAATACCTGAAAGATCGTTAAATCGAAAAAGGGAAACATCCAGGGGTATCATTGGTGTATCGATCCTCATCAAAGCAGAACGTGAATCATCATATATCCTGTGTGCCTCAATGTACGAATCCGTATTATCGGAAAAACCAGCAAGAATTTTAACTATCTCTTCCCTTTCTTTTTCTACAGGTTTTATGGTTGAGACCAGATCTGCCAGATAATCGAAGACTACTCCCTTTTCAAGTCTGTGGATCTCTGACATTCCGATCAGTTCCCGGCGGGCTTTAAAATATTCACCCAATGCATCACTGCATGGTATCCAGTTTATGGAATTGAGATCTTCCTCGACCAGCCCTGAAAGATATCCTTTTATTTCGCTGAAAGTTGAAAAAGCAGCCTCCAGGATCCCAAGATAAACTTCAGTCTCTTTATTTGAGAAGGATCCAATATCTTTTTTCAGGTGCTCTTTACATAAAAAAATTACTTTCTCAGAATTAAATATAAAAGTATCGATCATTTCCCCTTTTGCTTCAGGACCTGAGGCAGATTCATTACTTTCTACGATTTCTGACAATTCAAGGGCAAACATGAATATTTCGTTTTCTGACTTCCTTAGATCATAAAGGTCAAAGTCTCCAGACACATATTCATCTGCTTCCAAAGCAAAAACACCTGTAACGGGAATGAATATCCAGACAAGAACGACTATTAAAAAAAACACCTTTCCAAATACTAACCAGAGATCTTTCATAGATATTTTCCTCCTGTTTAATGAAATGGGTATTCAGGTGTTCGCAGAAGCATCCTGATGACCAGAAAGTATATCAATAAGCCTGTAGTAATGATACTATAAGGCTATCCTCATGATTTTTAGGCTTTCCACTCAATCCTCATTCTGAATGCGTCCTTCTCACCGTCCTTTTTGCCTATCCTGTGAACAGTTAGAATTTCTCCCTCTCTCCTCTGGATGACAGCATCCGAAAGAAGCTTTTCTTCAAGGCTGGTTTCATCCTTGAACACTGCATCAATTCTGACTGGGGAGTATCTATTAACCAGGTCTGGGGGGAGCGTATTTATACCCCATCGGGAATAAGCAGTATTGTTCACATGCCTGTTAAGATCAAGATCCGTGAGGCCGGCCTTTACCTCTCTTCTGTATTCATAACTACTCAAGGCAGAAATTGATGGGAAAGTGGTCTCAAGGGCATCCACTTTTCTCTCCGGTAACCCCGGGAGATGATCAGAAGGCTTAATAAGAGACCTTTTTTCAAGATCCACAAGACACCATATACTCGACGCAGCACCTATGTCCCTGCCTGAGACGGAAAATTTAAAATCTCTATATGCAAAGACCTTTCTTTTTTTCTTTGGCCAGGTTGTAACCTTTAATATATCTCCATATTCAGGATATTCATCAAGTTCAATATGGACCTTTGCAAGAAACCATGATATGCCCATGGGCGTCAGATGTTCCACCCCAAGACCAAGATGCCCCGCATGTTCACTTGCAGCATCCTGCATAAGATCCATGATAACAGGAAGATGAATTCTTCCATCTCCGGATACCTCATAGATCCTTATCCTGTAATCTTTTTCCCAGACAAGTTCCAAGCTATTCACCTCATAATGCAAAATATTAATTACGACTTATTTTATTGTACATCAGCTTTCTCAGGATTATCACAAATGTAAACCAGGATATTATTTCCCAAAATCAAAAAAGTTAAAAAGGCAAAAATTCAAACCTCACAAAAACAATCCTTTTTCTGGAGAATAAAAATGCATCTAAGAAACTCATTTTGTCATTATCTAATCTATCAAATAATATATGAAGATTTCACCATGTGGAAAGAGCAACAGGTTAATGATAGAATTCATACTATAATAATTATATTCAGGGGGGATTAATTGTTATGGCAGAAACAGGAAAAACAAGCGCATACACCATCAAGTTCGGCAAGCGGCCGTTATACGTTCTCGTTGCAGCGGTACTTGGAGCTTTCGTGGGATACATTACGGGACCACAGATAGGTTTTCTTGAACCTTTTGGGCTGATCTTCATAAGGCTCCTGAAATTTGTTGTGGGACCCATTGTTTTCATATCCATTGCTCACGCCCTTACCACCATGTCAGATTTTCAGAGACTGGGAAAGGTGTTCGGAATTTTCATGGGTTACTGGGCAGTAGTTGGAATAATAGCTTCCTGCATTGGATACATAACAGCAACAATTATGAAACCAGGAATTGGAATGGAACTTGCGCAGAAGGGGGTAGATGTAACTTCCTCATCTATCAAGGATATTATTCTCAGCTGGATACCTCAAAATTCAATCGAACCACTACTGGAACTCCAGATGATCCAGATAATAGTTATGGCAATACTGATAGGCGTCAGCATATCACTTCTTCCAAAAGCTGCACCCAAAGCGGCAAAATTCCTTACAGACCTTCTTGATGCTCTTCTAACCATGATATACAAAGTAGTTGATCTTGTACTCTGGTATGCTCCCCTTGGTGTTTTCTGCCTGATAGCCAATCTCGTTGGAACAACAGGAGGAGAAGCCATAACATCTGTTGCAAAGATGGTTATCACACAGTGGACTGCATATGCTCTAATACTCCTTGTGCTTCATCCGCTTCTCCTTATGGGTCTTCTAAAGGTCACTCCATTCAGTTACTGGAGAAAAATGGCACCTGCCATGATAACGGGATTCGCGATCCAGAGCAGTTCCGGTACTCTTCCTGTTACTCTCAGCTGTGCAAGAACACTTGGAGTGCCAGACGACGCAGCTGAAGTTATCCTGCCGATAGCAGCAACAATAAACATGCAGGCAGTTGCCGCAGAAATGCCCATATACGCCATCTGGGCGGCACAGATGTATGGGGTCAGTCTTTCACCTGTTCAAATAGGCATCGCTGTTGTACTTGGTGTCTTCGGTGCCGCGGCCTGCGCAGGTGTACCCGGAGGAGGCATCATGATAGCTGCCGTTACCTTCCAGACCCTTGGCCTGCCTCTGACACCTGTGGGATGGATCGCAGGTATCTACCTTTTCATCGATGTCCTCAATACCATGACCAATATCACGGGAGACCCAATTGGAGTTATGGTGGTAAGCCACTTTATCAAGGAATTCGACAAGGACAAATATTACGCCCATCAAGCTTAAATCCTGCTTTATAATAAGCAGGGCTTCTATTGGATATCTAACACTCTGGCCACCGGCTGATTCACTTTCCTTAAGCCCTGGTGGCCAGTTTTAACATATCAGCTTTCAGGAGGATTTAAGATGCCTAAAATACTTATACTGGGAACGGGAGGAACAATTGCGAGCACTCCAACGGACAAAGGTCTGTCAGCCACTCTTTCGGGGGAGGATATCGTAAGTTATTGCGACATATCGAAAAAAGATTTAGAGATCACGGTAAAAAATCTCTTCAGCATAGACAGTACCCTGATGCAGCCTGAAGACTGGAAAGCTATCGCAGAGGCAGTTGCAGAGAATCTCCCCGACTGTGATGGAATGGTCATCACCCATGGTACTGATACCATGGCCTATACTACATCTATGCTCTCTTTTATGCTCGGCCCCTTGGACAAACCTGTAATAGTAACGGGCTCAATGAAATCGGTTATAGAGGATGATACAGACGCCATAGTTAACATGAAAGATTCTATTACAGCAGCATCCTCAGATATTGATGGAGTATATGCGGTTTTCAACAGAAAACTTATCAGGGGAAGCAGGGTATCAAAGATCAGATCTGTTCAGTATGATGCTTTTGTAAGTGTAAACTGTCCGCTGGCCGGCAAGATCTCTGATGAAGGTATCCTGTTTGACCCGGATCTTGAAAAAACTGGTTCATCTGTCCATCTGGATACATCTTTCGATCCTTCAATAATTGTACTGAAACTTTTCCCCGGCATGGATCCGGATATTGTAGACACGATCTGTAATGCAGGATACAAAGGTCTTGTTATAGAAAGTTTTGGATCAGGAGGAATCCCCTGGCGGGGCAGAGATCTGCTCGAAAAAATAACTGCAGTCTCTTCAAGGATACCAGTTCTGCTTACGACCCAGGTATTATATGACGGAGTAGATCTTCACACCTATGAAGTCGGACAGAGAGCCCTGGAATCAGGAGCTATTTCAGCCTATGACATGTCAAAGGAAGCCTCTATCACAAAACTGATGTGGGTACTTGGACACACCCATCAGGTAAAAGATGTCAAGGCAATGATGTACCGCAATTACAGGGGAGAAATAAACACCGGCCAGTGATATCTGATCAGGAGGTGTTAACATGACCATATGCATTGCTGGACATGTTGGTGCAGGACATGTTTTCAGTCATTCCGGATTTGTTCAGGATGATTCCCAGGGATTTGCCCTGGTTTCATCCATGCTCTGCTCAGCTACCGGAGTTTCTCCGATGATCGCTGAAGTTGAAACTGACAGGGCTGAGGGATCGGTGACTGTCAAGACAGTTTCAGGAGGGACAGGCAGAGGGTTACCCCGGAGGGGAATTACTCCTTTCGAGGAACAGTTAATGACAGGAATAAAGGGAGAAAATGGATGTTTCCCCCAAAGATGTGCAATGAAAGCATTTGGACGAATGTACGGCCATGGTATCTCAGAAGTTCCTGTGGCCCTTGAATATGCCATAGCAGAAGCTGTTATGGACAGCTTCAATAAGAACCTTAGAGACTTTCGAATAATGCGCCGGGATACAGAACAGGCAAACGATATAGCTGGCGGCATGACTGTACAGATCGATGATCTTTCATTGACCCTTATGCTGACCGTTAATGGTTCCAACAGAGGGACAGGCCCTGTTGAGGATCTTGAAGGCAACGTGGCTCTGGATTTCAAGAAAGAACTCATGGAAAAACTTGGAGTCGTTAATGTTCCGACAATTATCATTGAAAGCAAGGCATTTGTCCCCAATCTTGAAGGGATCAACGAGGAAACTTTTCTCGTTCGCTACAACAGGGGAGCTGATAATTCAGTTGTTGCATCCTGTCTTGAAAACGCTCTAAAAGATGTAAATACAAAATGGCGAGTGATAGATTCTGCTTTTCCGGTCTCAAAGGGTGCCATGGCCAGAAATACAGAGACTTTCTCGAGGAAACTCTCCGAAACGGCCCTTTCCCTGGGCAAAAGCGTTACATCTTCAGAAAAAAGCAGGATCGCGGCTGATATTTCAAGGCTCGTTTCTCAGGATCTTGGCGGAATAATATTTATGAGCAACGGAATCCACGATATATACCGATCTGCAGGAACAACTCCTGGCACATCGGCAGTCCTTTCAATCGTGGTACCTGAAGAATACGTAAAAATGAACATAATCCCCTTCTCCACTGATGGAAACATTAAAGTAATGATGAAGGTAGTAAAAAGGGCATGTGAACTTCTCAGTGAAAATTACCAGAAAGCACTTAATGATATCTGCAGAATTTCTGGAAATTCACGTGATTAAAACTAACTCAGGAGCTCCGATTCCCATTACAGGAGCTCCTCCCAGGTCTATTACTACAGGAACTTTCACATGAATGATCAGAAAACCTGCGTAAAGGAGAATGAATAATGAGGGTCATAGATCTCACTCACAAGATATCCCATGATATGCCCATGTACCCCGGCAGTCCTGAACCTGTTATCCAAAGGCTATTCAATGTTGAAAAGGACGGATTTGCTGAATCAGAACTGAAAATATCATCACACTCCGGGACACATATTGATGCTCCATGCCACATGCTTTCAGATGGCAAGGAACTGGAGGATTATAAAATTGAAACTTTTTTTGGCAATGCCCTGATGATTGACTTTACAAAGACTGAAAGCCTGCAAATAGAAGCAGATGATATTATTCCTTTTCAGGAAAGATCTGAAAAGGTAGATTTCCTTGTCATCAGAACAGGATGGAGCAGATTATGGGGGAAAGCCGAATATCTTCTGAACTTCCCCTGTCTTACAGTGGAAGCAGCCCAGATCCTTTCAGAAAAAGGACTTCGGGGAATTGGCATTGATACACCGTCAATTGACACCATTGAATCTGAAACTTTTCCTGTGCACCATGTATTTTTCAGGCAGGACATGCTTATCATAGAAAATCTGACAAACCTCGACTCCCTTTCATCATGCCACTTCACATTTTCCTGTATGCCACTTCGGATAGAAAAAGCAGACGCTTCACCTGTAAGAGCCTTCGCAATTGAATATTGAACTGAATCTTTGGGTCTTTCACCTTTAAGAGATTCTCAGAAATTTCCCATTTGTTAAGTATTAAAAACGGTACTTCAATGATGCATTATTATCTGCTCTGTGAGATAATCCCACAAAGCAGATTCCGATAAACAACCCCTGACCGAAAGAGGTGCATTCTATGAAATGCAGGATAAGTTTAGCAATATTAAGTCTTGCAGTCATTCTTTTCGTTTCATCACCAGCCTTTGCCCAGACAGGAAACTTCGCCCGTTACAATGGATGGTCAACACTAACGGACAGGGAAAAACTCTGTTTTGTACTTGGCTACGGCTATGGGACCGAGAACATAACTCTATCTCTTACCCCTCCTGTCAATTTTGTAAAACAGATAGATGATTTTTTTCTGAAGGACGATTTTCAGATCTTTTCCGTTGACGAGCTTTTTAATGTCTCTAACTGGCTTTTTCTCGGTTTCCCTGAACATAAAATTGAAACCTATCTTCAGTTGCAAGGTAAATGCATCCGTAGAGAACGGATAACACCTGAAGAGCTTCGCCACATGGAAACACTTAAGAAGGAAGCAGAAGAACTTGAAAATGAGATAATCAAGAAAATAACAGGCAATACTGACTGAAATCCTTACAGCTCCACTTTTCAATCTCTGCCATTTGATCGGTAAATGCTAATACAATAATCATTCTCCAGAGGGGGAAATATCAATATTCCCCTCCTTTTCATATCAATTTTTACCTCAGTCAGTAATCTTGGGAAATTCACTTCAAAGACTGTTTCTTATTGCGGAAGCAATATTTCACTATAAGACTATAAGTATAATATAATAACGGTGTTATGATTCAGCTGGGAGGAATGATAATGAGCTACTCTGAGATAATCTACGATATTACCAGAGAGAATTTTGATGCGGCACTCTTTGATCTGGACGGGGTGATCACCAGAACAGCGAAAGTTCATTCAAGTTCCTGGAAGCAATTATTTGACGACTACCTTCAAAAAAGAGCTATCCAGGAAGGCACAACCTGGAAACCTTTCGACGAACAGGAGGATTATCAGGAGTTTGTAGACGGAAAACCAAGGTACGAAGGAGTCAAAAGTTTTCTGCTCTCAAGAAATATAGAAATACCCTACGGTGACCCTTCTGATTCGTCTGAGAAAGAAACAATATGCGGTCTTGGGAACAGAAAAAACCTGTTTTTTCATGAAAACCTGAATAAAATTGGCGTAGAGGTGTTCACGACATCTGTGGAACTTATAAGACTTTTAAGATCAAAAGGTTTTAAGACCGCTGTGGTATCCTCGAGTAAAAACTGTGCTTCTATTCTTGATACAGCAGACCTGACCGAACTATTCGATACGCTCGTAGATGGAGTTCTCTCTGCGAAGATCGGCCTCACTGGAAAACCTGAACCGGATATTTTTCTCGAAGCTTCAAAAAGGCTTGAAGTAACCCCTGAAAGATCTATAGTTTTCGAAGACGCAGTTTCCGGCGTACAAGCCGGTAGAAGTGGAAATTTCGGTCTCGTAACTGGTGTCGATAGAACAGGACATGAACAGGAACTATTGAGAAACGGCGCTGATATTGTAGTAAAAGATCTTTCTCAGTTATCCGTTGAAAATGAAACTGTTTCATCCATTACTATGATAAGCCATCTCCCATCTGCGCTCGATTCAGCAAAGGATATTCTCAAACTTAGCGGACAAAGAGAATTTTTCATTGCTCTTGATTATGACGGGACACTTACGCCTATAGTTTCCAGACCTGACCTGGCGGTTCTTTCAGAGGAGATGAGAGAGACCGTAAGAAACCTCGCCAAAAGTCAAAGCGTCGCTGTTATAAGTGGACGGGACCTTGAAGATGTACGCAGCCTTGTAAAGCTTGATAATATTATATACGCAGGCAGTCACGGTTTTGACATTTCTTCAATGGATAGAAAAAAAGAAGGTTTCCAGATGGGCAAGGAGATCCTGCCGGAGCTTGATAGTGCAGAAAAAGCACTCCACTCCAGAGTTGACAGAATAACAGGCGCTTTGATAGAACGCAAAAGATTTTCCATTGCAGTTCATTACAGGCAAGTCGAGGATGGAGATATTTCACTGATCGAAGAAATAGTGGATGAAGTTCTCAATAAATTCAAGTCACTGACCAAAGGAAAAGGCAAGAAAGTTTTTGAACTCAAACCTGATATCCAATGGGATAAGGGGAAAGCCCTGTTGTGGGTACTTGATGCACTTGAACGTGACCTTGAAAACAGCCTGACGATCTATATCGGGGACGATATAACTGATGAAGACGCCTTCAGGGAACTCAAAGGGAAGGGCATCGGAATAATTGTGAAAGATAATGAACCCGACCGGACCACTTTTGCTGAATATGCTTTGAATAACACATCAGAAGTTGGAAGATTTCTTGGCTTACTCACAGATCCTGATCATTAGGAGGACATATCATGGATAACTGGACTTTTTCATATACTGGATACGATCCTGCAGAGGAAAAACTGAGAGAAGCACTATGCACTCTTGGAAATGGCTATTTCGCTACGCGGGGAGCAGCCTCAGAATCTGATGCCGATGATGTTCATTATCCCGGAACTTATCTTGCAGGTGGCTATAACAGGCTTGAGACATCCATTTCAGGACGTGTTATTGAAAATGAAGATCTGGTAAATATCCCCAACTGGCTGCCCTTGAAATTCAGAATAAATGGCGCTGAATGGTTTGATCTATCTTCTGTTGAAGTACTTTCATACAGGCAGGAATTAAAACTCCGGGAAGGGATCCTCTTCAGGAAAGTCCGTTTCAGAGATAATGCCGGCAGGGAAACCCTGGTAATGAACAGACGAATCGTCCATATGGGGGAACAACATCTTGCTGCGCATGAAACAGAATTTCTGGCTGAAAACTGGTCAGGTGAAGTGGAAATCCTTTCCGCTCTGGATGGAACAGTCATAAACGCCGGAGTGGACAGATATAAAGACCTTAACAGTGTCCATCTTGACCCGATGGAAACAAGACAGGTCGACAAGGACATTATTCTCTTGAAAGTCAGAACAAACCAGTCGCAAACAACAATAGCCGAGGCAGCCCGTACAACAGTGTATAAAGGCTCTGAAATAATAGACTGCCTGTCAGAAACGAACTGCCGGGAGGGATATATTGAACAGCGATTCAAAACCAGGGTTAATATTGGAGAAAGGCTCAGAGTAGAAAAAACCGTAAGCCTTTTCACTTCCAGGGATCGCGCCATTACAGAATGCGGGCACGAAGCAGTGGAAACGATCAAAATGTCCCAATCTTTCCATACGCTTATAAGGTCTCATATTCTTGCCTGGGATCATTTGTGGCGCAGATTTGAGATACATTATGAATCAGGAATAGAAAATTCCCGTCATCGAACAGCTCTTATATTAAGGCTGTATACCTTTCATCTTCTGCAGACAACTTCGATGCATACGATGGATCTTGATGTTGGTGTACCGAGCCGGGGATGGCACGGAGAAGCTTATCGGGGCCATATTTTCTGGGACGAGATATTCATTTTCCCCCTTTTAAATCTCAGAATGCCCGAAATAACACGTTCTCTTTTGATGTACAGATACCGCCGGCTGGATATGGCAAGAAATGCAGCCGCAAAAAAAGGCTTTCGTGGAGCCATGTTCCCCTGGCAGAGTGGAAGCAACGGCCGGGAAGAAAGCCAGGTGGTCCATCTTAATCCCAAGTCCGGGGAGTGGGGCCCTGATAATTCATACCTTCAGAGACATGTCAGCGCCGCTCTTGCCTACAATATCTGGCAATACTACCAGGTAACCGGAGATCTGGAGTTCTTATCATTTTACGGTGCAGAGATGTTTATGGAGATCGCCCGTTTCTGGGCAAGCATCACCACTTTCAACAAAGAGGAAGAACGTTATGAGATAAAGGGTGTTATGGGGCCCGACGAATATCATGATGGTTATCCGGGATCAGATAAACCGGGTTTAAACAACAACGCATATACGAATGTAATGGTAACCTGGCTTTTAAATAGAGCAACCGATCTTTTCAATATTCTGTCTGAAACCGAATGCAGCCAGGTCTGTGAAAAGCTCGGCCTCCAAAGATCAGAGGTTGAACTCTGGACAGATATAGCCAGACGGATGAAGATCCCTTTTCACGGGAATGGCATAATCAGCCAGTTTGAAGGTTATGATCAGCTTGAAGAATTCGACTGGGAAAGTTACCAGCAGAAATACACGGACATCCAAAGGCTTGACAGAATACTGGGAGCTGAAGGTGATACCCCGAATCGATACAAAGCTTCAAAACAGGCCGATGTTCTGATGCTTTTCTATCTGTTCTCATCAGAACAACTAAAGGAGATCTTCGAAGGGTTGGGATATAAATTCACACGTGATACTATCCCTGATAATATCGAATATTACATGAAACGGACATCCCACGGGTCTACCTTGAGCAGGATCGTCCACTCATGGGTTCTGGCACGTTCCGACAGGACCGGATCATGGGATATGTTCACTAAAGCACTTGAAAGCGATGTTTCCGATATCCAGGGGGGCACTACACCTGAAGGTATCCATCTTGGAGCCATGGCCGGAAGTGCTGATATTCTTCAACGAGCTTACACAGGAATTGAAACTAAACATGGTATTCTGTATTTTAATCCAGCTATCCCTAAAGAACTGGGAAAACTTCACATGCATATCCGGTACAGGGGGATCCCAATGGAAGTTACCATCACCCAGACAGATCTCATCATCAAAACCCTGCCATGCAGAAAAGGGACCGTGAAGATATCTTTCAGCGGAGAAACGATAGAGCTACATGCTCATAAAGGTGAAATAAAGGAGTTCAAGATCTGCTGAAAATATTTAATCTAACACTCTTTAAGAAAATATCAGGGCGAATAAACAGTCTATCTTCGCCCTGATATTTTACATTGTGGATCTATCGCTGAGGATATTTTCCCATATGACAACAGATAAAAAGACATGTATAATTCAAGTCAGAAAGCATGATAAGATTCTCGATAATTCCCCTCCCATTCCCTCTGCCAGGCATGAATATCACAAGCGTATACACAACATACAGCGTTTTTATATCTTGTAATAGCCACAGGTAGTGTTATAATCAAAAATAGCTTCTTTACAACAATTATTCTCTTTACTTGAATATATTCTGGAGGAATTCTTCATGGTCATAAAATACATCGAAAAACGGGACGGGACCAGAGATCTCTTCAACAACGAAAAGATCCAGTCAGCCATCGTAAAAGCATCCAAAGCAGTAGGAAGACAGGATCCTTCAACCATTGGAAATGAAGTTTCAGGTGAAGTTTCATCCTATCTTGAAATATTCTTCAGCAAAAAGGGTTATCCATCTGTAGAGCAGGTACAGGACCTCGTCGAGAAGATACTTATTGAAAAAGGATATGCTGATATAGCAAAGGCATATATTCTTTATCGTGAGCAGCATGCAAAACTGCGTGAAACAAAAGAACTTATTGCAAATGCGACACAGATGATCAACAAATATCTGGGAAAACTCGACTGGAAGGTCAATGAGAACAGTAATATGGGCTATTCCCTTCAGGGACTGAACAATTACATCGCTTCAGAAGTAACAGCACAATTCTGGCTCAATGAGATATATTCCCCTGCCATAAGGGAACCCCACATTTCTGGCGACTTTCATATTCACGATCTCAGCAACCTCTCTGTTTACTGTTGCGGATGGGATCTGAGCGATCTTCTCATGCAGGGTTTTACTGGCGTAGAAACCAAGATCGGCAGCAAACCTGCGAAACATTTCCGGACCGCACTGGGACAGATAGCTAATTTTTTCTATACCATGCAGGGAGAAGCTGCAGGAGCACAGGCTTTTGCTAACTTTGACACTTACCTTGCACCTTTTGTCTATTATGACAACCTTTCACACCGGGAAGTCAAACAGGCTCTGCAGGAATTTGTTTTTAATCTCAACGTGCCGACAAGAGTGGGTTTTCAGACACCTTTTACCAACATTACCATGGATCTCGTCCCTCCAAAAACTATAGCCGGGTTACCTGCCATTGTAGGAGGGAAATTCCAGGATAAAAACCTTGGAGAGTTTCAATTTCAAATGGATATGATCAACCGGGCTTTTGCAGAAGTTATGCTGGAAGGTGACGCCTCAAAAAAAGTTTTCCCCTTCCCAATTCCAACTTACAATATAACTGCTGACTTCGACTGGGAAAACGAAGTACTGGAACCAGTATGGGAAATGACAGCAAAATACGGGATTCCCTACTTTTCCAACTTCGTGAATTCGGATATGGATCCTGATGATGCAAGGAGCATGTGCTGCAGGCTGAGATTGGACAACAGGGAACTTCGTAAAAGAGGTGGTGGTCTTTTCGGCTCCAATCCCATGACGGGATCCATTGGTGTGGTCACTCTGAACATGCCGAGGATCGGGTTTCTCGCACAGGATGAAAATGATTTTATTGACAGGGTACTGTCCCTCATGGAACTTGCAAAGGAAAGCCTTGAAGTTAAGCGCAAGATCCTTGAAAGGTTGACTGAACAGGGACTCTACCCCTATTCCAGGTTTTATCTCAGGAATATCAAAGAAGCCAGTGGCCACTACTGGAATAACCACTTCAATACCATAGGTCTTAACGGAATGAACGAGGCAGTTATGAATTTCATGGGCACTGATCTCACTACCGATGAAGGTGTATCCTTCGCAGTCCGTATAATGAACATAATGAGAGATCAGATGGTCGTTTTCCAGGAGGAAACAGGAAACCTTTACAACCTGGAAGCTACTCCTGCAGAAGGTACAACTTACCGATTCGCCAGAACGGACAAGGACATGTTCGGAGACAAGATCAAGTGTGCCAACGAAGAAGCATATAAAAAGAATGATGCAGATCCTTATTATACAAATTCATCCCAGCTTCCTGTAGGTCATACTGATGATCTCTTCGATGCCCTGAAGCTTCAGGATAAACTCCAGTCACTATATACAGGAGGTACAGTCTTTCACTCATTCCTTGGAGAAAGAATGCCCTCTGGAGACAGCACAAAGATCCTTGTTAAGCGCATAGCTGAAAACTTCAGACTACCATATTACACAATAACCCCGACCTTCAGTATATGCCCCATCCACGGATATATTCCCGGGGAACACGAGTTCTGTCCCTACTGTGACCAGGAAGCAGGCTTCACAGAAGAAGGTGATAACTGATCTTCCAGATAGCGGGACTGCAGAAGACCACACTTCTGGACTACCCGGGTAAAGTGGCATGTACTGTTTTCACCCCTGGCTGCAACCTCAGGTGTCCTTACTGCCATAATCCGGAGATCCTGGACCCGGACCTGGAAATGGAAGTTATGCCGGAAGAGAATTTTTTTTCTTTTTTGGACAACAGGTCCGGTTTTCTTGACGGAGTATGTATTACAGGAGGAGAACCCACAATTCAAAGAGACATCCAGGAATTCATAGTGCAGGTCCGGGAAAGGGGTTTTCTTGTAAAACTCGATACCAACGGCACCATTCCAGCGGTATTGAAGGAACTGTTGGAAGATAAGCTCCTGGATTATGTTGCCATGGATGTGAAGACTTCCCTGGAGGGTTATACCCGGGATATGGGTTTCCGGGGAAATACAGCAGATATCATAAAAAGCATAGATATGATCAAAGGTTCCGGTATTGAATACGAGTTCAGGACCACTGTGGTGCCAGGTCTTATAGACACTGTAGAAATTCTTGAAGTAGCAAAGATGATAAAGGGCGCACGTAGGTACTTCATTCAGAATTTCAGACCAGGATATGTACTGGATGGAAATCTTTCCGAAAGGACCGGATACCCCCCCGGCAAACTGGAAGAATTCAGAAAAATATTGGAACCATGCGTAGAAGAAACAGGGATCAGGAACTGAAAGCAGTTATGAAGCAATAGAAAGGATGGATCCACCATGACCGCACAGACAGAAAAGGGACGCACCAGATGCGAAGTGTACTCCAGGGTAGTGGGTTTCCTCTCACCCCTTTCCCAGTGGAACAAGGGGAAAAAGGAAGAATACAGGGACAGGGTCACCTTTGACAAGGTAATAAAAAAGTAACAATCAGAACAGGGGCTGTTTTAGCAGCCCCTGTTCTGATTGTTTCATAATATCACATCGGGGCAGGTCTCAACTGCCTTACTATGCCTCAGCCATCTATCTCCAGCTCAATGTTAATGCCTTTGTATTTTCTGAGGAAACGGCCGGACAGGATCCTCTCTCCTTTGACATTGAAGAAAAAGGTTAATGCATGCCAGGGTAATTGCTACTGCTGAATTCCACCACCCTTGCCTATTTCATAATTAAGAGGCTAAGAGCCATCACCAGCATGCCCCCAAGCAATCCAATGAGACTGTCATGTCCTTTTCCATAGGCATGACTGGTGGGTATGAGCTCATCCAGGCTGATATACACCATTATTCCTGCTACTCCGCCAAAAAGGATACCCATAACCTGTGGCGGCACCACGTTACCTTCTCCTCCCAAAAAGAAAAGGATGGCAATATAAGCTATTAGAGCACCCACAGGCTCAGCCAGCCCACTGAGAAAGGAATAGATAAAGGCCTTGGTCCTCTTCCCGGTGGCATAGAAAATTGGTACTGATACACTTATACCTTCGGGAATGTTATGCAGGGCAATTGCCACGGCTATGGCTATACCCAGTCCCGGATCCTCCAGAGCAGCCAGGAAAGTGGCCAGCCCCTCAGGAAAATTGTGAATACCTATGGCAAGAGCTGTGAAAAGGCCCATCCGAAGGAGCTTGCGACTGTCTCCATTATCCGGATATGCATTGAAGGGGATCTTCTTTTCCACACCGTTATCCATATATGTATTCCCCTCCAATATCACCGTTTCATCGTGAAGGGGAGCCGTGACCCTTTCGGAGCGGACCTCATGAGGGTTTTCAGCCTCGGGAATGAGATTGTCTATCAGACCAATAAGAACAATTCCTCCAAAGAAAGAAGCCACGTTGATCCAGTGGGACCAGTATTCCCCATAGGCCAGGGCAAGGGCTTCCTGCCCCTTCAAGAATATCTCCACAAAGGAAACATAAAGCATTACCCCTGCGGAAAAACCCGTTGATACGGAGAGAAACCGGTAATTAGTCCTTTTCGCAAAAAAGGCTATGCCACTCCCAATGCCAGTGGCCATGCCGGCAAAGAGAGTAAGTCCCAGGGCTATTAATACGTTTGACATGTCAGAAAGCTCCTCCCCAATTGATCTGATGAAAGGAAAATGATAGATGAATCAAGAGTTATGTCTAAAGATACCTCCTGTGATAGCAAAAATACAAGAAAAGTAGCTTTTAAGCATAAAACTGAAAATCTATTAAAACTGACAAATAACATCCTTTTCTATTCTGAAATCGATGTATTTTACAGGATTATCAGGTTAAAAACAATAAATTTTTACACCACTGTTACCAGGTAAGGCTACTGTAGGTCCGTCTATACAAATCAGGAACTAATAACATGTTTCCGTACAGTTCCCCGAACACTGCAAAAGATATTGTGGCTGTCAGTTATTAAACTAAGGTAGTAATTTTAAGAAGCAGGCGGGATCAACAGGCCCGCTCTTTCCATTCTCATGGGATGACATAGATTACTATGTAAACTAAGGGAACTTAAAGTTCGATATCCCATCTTTCCTCTGTTATATCTCTACCCCATGGAGCACTCGTTTTTGTCTCTGTAACCCTGAAGCCGAAACTTTCATATAAATGCCTTGCTGCATCCAGCTCGTCAAAGGTCCATAGATATACATTATTGTAATTTTTTTCACGGCAGTATTTCATACATGTTTCCATGAGCTTCTTGCCCAATCCAAATCCCCTGAACTCGGGCTCTATTAGAAACCACCTTAACTGGGCTACTCCCGGCTCAGTTTCCACGATCGCGATAGATCCCTGAACTTTGCCAGCATAGTCAATTACCCACACTTCTCCCCGGCCTTCACATTCATTCAGATACTGGTACATCCCCTGGATAAGATAGAATTCGAAGATATCTCCCAAGTCATATTCCTGCCTGTAGATCACGCTGTGACGCCATGCTATATATCCCAGTTCACCCGATCTGTAAGTTCGGATCTTTAACTTTTTCCTGTCAACATAACCCCTTACTGCCTGAATTTCTGCAAAAGCTGAAGTTATCTTTTCTATTGAGGTAAAGGGTAGATCCTGAACCATTTCAAGTAACTGGCTATCCCCTGAATCCTTAAGATCATTATAAAACCCTTTAAATTCTTCAAGCACCTCTTTTGAATTTTGCTGGTTTTTATCTTCCATCCCCTCTATTCCCCCTTTATAAATTGTTGTTATTATAGGATCTCGATTTATCGTGGTCAATTATTATCCCTGCTTCCTGTTCGGGTTGCAGAATGCCAGAAATGAAAATAGACCTTAAGAAACAGGATGATAAAACCTGCGTAAAGTAAGGTATCTGAATGGTTAAATGTCCATAATTTTTACAATCCCGTTACCGGATTATGCTAATGTCTACCTGTTTAATATAGTCAGGGGGAAATTTTAATGTCCACAGCAGATCAGCTCGATGATTCTTCAATAGTGAGGTATCAACTTATGGAGCTTATCAACAAGGACTTGATGTATCCAGTTTATCAGCCAATAATTGATGTTTGTAGAAATAATGTTTCAGGTTACGAAGTTTTGACCAGGGGACACCCTCCCATGGAATCACCCGGTCATTTTTTTGAGGCCGCGAAGGAACAGGACCTTTCCTGGGAAATTGACGAAGCCTGTCGAATGACCTTTCTTCGAGATCTTGCTGAAAATCCTGACTTCCACAAGCACAGATTTTTTATCAACGTTCTGCCAAGTGTTTTTACAGATGAGCGGTTTCATAGATGTTTTTCTGCCGATACCATCTATGCGATAGGCATGAAACCTGAACAGATAGTAATAGAAATAACCGAAAGGGAACATGTATCAGACCAGTCCGCACTTGAAAGGTCATCAAAATATTTTAAATCTCAGGGTTTCGCCATAGCCCTGGATGATGTCGGCTCAGGTCATTCAGGACTTAAAACTCTGAGTCTGTGCACCCCTGATTATATGAAACTCGATATGAGCCTCGTCAGGAATATTTCCCACAATACCTACAAACAGCATATGGTAAGGTTTCTTTGCGAATTTGCCTCCCAGGTTCAGGCTAGGATAATCGCAGAAGGCGTTGAAACCTATGCTGAACTTATGACACTTCTCAGACTTGGTGTAAGAAATGTCCAGGGATTTCTTTTCAGTCATCCGCTTAAACAGCCCTCCGCACCTGATGCAGGTATAATGGCTAAAGTCAGAATAGCATGGAATGAATTTCACTATGATGACACAGAACGTCTTGATGGACTGGCTTCCCTTGTAATAGCCGGAAAAACAATTGAAAAGGGCTCTCTATCCTGCGAAAACATCCATGAAATGATGAAAAAAGAAGAACGATGTATGGACCATATTGTTATCCTGGAACAGGGCAAACCATGCGGTCTCGTAACGCGGCAGAGTTTCTTCCTCAAAACAGGCGGAGCTTTCGGTTACCACCTGTTTCAAAAACGACTGGTGGATGAAATATCAAAATCTGATTTTCTGAAGGTAAGATGCGACAGCTCTGTCAGGACCCTTTCAAAACTTGCCATGGAAAGATGCAGTGACGATATATACGACCCTGTAGTAGTAATTGATCAAAAAGGCTTCTTCCTTGGTACGGTCACCATGAAGAGGATCATTGCAAGGGCCGGAGAGCTGGAAGTGGAAAAAGCTATGAACACTAATCCCCTGAGCGGATTGCCGGGTAACAGACATATCGAGAAATGGATCTACAATTACCAGAAGAAGAAAGAGCATTTTACCCTCATATACGTCGATCTCGATCATTTCAAACAATATAACGACAGGTATGGTTTTCTATGCGGTGACAAACTCATCCAGGCAGCAGCAAATATTCTCACAAACGGAATGGATAGTTTACCTTCAGGTTCGCGTGTGGGCCATGTCGGAGGAGATGATTTTGTCTGCGTATGTCCAGGAAGCGTAAACCCCGAAGCACTGGACGGCATCTGTGTGAATTTCGATATTCTGAAAAAGAAGCTTTTCTCCCCTGAGGACATTAAAAAGGGCTACTACGAAGGCTTGAATAGAAATGATGAACTGGTTCAGATCCCTATGGTCACAATGAGCCTTGCAGTTATAGACAGTCACCGGCTTGATCCAAACATCCATACCGCCAGAATAGCCGAGATCGCCGCAAGTCTGAAACATAAGGTCAAGCAGAACACCCAGAAATACCAGAGAAGCAGCTTTCTTTTCGAAAAAAGATCCTACGTTTAGATGGCTTTCAGACACAATAATACGATCCCGCCTGACAGGATCACACAGTGCAGTCTTTGGGAAAAGGCATCTTCAGATCGTTCAGTCCTTCCAATTCCACCACTTGAGGAGTTCCGGGGCATATTCGCCGTTACTGGCATAGTAAACAGCACACCGAAAAACATACAGTACGCACCTGTCAATATGCTTTCCTCTTAGATCACATAATTTATGGTACATTTTTTCAGGATCTTCATTTTCGAGGTCTGAAACCTGCCTGTATCCGAGGTCATATAATTCAATGGCCAGTTTCTTTCCAACTCCCGGAATTGTCTGCAGTTCAGCCAGAGATGGGCAAGCTGATCCCATTAAAGGTCCTCCCCTTTTGGCCGGCTAATGATATTAGCTTGGCAAAGATACGAACAGATCATTCCTTTTCGGCATAGATCTGGATGCTATGTATCTTTCCTGCAATGCTGTCCTGGTATTGCTCAACAGTTTTTTCCCTTTCTTCCCTGCTTTTTGCAGGAAAATCAGGAGAATTCAGTACGTAATCCCTGACACTTTCTTTTCCGTACTCTACCCTTTCCCTGATTTCGACCTCTTTCAAGCCAGCATTTTCAAGACCTTTTACATAGTCCTCTTCGCTAATAGCTCCGGCGATGCAGCTTGAATAAAGTTCTTCGCTGTTCTTTATCCA
>CAYPIU010000025.1:24581-25673 GCA_964410915.1 uncultured Synergistales bacterium | reverse complement strand
TGCTATAGTCTACTTACATCTATGAATTAAATATCAGGAGGGCTGAATGCTTAAAGAAATGGGACCGAGACAGCGCGTGATCGTCACATCTGCAATTACTCTCGGATCGGGACTGGTTCTCGTTCTTATCCTGGGATATGCCCTGAAGGGACTTGCGATCTTTGTGGGGGCATTTCAGAACGTATTGTTCCCCCCTGTAGTGGCTCTCATTCTTACGATGCTGCTGCGCCCCTATTACAGCCGCCTGCTGGGAATTTCCCGAGGATCACAGGCTGGGGCTCTCTTGCTTTTTTTCCTCTCTGTACTGGTCCCGCTGGTATTGTTTATATGGTTTGCCAGCGCATTTACAGTGGATCAGATCGTAAGGTTCTCCAAAGACCTTCCGGCAATGATCAACTCTATCCAGGAATTTGGCCAGGCACACTGGCCGCAAGTTACACAACTCATTGAGAAATATGGATCAGGTTCCGGGTCAGATCTGTCGAAACTGGTAGAAAACCCCGGTCAGATGGCGGCAGGGATAATACAGGCCTGGGGACAAAAGATCTCACGATCAGCCATCAGCTTTTTTCAGTCAGCCATGGGGCTGTTGACCTGGGCAGTACTGCCCATATACCTGGCTTTCTTTCTAATGGCCAAACCCTTTGAGGCAAAATGGATCGGGCAGTTCCTGCCTTTTATGAACAAGGAACACCGGGACGATATGATCTACCTCTTCGATCAATTCATTAACATCCTTCTGACATTCTTCCGGGGGCAGATAGTTATAGCCCTTGCCCAGGGTGTTTTGTTCGCCATTGGATTTGTATTGGTGGGACTTCCCTATGGAATAGTTATAGGAATGATCCTTGGCCTGCTCAACATTATTCCCTACCTGGGCAGCATGATCGGACTGGCTTTCGCTCTTCCTCTTGCCTATTTCGGATATGGAGGAGGCATAATTAAAGTTCTGCTCGTACTGGGGGTCTTCGGCGGAGTCCAGGCTATTGAAGGCTATGTTCTTACTCCCAGGATAATGGGCAACAGGACGGGACTTCACCCTGCCCTCATAATCTTTTCGGTATTTTTCTGGGGTGTTGCCCTTAACGGTAT
>CAYPIU010000025.1:0-24481 GCA_964410915.1 uncultured Synergistales bacterium | reverse complement strand
TTATATGCCTTTGGGGATTATTTTTTTGTGATATAGTTTTAAAGGTTAAAGATTAGCTATGTATTAAACAGGAGGCACGTACACACCATGAAGATCAAAAGTATCGCTTTTCCCAGAATGCATAAAGGAGCGGAAGAAAAAAGGGACTTTCTGCCCTCGCTCTTTGGAAGGATCGGAAGGATATCAGATGCCCGGATCTTTCTTGAAGAAGGATATGGGACCGGAATGGGCTTCTCGAGTGAGGATTATCTTAAGGAAAATCCTCACATAACCTTTGTGAATTCACTGGATGAACTTTACCAGAAGGATCTTGTAATAGTCGTAAGATCTCCTAAAGAGTCCACCATTGAAAAAATGCGAAAAGGATCAGTCCTCTTTTCCATGCTTCACTACGAGGCAAGACCCATAAGGAACGAGGTCATCCGCAAAACCGGGATATTCCCCTTTTCCATGGACGGCATCATTGATGATGAATGCAAAAGACTCTTTGTCCACTATGAAGGGACTTCAAACCCTGCTGTAAGAGTCGCTCTAAATGAGCTGAAAAAACGTTTCCCGGATTTCTGCTCACCGCACAGAAAACCTCTCAGGACCTGCGTCGTGGGATGCGGTCCTGTGGGCCAGACTGCCATAAGGGCATTCCAGAAAGACAGTGATGCTGAATTCTGCCAGAAAGGACTACCGGGAATGCTCGTTTCCGTATTGAGCAGGGCTGTCCTGGCTGATGAAAAAGCCTTGAAGGATATACTCTCCTCCACTGACATACTGGCAGATGCAACAAAAAGATGCGACTGCTCCAAATATATACTCAGGAACAGACAGCTGGGCTACCTGCCGGAACATGCTGTGATACTGGATATAACAGCCGACCCCTACGATGAAAGCGCAGATCCGCCAACTGTAAAGGGCTTTGAGGGTATCCCCTATGGAACTCTCAAAAAATATGTTATGGAAACTGACGATCCTCTTTATGACGAAATACCGGATTTTGTGGATACGACCAACAGAAGGGTCTGTGTGGGATGTAATGCATGGCCAAGTTTTGAACCCGAAAAATGCATGAAGATCTATGAAAGCCAGCTCATCCCGTTTCTCAGGATAATCCTGGAAAAGGGACCTGAAAATATCAGCGAGGAAAGTGACTACTGCACTGAGCGGGCCCTCGCGAGAAGCACACTCAACTGGTACACACAAAACTGCAGTTAAATTCTGCGGATAATAAATATTAAAACAAAGGGGGCCCTGGGGTCCCCTTTGTTTTATCTGAAATTGCGATACTTGTTTTATTCAGTAAATCTCACGGGCAGAGTTACTTTTTATTCCTGTTGTGCCTGTCAAGACCGGTGGGCTCAATGGATAACTTTTCCTCATTGAAAAGCCTGATAAGCCCCTCTTCCGAAAGCATCTTCTGCCTCTTTACATACTCTTCGTGATGATAGAGCTTCTCCGGCCTGCTGATATTATCCTCCGGCTCAGTATAAGTAGTTAGAACTCCTTCGTAGTTCCTGAGGATGACCTTGCGGTCCGATCTTGATACCACGTAGTTGGGCATCACGGGGATCTTGCCGCCTCCACCTGGGGCATCCACTATGAAATGTGGAACTGCGAGTCCTGAGGTGTGCCCTCTCAGAAATTCTATGATCTCTATGCCTTTGCCTATGGATGTTCTAAAATGCTCGATCCCCTCGGAAAGGTCGCACTGATATATGTAATAGGGTCTCACTCTCATTTTGAGAAGCTGCTGATTGAGTTCCCTGAAAACAAGCGGACAATCATTGACCCCCTTGAGCAGTACCGACTGATTCCCCAGAGGAACCCCGGCATCTGCCAGCATGCTGCAGGCCCGGATGGATTCCGGAGTGATCTCTTTTGGATGATTGAAATGAGTATTGAGCCAGACAGGATGATACTTCCTGAGCATACTGCACAGTTCTTCAGTCACTCTCTGTGGACATACCACGGGAGTCCTGGTTCCTATTCTCACGAAATCCACATGAGGGATTGCAGATAATTCCGCAAGCACCCATTCAAGTAGACCTTCGTTAATAGTGAGGGGATCTCCTCCTGAAAGAAGTACATCCCTTACCGTGGGTGTATCTGCTATATATTCGATACATTTTTCAATGTGAGCTTTGGAATAAGCCCTGTCTGTCTCGCCTGCATGTCTCCTCCTGGTACAGTGCCTGCAGTACATGGAACACTGGTCCGTTACCAGGAGAAGTCCCCTGTCAGGATAACGGTGGGTAAAACCCGGGACTGGTGAATCTTCATCCTCATGAAGCGGATCGAGAAAATCCGCATCAGCGATATTAGTTTCATTCACCGTTGGGACAGCCTGCATTCTTACTGGACATGAAGGATCATCTGGATCCATAAGTGACGCATAGTAGGGAGTTATTGCCATTCGGAGCCTGCTGAGACTTTTTTCTATAACTTCAGAATCCTCGTCGGAAATGGAGATCACCTGCCTGAGCCTGTCTACTGTGGTGATCCTGTTTTTGATCTGCCATTTCCAGTCGTTCCAATCTTCGTCTGCAACATCCTTCCATAAAGGGATGTCTCTCCTCTGACGATTTTCAAACATTTGAAAACCTCCCCTGAACGAATTTCAGCGCGTTTCCAACGTACGCCAGATTATTGGTCGCGCTTTTCAGAAATTTCTCTTTAGTGTGAACATGTATAATATCACATTATCTCTGCTAACGAAAAGAATCGAAACGCTCAAAAGAAGGTATAGACAAAAGATCTTGCGAATATAAAAACAAAGACGACCCAAGTGTATTAACCACACTCCATCTATCGCTCCAGGTCTGTTCGGCTGCGCTTGAAAGCTTTCAGCAGCTCAAAAACTATCAGAAAAAAACCTGCAGAGGCGAGTCCATAAAACAGATCCGCGGAGCCGGGCGGTGAGAAATACAGGAATGAACTGATAATGGGCACATTTATACCCAGATATATCAGTACCATGGAACCAATTATTGATCCCAGGAGGATCCTGTTCTCTAAGATGTTGCGGTTAAAGACTGTTACGAACTCATATCTTCTGGAAAGGATGTTAACGAACTGGCAGAAGGCCACCGTGATATATGTCAATGTAGTGGCCCTTGCAAAATTAAACGTCCCCATGGAATCCGGTGTCAGTTCAATTCCTGTCCTGAAAAGGAAAAAGGCAAAGTTACCAAAGGCAAGGACACCTATAAGGGAACCAAGAATTAACACTTCAATGGAACTGGAGATATTCATTATATGGGCGTTAAGATCCCTTGGGGGCTCCTTCATTATTCCGGGGGGCGGCGGATCGAAGGTAAGAAATGTCAGGGGCATTACTTCTGCCAGGAGATCTATGGCAAGGATCTGAATTGCAAGAATGGGGATCGCCCAGTTCCATAGTGCTACTCCAAGCAGCCCGAGAAGTACCACAACCAGCTCTGCTACATTTGTGGTCATTGATGCAATTACGGTCTTTTTAAGATTGTTATAAATTGTCCTGCCTTCTCTAACTGCCTCCACAAGCGTCGGGAAACTGTCATCAAGAAGGATAAGCTGTGCCGCTTCCTTTGCCACATCTGTACCGGTCTTTCCCATGGCCACGCCTATGGCCGCCCGCTTCAGAGCGGGAGCATCATTGACTCCATCTCCTGTAACAGCAACTACTTCCTTTCGAGCCTGCAGGAGCTTTACGATACGAAGCTTATCCTCTGGGGCCACCCTGGAAAAAATAACGGAATCGCTTGCATAGAGGACTTCCGTAAGCTCGGGATCAGTCATTTTTTCCATCTGGGAACCTGTATAAACGGGAGGATCTCCTTTACTGGACAGACCTATCTGCCTTCCAACTGCCTGAGCTGTTATCGCATGGTCCCCTGTCATGATGATTATCCGTATTTGAGCATCATGGCAGCTTGCCACGGCTTCCCTGACTCCTTCTTTTGGAGGATCTATCATACAGACCAGTCCAAGGAAAACGACATCTTTTTCAGCTTCCTCGATGGTATAGTCTCTTCCATTTGACTCCAGAGGTCTAAATGCAATTGCCAGGACTCTGAGAGCATCTTTTGAATAGTTGTCGTTGAGCCTGCGTATCTCTTCCTTATCCTCACCGGTAATGGGCTGTATCTTCCCGTCTTTGTAAATGGACCTGCTGATCGCAAGTACACTGTCGGTAGCTCCCTTTAGAGCAAGTTCCATTCGACCCTCTATCTGCCTTACAGAACTCATGAGCTTTCTTTCCGAATCAAAGGGAAATTCCTGAAGTTCCGGGCTTTCCTCGTCCTCATTCTTTGACCTGGTACCAAGTTTTGTTGACATAGTTATCAGTGCTGCCTCGGTTGGATCTCCTATGGCATACCACCCGGAGTGTTCATCATCGGGCGCATGGATCTCTGCATTGGAGGACATTGTGGCCGCATCCATCATTAATTCTATCTCGTCTAACTGCTCCTGGGAGAGGGCTTTGCCATCCTCGTCCAGGATACCTCCCTCAGGTGCATAACCTATACCAGTAAGTTCATATTCTCTGCCGCTGAACCAGACCTTTGTGACGGTCATTTCATTTTTTGTCAGTGTACCTGTCTTATCCGTACATATCACTGTAGTCGAACCAAGGGTCTCTACAGAGGGAAGGTTTTTTACCACGGCATATCTGTCTGCCAGCCTCCTGCTCGTTGCGGACAGAGCTACAGTTACCTGGGCCGGTAACGCCTGAGGTACTGCTGCGACAGCAACTCCAAGGGCATATACCATGCTCATGAAGAAGCTGAAACCCTGCCAGAGAGCTATTCCGAAAAGGGCTATACTTATTACTATCACTATGCTTGTAAGCCATTTTGCAAGCATACCGAGTTCCTTCTGTAAGGGAGATCTGACACCGGTTGTCTCGGAGGTCATGCTGGCGATCTTGCCCATTTCCGTATTCATGCCTGTGCCTACGACAAGAGCGAGAGCTGTACCGGTTGCAGCAGTGGTACCCATGTATACCATATTATCCCTGTCTGCAAGAACACATTCTTCTTTTATGAATTTACTGGTTTTTTCCTGAGATGTTGATTCACCTGTAAGTGAGAACTCGTTCGTCCTTAAATTGAAGGCCTCAAGAATTCTCGCATCAGAGGGGATCTTGTCTCCAGCTTCGATCACAATTATGTCACCAGGTACAAGCAGATCCTGTGAAACCTGCTGCAGCTCACCATTGATCCTAATCTTTGCTGGTGACCTGATAAGTTCCTGAAGACTTTCAAGGATCTTGCCGGCCTTGTATTCCTGTATAAATCCTATTACTGCATTGATAAAAACGATGATGAACATTACCGTGGCATCCCTGTAACTTCCAATGGAATAGGAAATTATTCCTGCAGCAATGAGGACTATAACCAGAAGATCTTTGAACTGCCTCAGAAAGATCAGCCATTTTGGAATCATTATGTCTGTTGTTATGCTGTTAGGACCATATTCTTTGCGCCGTTTGTCCGCTTCCTTCCGGGACAGGCCCTTTTCAGAAGAATCAAGATACTCCAGGGCCTCCTTTGCATCCATGCGGTAGAATTCTTTGCTGGCCATAAATATCCACAACTCCCTGAATTTAAAATATGACAGATCAGTACTTTATATAGTTGTTTAATTCTAAATCGTGTTAGCCCTCTGTTCAAGTAAAAGTTTTGCAAGCCTGGTGATCATGGGTGCTGACCGGTTTTCGAGTCTCCCTATTTTAATATTGACAGAAAAATACTTTCTCTGTACTTATTGACAAGTTCTATTAAGGATCGTATAATCCCTTCAATATTTAAAGACAGGAGCGAATGATCATGATCAGAGTTTCCCTAAATCAAAATTGGTGGTGGCAGGCTTTCTAAGTCTGTCCCCAGGAATCTGACCGATCAGTATATTATAGATTGAAAGAGGCCTTGGAGACGGATCCTTATGGATTCTCTTTGAGGCCTCTTGTGTATTATTTTACCGGGGAGAGGCCTGTAACAGGCCTCTCCCCTTTTTTATTTTCCACCATGGAGGTGGAAATCTTCAGGAGGTTGAATATGGTTAACCAGATCAGATCAAAAAAAGAAACCAGCATAACAAGCCTGGAAGCATTCAGAACTCTTGCAGATGAATATGACCTGATACCCCTTGTACAGGAAATGAATATCGGGGGAATTTCTCCTCATACCCTTTACCGGAAACTCAGAAGCAAAGGGACTCATTCCTTTCTACTTGAAAGCGGTGACCAGGGAAAAGGCGGTGGAAGATACTCATTTATTGGAATTGAACCGGAAAAGATATTTCGTGTGACAGCAGAAGGCTGCGAGGTAATGACAATGAATGATCATCAGGTTGCCTTTTATCCATCTTCAAATGGTTTAAGAGATGCCTTGAATGAATATCTTGAATGTAAAAGACCGCCTGTTGAAGAGGGATCGCCTCCTTTTATGGGTGGAGTCGCTGGATACTTTGGCTATGAAATGGTTGAAGAATGGGAAGATCTTTTTCATGAAAGCGGTCGTAAAATGCGTTCTTCCTGCAGTTATAAAAGCCTCCTGATGGGATACACAACTGTTGCTGCTTTTGACCACATAACCGGCAGGCTTTTTCTGATCAATAACATACGGATTCCCCAGGATATCTGCACATCAGGTCTTGAGAAACTTTATCTGGAGGGTATAGCATTTCTTGCTCACCTGGCTGAAAGTACATATGATCGGGAAAAAGAAGAAGATAACACTGCGGGATCATTCTTCCTGAAAGATGTTCACTCCCACACGCCCAGAAATACATTTCTGGAAATGATCCAAAAAGGACGCGGACATGTTATTGCCGGCGATATCTGCCAGGTGGTGCTTTCACAGCGCTTTTCTGCTGAAACCGATCTTCCTTCCCTGGACATATACCAGACACTGAAGGAAATTAACCCCTCCCCATACCTTTTTTACCTGGAACTCCCGGGGCTTGAGCTTATAGGTTCTTCCCCAGAGGTGCTTGTAAAAGTTGAAGGAGATCTTGTTACAACCCGGCCTCTTGCCGGAACCCGCCGCAGGGGTACTGACGAAGAGGAAGACAGATCCCTGGCCGAAGAACTTCTCGCGGATGAAAAGGAAAGAGCTGAACATCTCATGCTCGTAGACCTGGCCAGAAATGATCTCGGCCGTGTCTGCAGGACAGGAACAGTCAAAGTCACAGAGTTGATGGGTCTGGAATATTACTCACAGGTAATGCATATCGTATCCCAGGTTGAAGGCAGAATGAAGACTGAACTTTCACCCCTTGATGTCCTCGAATCGGCTTTCCCTGCAGGGACTGTCTCAGGTGCCCCCAAGATCAGGGCCATGGAGATCATTGAAGAGATTGAACCCTCTCCCCGGGGACCCTACGCAGGAGCAGCCGGCTATATGAGCTTTGACGGGAACCTGGACACCTGCATCATTATCCGGACCATGATCCGGGAAGGCAATACTATCAACGTACAGGCAGGAGCCGGAGTGGTCTACGATTCAGTTCCGGAGTCAGAATATGAAGAAACCCGCAATAAGGCTGAGGCTCTCCTGCGGGCTCTGGGAAAAACACTTGAAAGGAGAAATCGCTTATGATCATCATGATAGATAATTATGATTCTTTCACCTACAACCTGGTCCAGTATCTTTCTGAACTTGATGAAGTCATTACTCTCCGCAATGACCAGACAAACCTTGAGCAGATCCAGAGCATGAAACCTGATCACATAGTCATATCTCCAGGACCTGGCACACCTGCAGAGGCTGGTATCTCAAAAGAGGTGATCATGTCATTTTACGGCAGGATCCCGATCCTTGGTGTATGTCTTGGCCATCAGAGCATAGGCGAAGCATTCGGTGGAAAAATTGTACGCGCTTCAGAACCATTCCACGGAAAGGTCTCCCTTATCCATCACCAGAACAGGGGGATCCTTAAAGGGCTTCCAGAACCTTTCAGCGCTACCAGATATCATTCCCTGGTGGTTGAAGAAAGCTCTATACCGGAGGCCCTTGAAATAACCGCCAGAACAGAAGACGGGACGATCATGGCCATGGAACACCGCGATCTTCCTCTCTTCGGAGTACAGTTCCATCCCGAATCGATCCTTACAGAACATGGGATGGTATTGCTGAAAAATTTTCAGCAATTGAAGATAGCCTGACATTATAAAACTCGAGAGGAGATGAGCTAACAATGCTGAAAGATCATCTTGAAAAAGTTCTTACCCGTAATGACCTCACTGCAAGGGAGATGAGCCTGGCCATGGAATCCATAATGGAAGGTGAGAACCCGGATGCCCAGGTCGCAGCGTTTCTTGCAGCACTTCGGGTCAAAGGCGAAACTGTTGTTGAGATCTCTGAGGCAGCACGTGTAATGCGTGATAAAGCACTTCCTGTTGAGATCCAGAGAAAACCCCTTCTGGACATTGTCGGCACAGGCGGAGACTGTATCGGGACTTTCAATATTTCTACCGCAGCAGCAATAGTTGCAGCAGCGGGCGGTGTAGCAGTTTCAAAACATGGCAATCGATCTGTATCAAGCATTTGCGGAAGTGCAGACGTCCTCGAATCATTCGGGATCTCCCTGTTTGATGACCCTGCAGATGTTGCTGAATGTGTGGAGGAAACAGGTTTCGGTTTTATATTCGCACCTCATTATCATAAAGCCATGAAAAATGTCGTACCTGTAAGAAAGGCTCTTGGTTTACGTACTATCTTCAACATCCTCGGTCCATTGACCAATCCGGCACGTCCTGAATTTGAACTGATGGGAGTTTTCTCTCCTGAGCTCGTACACCCTCTTGCTGAAGTCCTTAAAATGCTCGGATTAAAACAGGCTCTTGTGGTACATGGTCACGGCGGAATGGATGAGCTATCACTGAGCGGACCGAATCTGGCATGTCATCTCAAGGATGGGAAGGTTACGGACCTTGAGATCTCTCCTGAAGATGCAGGGCTGAAGAGAGCAGAAAAAGGTTTTGCGGCAGGAGGTTCCCCTGAAGATAACCAACGGATAATTGAAGCCATATTTGCAGGTCAAAAAGGTCCTGCAAGGGATGTAGTAATATTCAATTCTGCTGCGTCTATGTTTACAGCAGGAAGGGTAGACTCTCTCAAGGTAGGTGCTGCTATGGCTCAGGAGATCATCGACAGCGGCCTTGCCTCTGAAAAGATCAGGGAGTTACAACGATTCTGCAGATCCCGTCAGGAGGGTGTGGCATGATCCTGGACCGTATCGTCAGCGAGAAGATCCTTGAGGTTGAACGCCTTAAGGAAAAGAAAAGATCTCTTTTCGATTCACTTGGAGGAAAGGATCTTTCCATAATTGCTGAAATTAAAAAAGCATCCCCAAGCAAGGGAATAATCGCAGAAAAGTTTGACCCGAGGGAACAGCTGCAGAATTATGAAAAGGGAGGTGCCTCTGCTGTATCAGTGCTTACGGACAAACCTTTTTTTCAGGGCTCTGGCGCCATTCTCAGAGATCTTTCTGAAATGTCTACTCTCCCTCTTCTGCGAAAGGACTTTCTGATCGACCCTCTGCAGGTTGAAGAAAGTTACTTCCTCGGAGCTGATGCAGTACTTCTGATAACATCCATACTTACAGGAAAGAGACTTGAAGAAATGCTTGAAAAAGTTCATTCCATGGGCATGGAAGCCCTTGTGGAGGTCCACGATGAAAAGGAACTTATTTTTGCGCTGGAAAGCTCTGCAGGGATCATCGGAATAAATAACAGGAACCTGAAAGATTTCAGTGTAGATCTGTCAAATACAGAAAAACTCATAAAGAAAATGGAAGATCTTGGAGCACGCCCTGGGAAACGTGTAGTTTCAGAAAGCGGGATAAACTCCACTTCCGATGCAATTAGAGCTCAAGAAGCAGGGGCAGATGGAATCCTTGTTGGAGAAAGCATAATGCGTTCTTCCAACCCTGTTCTGTTTATTGAAGAACTGAGAGGCGGCTGTTCTCAATGACACGAATAAAGATCTGCGGGATCACGAGAAGAAAAGATGTTGAAAATGCAATAGAACTCGGGATCGACGCTCTGGGGTTTATTCTTGCCGAGAGTCCGCGTAAAGTCTCCCTTTCCGCTGCTGAGGCCCTGATACAGGATATTCCTCCTTTCATCTCTACTGTGGGAGTCGTAGTTAATCCATGTCAGGCAGAACTGGACAAGATAAGTTCAAGCGGGATTTTCAGCCACATACAATTTCATGGAACTGAGCCATCCTCCATTTTTAAGGATCTGAATATGAAAACCATCAAGACTTTCAGCATCGATTCACAAGAGGATCTTGAGAATATTTCGCTATACCGGGATGCTGACTTTTTACTTTTTGATACACGCGTGGGTAAATCCATCGGAGGGACAGGAAAGACTTTTGACTGGACTCTGATAAAAGATGCAGCAAGGGGAAAACCTTTTATCCTGGCAGGGGGGCTTGGACCAGGGAACATAGATGATGCTATCCGGACCTGCAGGCCTGATGCAGTTGATCTCAACAGCAGACTGGAATATGAACCCGGGAAAAAAGATCCTGTTCTTATGAGAGAAACTGTTATTCAAATCCGCAAAACCGACTCAGAAATTATAAGGAGCGAAAGACTATGAATAAAAAAGGATATTATGGCAATTTTGGCGGCAGATTCGTACCAGAAACCCTCTTCCCGGCACTGGAAGAGCTCGAATCAGCATACGAAGAACTTCGTTTTGACAGAGACTTTCAAACGAGACTTAAAGACCTGCTCTCAAAGTATTGTGGAAGGCCTTCCCCTCTCTATTTTGCAGAAAGACTCACAGCACACCTGGGAGGAGCCCGGATCTATCTGAAAAGGGAAGATCTTAACCATACAGGGGCACACAAGATAAACAATGCAATGGGACAGGCGCTTATCGCTCAAAAGCTGGGAAAGAAAAGGGTAATAGCTGAAACCGGCGCGGGACAGCACGGAGTAGCAAGTGCTACTGCTGCAGCAAGATTCGGTCTTGAATGCCACGTCTTCATGGGAGAGGAAGATATGAGGCGGCAGGCTCTGAATGTTGACCGGATGCGCCTTCTTGGTGCAGAAGTAATACCGGTCATGTCGGGAAGCCGCACTCTCAAAGATGCCACCAACGAAGCCATTCGCCACTGGGTGGCAAATGTCGAATCCACTCATTACATAATTGGTTCTGTCGTTGGCCCCCATCCCTATCCTGCTATTGTCAGAGATTTTCAGAGGATAATTGGCGACGAAACGCGTGAACAGATAATTGAAACAGAAGGAAAGCTTCCTGACCTCCTGATAGCCTGTGTGGGAGGAGGAAGTAATGCTATTGGCCTCTTTCATCCTTTCATAGACGATAAAAATGTTCGCATGATGGGTATTGAAGCGGCTGGAAGGGGTGTTGACACCGGCGAACATGCTGCCACTCTCTCGGCAGGAAGAATTGGCGTACTTCATGGAAGCAGATCTTATCTACTTCAGGACGATGACGGTCAGATACTTGAAGCCTATTCTATCTCTGCCGGTCTTGATTACCCGGGAGTCGGCCCGGAACACAGTGCTCTTATGGAATCAGGCCGGGTTGAATATACCTCCATAACGGATTCTGAAGCTATGGATGCTTTTTCACTTCTGTCGAAACTTGAAGGAATAATCCCTGCACTGGAAAGTTCCCATGCAATAGCAGAACTGGTGAAGACGGCCCCGTCACTTTCAAAGGACTCCATTGTAGTGGTCAATCTTTCGGGCCGCGGTGATAAAGATATGAATACAGTAAGGCCTTATCTCCTGGAAGGAGGAACGCTCTGATGAATAAAATTCAAAATGTCTTTAACAAAGGAAAAACCCTTATTTCATTTATCACTGCGGGAGATCCTGATATGGAAACAACGCGTTCACTTGTCCTTGCCCTGGAAGAAGCGGGTTCTGACATAATAGAACTTGGAGTCCCCTTTTCAGATCCTCAGGCAGATGGACCTGTTATTCAGGCAGCAGGCCAGAGGGCCCTGAAAGCAGGGGCCAATCTGTCAAATGTGATCGAACTGGCCCGGAGTCTCAAGGGCCAGATAGAAACACCACTCGTACTTATGGGATATTACAATCCCGTAATGAGCTACGGGGAACAGCGTTTTGCCCGGGATGCATCCGATGCAGGAATCTCAGGGGTAATAGTACCTGATCTTCCCTTTGATGAAGGGGAGACGTTTTATGATCTTCTGGATAAATCGGGGGTTAACTCCATTCTGATGGTGACTCCCAACACCGCAGAGGAACGGCTTATAGAGACAGGGAAAAGGGCGAGAGGGTTTGTGTACTGCGTTTCAATGCTTGGTATAACAGGTCAGGAACAGGGGATATATCTACAAATGGAAGAATACATTGAAAGAGTAAGAGAACATGTCCGCACACCTCTTGCTCTCGGGTTCGGAATAGATGGGCCGGAGCGAATCGCCCAGGTCATCCCTCTGGTAGACGGTGCAGTCGTGGGCAGCGCTATAGTGAAACTGGTGGGAAAATACGGCCAGGACAGAGAAAAACTCCTGAAAGAAACCAAAACCTTTGTAAAATCCCTCAAGGATGCGGTAGAAAAGTAAATATATCATCTTGCACAGAGTTATGCCCTCCGGTGATATCTGGCAGGGGCGGAGACCTTTCTCCGCCCCTTTATTTATATTAATCCACGAGGGTTTTTGCGTTTTTTCTCATTTTAAATATTCTGCTGCTGACCGCTTGCTGACTTATGCCCAGTTTCTCGGCGATCTCCCGCTGAAGATAGCCAAAAGCAAGCATTTTTATGAGTTCAAAATCTCCATTCCCCAAGCCTTCAAGAAGCTGCCATGTCTGTGTGGTTAAACCCTGGGTCCATTCACCTGATATATTATCGTTCTCCGTAATATCCGCTTCGAGAGAAAATTTTCTTCTTAGCCTTTTTGCTGCATTACGAATCTTTGCGGGAAGCCTTTTCTTCAGGAATAAGGCCATATATTCCTTTTTACGGCATCTTGGAGCAAGTTTGATCAGGGCAAGATATCCCTCCTGCACGAGATCCTCGAATTCGGCCCCCCTGCCCTGGTACCTCCTGGCGAGGGATCTGACAAGAGGTGTAAAATCCTCTGTTATCCTCTGAAGTTCCTCATCTGCAAGTTCTTTTCTTCCGTTTGTTCTATTCATTTTCCTCCTATTCCCAAATGGACATAATTTCTCATTCTATTGGGCAGAACCGAATCAAAACCCGCCTTAACGGCATATGCAGTGAAATCATTCTGCTGGATAGCCATAACTGCAACATCTACGGCCTGGCCGATCATGTGAAGACTGTGATCCACTCCCCCGACATCCCTGTTATGGGGTAGACACCTGTATCCACTGGTCAGTATCAGTGGTCTTCCGAACATGCCTCTCAACTTTTCAAGCATCCTTACAAGCCTTGGATGGACCATTACCCTGTGGCAACAGGGGCACTGGAACTCCCTGAGGTTAAAATGAGCGGAAACCTGAAGATCGTTAATGCGCAATCCGCAATCCCCCCTGCCCTGCTATGGTCATTCGGAGCTCCGATATGGCATTAGTCAGGTCGTCCAGGCGTTTTTCCATTCTTACAAGCAGATAAGCTGCCACTGCAACTGCAAAACCACTCTGGATCGCTGTTGATATCAATTGCTCCAGAATCTACACCCCCTCTCTGATCTACGGGAACAGGGCAGGGATCTTTAGCCCTGCCCCCTGTTTACTGCACTTTTATATCAGTTCTGTTATGACTTTCTCGGTTATCTCTGCACTGATGATGGAATTGATATCATCCACGAAGATGGAATTATCAATTACCGACTGCATGGCTGTCTGAACCTCAGCAGGAGTAAGAGTTTCTTTAGGAGAATTCAGGGAGATAGTCATTTTGTCATTATCACTGGTTCCAAAGACCATTTTGAGTGTTTTCAAGTAATCACCTCCTTACCGGTGAAATGAAGCTCTCGATCTTTACACTGTTATTACGGTATCGGTATCCTCTTTCTGAGTATCATAAAGTGGTACATCCAGAAGCCCTGCAAGAGCATTTGCGACTGTATCCACATCTTCTGCAGATGCTGATGCATCAACTCCCCTTATGGATTTGCTGGAAATATCAGGTCTGCCCCACTCGTCGGCTCCGGTCTGGAGCTTAAGGATCAACCTGCTTTCAACGGACTGATAAGTTGCCATGAGATCACCTCCTGTTTTTTTATCTTCTTACATTAATAAGAGTGCACAGGAAGACATATATATACAAATAGTAAGTATAAACTATTTTTGTTTTCTTTGAGAGGGTAGATCTGAAAACAGGGTCTAAATCTTTTGGGGACAGATCGTAGAAATCAGAGGTCATTATCACCATGAAATATTATCATTAATAGAGTGAGGCTATTTCTAATTAAACAGCAGATATCAACAAAAAAGCAGGCAGTTACTACTGAAAGGATCTCAATTTTACCCTTAACCTTTTTTTTGTATATGTTATAATCACTGCCGTTGATTTTTTCACAATTGTTTCCTCAAGAGTTACCTCTTCAAGCAGGACCGTCTAACTGGTCTCAAAAGTTTTTCCCCATTAATGGTTAATTTTTTGGAGTTTATAAGTCTTCTTTGAGAACAGAGAAGACTGGACTTGTTATTATCCAGCTTCGGAAGATCTATTAAAGATCTTTCCTGAAGTTATGTTTGTGTATGGTTTTTCATTCAAAGGAAGGAGATCAAAATGAAGTGTTTTTTCAAGAACTTTCTGGTCGGGTTTATTCTGTTCAACGTAGCTTTATTCAGCAGTTCTACAATAGCGGCTGCCTCGCAAGACACTATCACTTTTGCAGATTTCAGCTGGGAAAGTGCTCAACTCCACAATCGAATTGCAGGTTTTATTATTGAAAAGGGATGGCATAGAGATGTGCATTATATGTTCGTCCAGGAAGTTCCAGGGTTCCTGGGACTGGAAAGAGGGGATCTTCAGCTGACCATGGAAGCCTGGGTTGACAACTCTGCATACTGGGAAAAAGCTAAAGACCGCCATAAAATGGTAAGCCTGGGAAAGAACTATCCTGATGCCCCCCAGGGCTGGTATGTCCCTACTTATGTTATAGAGGGGGATAAAGAACGGGGTATCGAGCCTATGATGCCCGGCCTGAGATCTGTAAAGGATCTGACCAGCTGCTGGGAACTTTTCAAAAATAGAGAAACTGATGAAAAAGGTCGCTTTTGTAACGGACCTTCGGGATGGGTCATAAGCGTCAGTAATGCGAAAAAACTGAAGGCTTACGGACTTGATGAAAACTTTACTAATATCTATACCGGTTCTGCTGCTGCACTGGCGGCTACAATTGCAGAAGCTTATGAAAAGGGAAAACCTGTTCTGGCGTATTACTGGGAACCCACACCACTTCTCGGGATGTATGACATGACAAAACTTGAGGAACCACCTTATGATAAAAAGGTCTGGGATGAAACACGTGGATGTTCCATGCCAGAAAGCCGTGTCCTCAAGATCGTTAACAGTAAATTTCTGGAATCAGACCCAGAGATATGCAATATGCTCAAGGATTACTCCACATCTCTAAAACTTACAAACGAAGCCCTTGGCTATATGCAAAGAAATGATGCCACACCTGAAGAAGGAGCCAGGTGGTTTTTAACAGAACACAAGGACCTCTGGAGCACCTGGATCGAAAATCCAAAAATCGTAAAAAGGATCAGCAGATCTCTTAAATGACCTTTTAATTCTGGTAAATTAAAAGTTAGAACAGGCCTGACATTTAAACGTCAGGCCTGTTCTCTATATCTCATTTGATGCAGGGATATTCCAGCATTTCTTAACTGAAAAACTTTATTTTCTATATTTGCGGGACCCTCTGTTAGAACGATCATGTCCAGGCCTATCTTCTTTCATCTCCATGAACTCTTCCTTCTGATCCTCGTCAAGAACTTTCAGAATCTCTGATTCCATTTCCTTCATTTTCATGAATCCTTCTATCATATCCTCAGTTCTTTCCATTGCCAGGTTCTCTGCCTTATCCTCGTCAAAGGTATCGGCCGAAATAAGATCATTCATTTCTTTTCTTGAGTCCCGAAGATACATGAAACCCTTTCCGTCCTCTGGTCTGTATGCTTCAATAATATTTTCGATCTTGTCCTGCTGATCCTCTGTAAGATCAAGCTCTTCAGTACAATAACCCATCATATGCATGCCAGAGCGGGTAAAGGAAAGATCCTCAAGCTTTTTCTGCTGTTCTGAGGAAAGATCAAGTTCTTCAGAAAGCTTCCGGTTATATCTCTGCCTGACGTCTCCTCGATCATGTCCCATCCTTGTTTTTCCTGATTCCCATCTATCTCCAAGTTCTTTCCTCTGTTCGGTGGTCAGAATCCTTCCCATCTCGTAATGAAGCTTCATTCCCTGGAAGATGGAATCCGAGAGTCTTGTCTTGAGATTATCTATCTGCTCTTCTGAGGGGTTCGAACCCAATACCTCCAGATCATCATGGAAATCTCTCATCTGCCTGCTCATATTTCTTCCTTCTTTTCTCATGAGCCCTCTCATTTTATCTCTCTGCTCAGAGGTAAGTTCCAGCCCTCTCATGAAAGCTCCATCCCTGTTATCCATGTTTCGGCCCATACGGGCTTCCGCGACGGGGATCCCCGCAGAAAGCAGAAGTGCGCCAAGAAAAGCAACTAACGATACTGTAAGAATTGTCTTTTTCATTTTTGATCAAGCTCCTTTATGTTTTGTTTTATGTCGGGTTTTCCCCTGACATCTGGCATTTTAGCTCACCCTGTGTAAAGATGCGGTTCAGAAAGGTAAAGGAATGTAAAGTCCTGAATTTATATCCTTTTCAGGTATCTGTTAAGATCTATGGGAGAGCAGATCAACTTAAAAGGAGTGATCATAAACCATGAACGATGAAAAACTGGTTGTTATGTGGACAAGCAGAGACAGAGATATAGCTCTGCAGGTGGCGTTTCTCTATACTTTGAACTCGAAATTGAGAAACTGGTGGAAAGACGTTACATTTCTTGTATGGGGCCCTTCATCAAAGGTTCTCTGTGAGGACGCCGAACTCCAGAGCTTTATCCCCAAAATGATCGAAGAGGGTATAACTGTAGAAGCATGCAGAAAATGTTCTGATAACTACGGTGTGAGCGAAAAACTCGAAGAAATGAATATAGATGTTAAATATATGGGGGAACCTCTTACAAATTATATAAAAGAAGGACGAAAGATCCTGACATTTTAGAAGAAGGACCAATGACGGTTCAACTTCAGGTTTAAAATACAAGGCCGGGCTTAGTAAGCCCGGCCTTGTATTTTGATCATAATCCCAAAAGCTGTAATGACTGATTGAAAGCGATGTTAAACTTCTGAATAAGTATCACTTGTGCCCAGAGTGCAAAAACCTGGATCTATTACTTCGCAGGCATTGATTCGGGTATGAATTCTGCCAGGACTTCTCCAAGTATCTTAATACCCTCTCGAATCTTTTCAGAAGGCATGTTTGAATAGTTAAGCCTCATTGTATTCGGGTGCCCGCCATTGGGATAGAAAGCATCTCCGGGAACAAAGGCTACTTTCTTCTCTATTGCTCTCATGACCACTTCCCTGGCATCTATACCTTCAGGCATTACCGCCCAGGTAAAAAGACCTCCCTCCGGGTTGGTAAACTCCACTGATGAGGGGAAGAACTCTTCCATTGCCTTAAGCATGACATCCTTTCTCTGGCCATATACCTTAACAAGCTCGGCTATATGCTCATCGAGGTCAAACATCTCAAGAAAAGTATCGATCTCGTACTGGCTCTTGGAAGAAGTGTGGATATCACAGGCCTGTTTTACAAATACGAATTTCATCAGAAGATCCTTGTCCCCGCTGATCCAGGCAACTCTCATTCCGGGACAGAGAACTTTTGAGAAGGACCCGAGCATGATAACATTTCCCTTATTATCGAATGACTTCAAAGCTGGAGGTGTGGTTCCCTCAAAACGAAGTTCTCCATAGGGATTATCCTCAAGCACAGGAATGGAATGCTGATTGACAACTTCCATGAAAGATCTGCGCCTTTCCTCTGACCATGTTACCCCTGTGGGATTCTGGAAGTCCGGGGTCACATAGATAAGCTTGACATTTTTCTCCTCATTTATCTTCTTTTCAAGATCCTCCACTACCATTCCATTATCATCAGTTTCAACTTCTACAAAACGGGGCTGGTATGCTTTAAGGGCATCAATTGCACCTACATAGGTAGGACTCTCGCACAGCACAACATCCCCTTCATTCAGGAAGATCTTTCCTGCAAGGTCAAGGGCCTGCTGGGAACCGGTCACAATGACAACATTTTCCATTTCAAGAGATGTCCCAAGCCTCTCATTTGACCTTTCAGCTATCTTCTCCCTCAGGGAAGGAAGTCCCTCTGTGGTAAAATATTGAAGCGCCTTTGTCCCGTTCTCCTCAAGAACCTTACAGCTTACTTCTTTCATTTTTTCTACCGGGAACAACTCGGGAGCGGGAAGTCCTCCACCAAAAGAAATGATCTCGGGCCTTGCTGTAACTTTCAGGATCTCCTGAATGTCCGAAGCCGCGAAAAGTTCCATTCTCTCTGCAAATTTCATGGTCATTTAAAACCCTCCAGAATAAAAATATTGATAAATAAACATCCGGGATACCATATTACGGTCCCGGATAATAAAACCTGAAGCATATTGTCTCTTCCCGGGTAACTGTTTCCACATGCGATAAACCAAAAGGTTTTACAGCAAGAGCACTATGCCGATCCCCCCGGGACATCAACACTCCAACCAACAGTATATTAGAAAGAATTGTATGAATATTAGGCCTGACTGTCAAACAGGACTTAATATAAAATAATAATATCTTACATTTCTTAACATACCGGTAGGGCTGCTTAAGGTTAAAATAATATGGTTACATGTAATGTTAAACCAATTCAGGGAGGACATACATGAAAAATATAATTGTCATAGAGGATGATAGGGAACTCTGTGAACTTTTGAAAGAATTTTTCCAGGCAGAAAATTTTGAACTGGAAACGGTACATGATGGTCTTGAAGGTCTCAGGAGAGTGTCCGAGGGAAATCCGGATCTTGTAATTCTGGATGTAATGCTTCCAGGAATAAATGGTTTTGATGTTCTTAAAAAGATAAGAGAAAGATCAAAAGTACCTGTGATAATGCTCACTGCAAGGGGTGAAGATATTGACAGAATACTGGGGCTTGAAATGGGAGCAGACGACTATCTGCCCAAGCCCTTCAACACAAGGGAACTGCTGGCAAGAGTAAAAGCAATACTGAGGCGTTCTGAAGAAAAGGAAGAACCAGAAAAGAATATTGAAAATCCATCTTTTTTCAAAATAGGAGACCTGGAAGTTTACCCCTCTTCCCACAATGTCCGACAGGGAGAGAATAACCTTGAACTTACGCATATAGAGTTCAAACTGCTTTTATGTTTACTTGAATCAGCGGGTAAGATCATTTCCAGGCAAACACTTGTGCTCAAAGTTCTCAAAAGAGCCTGGTCTCCCTTTGATAGAAGTATTGATGTACACATGAGCAATCTCAGAAAAAAACTCGGCCCGCTTCCGGATGGTTCTGAAAGGATCAAAACCCTGAGAGGCGAAGGTTATTTTTATTCAATAATGCCTGAAGAAAAAGGGGAATAAAAAAGATGATAACCACAGGATCAGCTTTAGAACCTGCCAGAAACGGTCCCGGGGGAAGATCTCTCTTTTTCAAGATCTTTCTATGGTTTATTGTTGCATTATCTATAATCATCCTTCTTGGCGGGGTAACAGCATTCGTAACCCATAAGCACATGACCCGGACGGATATTCGATCATCCATGGAAGAGGTTATCAAAAATAATTCTGAGACAATAGCTGAATTGAAAGCCCGCGGAAATTCCAGGGAGCTTAGAAAACTCCTGCAGGAAATTCAGAGAACCTATCGTTTGAGACTTTTTGTCCTCCCCGAAAAATGGACTCCTCATAATAAGATGAAGGACCATGAAGACCTGTCCAGGGACTTATCTCCACTTTTTCAAAAAGCCCTTTCCACAGGAGAAACAGTTTTTCAGTTTCGAAGGACTTCAGCTCTGTTTATCAGCCCACTTTCAGTTGGAACTGACGGTAATGTTTTCCTTGTGGGGATTCACAGACTTCCTCCACCTTTTTTTCACAGGGCAGATAAAACGGGCTTTCTCTTTCACCTTTTTCTTGTGATCATGACAGGAGCGATCGCCTGTTACTGGCTTGCAAATCACATTACATCTCCAGTCAAAAAAATGAGACAGACAACGCTGAAAATTGCTGAAGGCGACCTGTCCCAGAGAGTAGATGAAAAACTCCTTCAAAGAAAGGACGAACTTGGAGAACTCGCCAGGAATTTCAATGCAATGGCCGGGAAACTTGAAGAACTGGTCGGCGCGCAAAAAAGGCTACTGAGAGATATTTCCCACGAACTCCGGTCTCCACTTACAAGGCTGAACCTGTCACTGGAACTCGCCAGGAAGAAAAGCAGCGAAGAAAACGCAGGTTATCTAAACAGGATCGAAAAGGAATCCATCGAGATGAATGAAATGATCGGACAGATCCTTTCCCTGGCCAGAATGGAAACTGAACCAGAGCCGGGAAATAAAGAGATATTTGACATTGTTCAACTTGTTGAAATGATAGTTTCGGATGCTGATTTTGAGGCAAATGCAAGAAACTGCCGCGTTGAACTCAACTCCCCGAAAAAATTTATCATGGAGTCCGAACCTGAGCTCATAAAGCGGGCAGTAGAAAATATAACCAGAAATGCCGTAAGACATACCCGCGAAGGTTCAACGATCGAGGTCAGCATAACTCCCTCAGGGAAAGAAAGTTTGATTATAAGCATAAGGGATCATGGCTCCGGAGTAAGGGAAGAAGATCTTGAGAAGATATTCCGCCCCTTTTACAGACTGGATGAATCCCGGGACAGGGAACTCGGCGGCACAGGCCTTGGTCTCGCAATAGCAGAAAGATCGATCAGACTGCTTGGAGGGACAACTAAGGCATCGAACATGGATGACGGAGGCCTTATTGTAAAGATCAGACTGAAAATATGATCAGGGTTATCGGCTATCGATCGAGACGTGCAGGTAAATTACAGGTGGAAATAACATTACTCTTGATACGTTTTCTGTTAAAAAAAGATCTGCCCATAACACTTTTCGGTATGGGCAGATCTTTTTTGCTGTATCCGGAAAATGGGTGATGGATCATTCACGAGAGGCAAGTCTGCTGTACACAAGTTCATAGACTGGCACATCAATGTCAAGCCTTCGGCCTTCCTCCACCACATAACCTGCAAATGTCTGAATTTCACTTCGCTTGCCCGCTTCAAAATCAAGCTGCAATGAAGACTTTGTAGCAGAAGGAAACCTCGAACCCGTTTCAAGCGAACTCGAAACTATATCTGCTGGAAGTGCGACACCCTTTTTTCTGGCAAGTTTTTCGAGTTCCTTCATCATGCTTTCAAGCATTTCCCTGCTTTCAGGATCATCAAGGACTTCTCCAAATGTTTGCCTTTTAAGTGCGGTAACTCCTGCAAAAGGACTCATGAACATATATTTTTTCCAGACTTCCACATCGATATGTTCTGTTAGTTCAGCATTGATCCCCGCATCCTGGAGAAAAACTTCAACAGGTTTAAAATCTGCAGTTTTTTCCTGTACAGGTCCGAAAAAGATCTTTCCCGGACCTCCAACATGACGGATCACTCCCGGAGATTCTATTCTTGAAGATATATACACACAACCATTGCATAATCTGCACTGGGGAAGTAAACCCGAAAGGACCTCTGCGTTGTTCACCCCGTTAAGAAGTGTTATAACTGTCGTATTTTTACCGATACATGGATAGACTGTTTCAGCGGCCTGTTCAAGATCATAGCTTTTGACCGCAAATATCACCAGGTCCAGATATCCAAGAGAAGATGGATCATCTACTACTTTGTCAGGCTTGACTGATATTTCCTTATCTTGAGCAATAATCTTTAGCCCGTATTCCGTGATCCTTTCCAGGTTGCTGCCTCGAGAGACAAAAATGATACTATCATCCGGGCTTTTTGAGTATCTATCTGCGAGAAGACCTCCGAAATATCCTCCAATACCTCCAGTACCGACAATACCTGCTTTCATTGAATGGACCTCCTTAAATCATGCTTCATTGATCTAAACGATCTGTAAACCTTTTTTCATATTATACACAATCAAATATTTGAAGGGGAAAAAGTAATACCGGGATCAAACACCTAATATTGAATTAGTAAAGGCTGTAATTCAGATTTGGAGGGGGAAACAAAAGACCGAGTTCACAGGAGTTTTCTATTTTTTCGGAAGAACCCATACCGTCATTGCTTCCGTCATTGAAAGGACAGTATCCTTCCCCTCAAGCTCGACTTCAAGCATTCTTTCCTGGAAGTCACAGGACAGTATCTTCAGACAGGCTCCATGTACGAAACCTGAATCCTTGAGCCTGTTTCTCAAAAGATTTGAAGCGGTTATCCTTACTACCTGAGCATTCTGATCATTCCCTATCATAAGCAATGGCTGGACAAGATCCTCAGGATGATCCAGGTTTTCCTCCATATGACTTATCCAGTCACACTTTTCCAACCTTGATTTACAATAGAAATCAACAAATGCAGCAAGCCTTTTCTCGCTGTCATTATCAAGAGCATGCTCCATAGCACAGGCTATATCTTCCGAAAGTTCAGGTTTTATACCGATTATCTCTCTTAAAAGAAAAGAAAGATGTTTATGTCTCCTGAATATTTTTAATGCTTTACTTCTTCCAGAGCTGGTAAGAATCGGTGTACAATACTTTTCCTGCTCAAGATAACCTTCAGAACAAAGTCTTCTCAGGGCTGAAACAACAGATGCTTTTGATACATCAAGTCTTTTTGCAAGTGCAGTAACGGTAGGCTTATCTCCCGAGATCTCTATAGAGAATATCTCTTCCAGGTAATCTTCTATTCTGTCAGACATTGCCATATCAAACCATCCTTGTTAGAGTTATCGAACTTTTATACAACGATAATCACTAGTCATGGTTTTGTCAAGATTTGTAGTTCTGTTCCCGGCATTAATTGATTTACAAATAGCAAATTGATAGTGTATAATGTCTTTAACAATTTGTTGAAAGGAATTAACTTTTATGCCTAAGTAAAAATACTGGCATAAAATTAAGGATATTAACTCAGGTTATAAATTTTTTAAGGATTAAACTTCTTACAGAGGTGATAAATAATGAGGGTAGAAATGTTTTTTGTTCTTTTTCTGGCAAGCGTAATAGCGATCGGATTACTTGCATCCGCTGCAAGTGCTTCAAGTTCTGTTGAATATATTTATGTGTGCAAACCATGCAGTAGAAATTCAATACCAGATATAAACAACGTTATAACAGAACTTGGCCTTGAAAATAAACTTGAAGTAAAAACCACAGGTTGTTTAGGCTATTGTGCCGAACCAGCTGTTATAAGTTTTCGTGACGAGGTATATTCAAATATGGACAGTGACAAGCTCCGGCAGATGCTTGGGAATTTCTTTAATGTAAAGATCGAGAAGGAAGTATCATGATCATCAGTAAATTCTGGAACTCACTCCATAAGACAATAAAAAGTACGGGGAGACCTTTTCTCCGTACTTTTTAATATCCCATTATAAACAGTTTCATGAGTATCATTACCATCATAAGGATGAACAGCTCCCCAACTTCACCCACAGAATATGCCGATTCTAAAGATATAGCACCTGAAATCCTGAAAGAAACAGCGGAAATTAGAAACATTACACAACCGCAGAAAATGAACAGTACAAGTCCGGTAAACCCTGAAAGGATAAGGGAGAGTCCAAGGGCTGCAACAGAAGCATAGATAACTTCTTTCTGGATCATGACTCTTTTAACGAAAGCTGCAATACCTTCTTCTTCCGGCTGCAGGCTGAATCCCGGAGCCATTGCAATTACAATGCCCCAACTTCCGGCTATTGGTGCGAGTATCAAAGCTTTTGAAAGAAACTGCCATTTAAGATCGGCAATTATCACAGATTTTAAAAGTACAATGGCAACTATTACCAGAGATGCATAAAGAATGGATTCAACAAGAGTTTCATTTTTAGCCGAACCAGAGCGCTTTATCCAATTACATAAACCTTTTATGGTGCGCCCTCCTCCTATAAAAACCCAGAACAGAACAACAAATACTCCCGTAACGGCTTCCGGAAACATTAATCCCAGGATATTATAAACAAGCAGGAGCAAGCCTCCCGTTACAGCACCTGCCAAAGGGAACCATGGAGACAGCCGATCTATCTCAAGTACATCATCATCTACAGGAACAGGAAGAATTGTCAAAAGCTTCAATGCTTTCAAAAAATCCATTTTCAAGCCTCCAGTCAAGGTCAGTTTAATATAACTTTATCACTATAGCCCAAAATAATCATAAAAGAAGTTTTCAGATCTTTATC
>CAYPIU010000024.1:3222-27332 GCA_964410915.1 uncultured Synergistales bacterium | reverse complement strand
CCATACAATATAATCATAAGCATAATATTTTGCTACTACACCCATAAGACTGTCCTTGACAAAGGTAACCTTCCTTGAAACACCCTTCATTCCATCATATTCCCAGGGTTCAAAACCCCAGTATGACCAAAAATCCATTGCATTACCAAGAACTGAATAATCCGTCACTTTAACACCTCTCTCACGCACACATTATACAACATGCATAAAAAGAATTCATTATCTGAAAACTATTTAAATAGTTATGGTTTTTAAAACTTCAGAACTGGTAGTGCTTGCAAATAATTTTTCTGGACTATATAATACCCGACGTCGACGGGTGACTAGCTCAGGGGAAGAGCGCTTCCTTCACACGGAAGAGGTCACAGGTTCGAACCCTGTGTCGCCCACCAAAAAATCAGGCAGCATCATAAAGATGCTGCCTTTTTATTGTTATTCCCTGATTATAGTCTCTTTTCTTCCAGGTCCAACACCTATTAACCCTGCTTTGACACCAGAGTATTCTTCTATAAATTCAACGTAATTTTTAGCAGCTGAGGGGAGATCCTCAAAAGACCTGCAGGATGATATGTTCTCCTGCCATCCTTTCAAAACCTTATATGAGGGTTTAACTTTTTCAAGAACCTTGATATTACTGCTGAAAAGATCCGTTGTTTTCCCGTCTATCTCATAACCGGTACATACTTTTATCTCGTCAAGTCCTGTAAGGATATCAAGCTTTGTCAGGGCAAGCATGGACAATCCGTTGATCCTGACTGAATAATTGAGGGCCACAAGATCAAGCCATCCGCATCTTCGGGGTCTGCCTGTAGTAGCACCATATTCTCCACCCCGTTCTCTGAGATAATCCCCTGTCTCTCCACTATCCTCTGTAGGGAATGGGCCAGCACCAACCCGTGTGCAATAGGCCTTTACGACTCCAGCCACATCGGTAATACATGTTGGAGAAATTCCAAGTCCTATGGTCGATCCACCGGAGATCGGATTTGAACTTGTAACAAAAGGATATGTCCCGTGGTCCACATCAAGAAGAGTACCCTGAGCCCCTTCAAGAAGAACAGATTTCCCGGCGGATAACTGTTCATACATTAATGCAGAAACATCAGAGATATAGGGCTCAAGCATCTTACCCCATTCAAGAGCGGTGTTGAATATTTCATCAAAAGCAACAGGCCCCTTGTTGAATACTTTGGCCAACTCAAGGTTCTTGAGGTCAAGATTGACCGTAAGTTTTTCCCTGAGAATATCCGGATCTAAAAGATCGGACATCCTTATACCCATTCTGTTGTATTTATCCACATAACAGGGACCTATGCCTCGTCCTGTTGTACCAATTTTTTTACTATTGCCCCGGAATTCTTCTTCAGCAACATCAAGAAGTTTATGATATGGCATAACAACATGAGCCGCTTCGCTTATAACAAGTCTGGCCCGGTCCATACCCTGCTGCTGCAGAAGATCGAACTCTGCGATCAATTGTTCCGGATCTATAACTACACCGTTCCCTATGACACAGATCCTTGAGGGATAAAGCATTCCTGAGGGAAGCAGATGAAAGACATATTTTTTGTTCTCAACGATAACAGTATGCCCCGCGTTGGCCCCTCCCTGGTATCTCGCAAAAACATCGACATTTTCACCGAGATAATCGACTACTCTGCCCTTGCCTTCATCGCCCCACTGGGCTCCCACTATAACCTGTACTGAACCTTTCAAGGCAGAAACCTCCTTATTTACCCTCACGGGCTTTCAACAACTCTGGAACAGTGACAAATTCTACTCCTTCTACACGTTTTGTGCAAAGGTCCGCAAGAAACTCCACGGTCACAGGCCTTACGTGACATATAGCGATCACCTGCCCGTTTCTTTCTGCCATTCTGACAATTTTTTCAAAAACCGAACTTATCTCCCTTATATCGGAACTATTGTCGAGAAATATATTATTATAAAAAGCCGGGATATTTCTATCCAGAGCAGTTTCATACGCCACTGAACTGCTTGAAGTCCTGCTGTCCAGAAAGAAAAGATCTGTCATGGAAAGCTCTTCCATGACAGCGTTCATTATTTTTTTGTTTGATGTTGCTTTAGACCCACGATGGTTATTCATACCCACAGCGCCCGGATAGGTATCTGTTACTTTTTTTATCTCCTCCCGGACCACATGACTTTCCATATCCACACCGATAATATAGGGACCTCCAACCTCATCAATAAATGCCTGCATGGGCATGTGGATCAGATAAGGTATATCCTTTTCTGATGCAATTTCAATTGCCCTGTCTGTACCGTCAAGATATGGAATAATTGTCCATGTCTGAGGAATGTCGAGACTTGCAAGATCTTCAGCCATGGAAGAAGAATAACCAAAATCGTCAATTACAATGGCTATCTCCGGCAGTGAACCCGATTCATCACCAGACAAAAACCTGTCTGATGAAACCATCTCAAGATCCGAAGAATATTCGAAAACCCCGTCACCTGACATTACCATGGTTAAAACACACAGATCCGAACTAATTGTTGTAAACAAACTATCAGAAAGGGGATACATATCTTTAGAAAGGACCTTGAATACCACTTTTTTTTGATCCTTCCCAGAAAAAAGGCCATCCGGCCTTCCATGTTTTTCACTCTGGTCATTGAAAAATACAGAAAGGCCGGAAAAGATACCAAGCAAAATGATCGACACTAACAGCAAAAATACTATTTTTTTCCTCATCTTAATCCCTGGACAAATCTAAAATAGCCCCGCCTTCCGGCTTCTGTTAACTGGCTTTCTCATAAAATTCCACATCATTCTTATCCGACGTGGACATTTTTGTCTTTAAGGCTTCCACAGCTTTTTTAAGCTGCTCATCCTTTTCATGTTCCTTGGTCATTTCGCCTTCCACCATGATGTCCGGTTCGAGCCCAACGTGGTCGATAATGGTCCCGGAAGGAGTGTGATACCGGGCTATGGTAACATAAACACCCGAACCATCCGGGAGATTGAAAAGAGTCTGAACTGAACCTTTACCAAAACTCTTTACCCCAACTATGGTAGCCCTGTCCCTGTCCTTTAGAGCCCCTGACACTATCTCTGAAGCACTGGCACTTCCCTCGTTGATCAAAACGACCATAGGAAGAGTGCAAAGCCTTCCAGCATCGGCAAAGAGTTTGTCATTCGCTCTTTCTACCCGGCCTTTCATCCCCACGACAAGACCTCCGTCAAGGAATATATCTGCAACATCCACGGCAGAACCGAGAAGGCCTCCTCCATTATTTCTTAGATCAAGGATCATTCCAACAGCCCCTTCAGCCTTGAGATCTTTGACCGCGGTCTTAACATCTCTTGCAGTTTCCTGCTTGAACTGTGTTATCCTTATGTAGCCGATCTTTTCGGGGAGCATTTCAAATCGAACGGACCTTAGTTTTATTATCTCCCGGACCAGATGAAACTCAAGAAGCTTCTCTTCACCTTCTCTTCTTACCCATATAGTTATCCCTGTTCCCGGTTTACCTCTCAGCCTTTTAACTACATCATGGGTATTCCATCCCATGATAACTTCGTCCTCAACCTTGACTATCTGATCCTGAGGTTTAATGCCGGCCCTGTCTGCAGGTGTATCCTCAATAGGACTTATGATAACGGTCATACCATCTCTCTGCCCTATATACATTCCCAAACCTCCGTATTCGCCCCTCATATCTATCTCTTCATCTTTAAGGGTATCCGGATCGACAAAGCGGGTATATGGATCATTCCAGGCAGCAACCATACCTTCAAGGGCACCATAAACAAGTTCCTTTTCTGATATATCTGAAATATCCCCATCCACGTGATATGTTTCAATTATCGCTTTGGCCTGTTTCATAAGCCACAACGACTTTGGTTCGAAAGGAGTGATCCTTGATATATCTGAAAAATCACCTGCATTGGCCGCAAGCATTGAACCCGCTGCCACTACTATCATTAAAGTTATTAAAAGCTTAAATAGATTTTTCTTCGCAAATAAACGCACGATCTATTCCTCCAGTAAATTTATTTATAGTTTAAAGGTATTTCATTGGATCTCTTGCATCTCCGTTGACTCTGACTTCAAAATGAAGATGTGGACCCGTTGCTACACCTGTACTTCCAACCCTGCCTATAACCTGACCAAGCTTAACTCCCTGCCCTTCCTGTACTCCGGTCGAACTTAAATGCGCATAAACAGTAGTGAGATTCCGCCCATGGTCCATAATAATTATCTGTCCATAGCCTCTAAGCCATCCTGAAAAGAGTATATTACCATCCTGGGCAGCCCTTACCGGAGTTCCTTTTCCTGCACTTATATCTATACCAGTATGCTGGCTCCTGGTTTTAAAAATCGGATGGACCCTCGTGCCGAATCCACTTGTGATCCTGCCTTTGACAGGCCATGCAAGTTTGGCACCAGCTTTCATATATGTTACAGGCATTGAATTATTAATTGACGTATTACTTTTTCGCCTGTTCTCCAGTTCTTTTTTCTTTTTTGCCAGAACCGAGATCTTGTTCTTTATCTCTCTCTGGGATCTCTCCAGTTCTTTTGCTGCCTTAAGATGAAGTGACTTCTCTCTTTTCAATCTGGAAAGAAGATCGTTCCTGTTTGAACTTTCCCTGCTGTAGTTTTTCTTTGCTGATCTAAGTTCTGCAGCCTGGCTATCGAGAAGAGATCTTTTTTCCTCAAGTAACATGCAGGCCTCCTGCAGATCATTCTTTCTTTTTTTGACGGATTGAATAATATCCCTGTCCTGCCTGGCTATTTTGGAAAGGAGAAAAGATGTCGTCATAGCTTCGTGAGCAGAAGGCGCTGACAGTAAAAGCTCCAATCCTGCAGTACCGCCATATTTATATATTGATACAAGCCTGTCCTGAAAAGCTTCAGTCATGGAAGAAAGGTCACTGTCAGCCTGTTTTATCTGCTTCTGATAAACCATTATACTTTTTTTGACCTTCTCCTGTTTAAGTTCGAGGACCCTTATCTTCTGTTCCGCAAGCTTTATCTTCTGGTCATAATTGGATAATTCCTGAAGTACACCCTTTTCTTTTCTTTTAACGCTGGATATGGCTTCCCTGTGCTGCTTAACCTGCTTCTGGAGTGTTGTCATTGTACGTTCTTCTCTTGCTATCTTATTTTCAAGTTCGGTCGTAGAACCTGCATGGGTAACACTGGAAACCAGAAGCACCAGAAGAAGTGCAAGCAATAACGGAACTGACAGCCTTTGCAGCTTCAATCCTTTCCAGTCACAAACATTGGACATATTGCTAAGCCACCTCCACTTCCTACTCAGGACAGCAGGCACGTACAATATATTTATGGACAGCGAACCAGCTGCATAGCCACCCAAGCGTCATGCCTGTACCGGTAATTACAAGGTAAAAGCGCATGATCAGTACCGGATCGTTAACTATATGCATAAAAGGAAGAGTCGAAAGGACTATGCCTGTAATGGAGGAATACGAACCGGCTATCATCATAACAGCAATAAGAGAACCCATGGTACTAAGTATCATACCTTGAAGGACAAATGGCAAGGCAATATAAGTATGAGTTGCACCGACAAGCAACATAACTTCTATTTCTTTCTGCTTTGAGTAAAGAGCGATCTTTACTGTATTGTAAAGTACAAGAGCTGTAATTGTTATGGCAAGGATAAGGACAGCCAATGATACCCTGTTCATCATGGAAGAAACTTTTGAAAGCTTTTCTGCAAGATGCCCCGCATAAACTACCTCCTCGACATCAGGGAAAGCCATAAGATCCCTTACCAGGGGAGTTACGAAACCTGCCTTTACGACCTTGATCTGCACACTCCAGGGGAGAGGGTTCTCCCCTATCAATGTAACTGCTCTGGCCTGGTTTCCCAGTTTTGCCCTCAACAACTCAAGTCCCTTATCCGGAGGAATTACTTTGATATCATTTACATAATCCAGCTCCTGTATGCTTGCAACAAGGTTTGAAGCATCTTCACCCTCTTTGATAAATACACTTATAACCAGGTCATCCTCAACCTCAGAGACAAAGTTTTTCACATTAAGTGAAAAAAGTGCGGATGAACCCAGGAGAAAAAAGAGAGAAACTGCCGTCACAAGAGTCAAAATAGAAAGTCCCCAATGCCTTGATACGAGCCTGAAAGTATCCCGGACAATATATCTAAAACTCGTCATCGACGAAATACCTCCCCTTACTCTCATCTCTTTTGACCCTGCCCTTGTGAAGCTCTACCACTCTCTGCCGGTATGCATCGACAAGATACTGATCATGTGTTGCGACTACAACTGTAGTTCCTGCTGCATTTATTGAAAGAAGAAGCTGCATGATATCTTCGGATGTATGGAGGTCCAGGTTACCCGTCGGCTCGTCCGCTATGAAAACTGAAGGTGAATTTACCATTGCCCTCGCTATAGCAAGCCGCTGCTGCTCTCCCCCTGACAACTGCAGGGGGTAATGGGTCCTCAGCCTCCATAAGCCCACATCATCAAGGACTCTGCTCGCTACGTCCCTTACAGTTCTGGGATGAGCCCCCGTGGTCTCCAGAATGAAAGAAACATTTTCCAGGACTGTCAGATGCTGCAGAAGTCTGTAGTCCTGAAATACAACACCGAGTTCCCTTCTGTAATAGGGAAGAATGGAGTTTCTCATACTCCTGAGGTTTCTCTTCGCCACAACGATCTGACCTCTTGTAGGTACGATCTCCCTTGTGATAAGCCTGAGCAATGTTGTCTTTCCTGAACCGGTAGCCCCAACGAGGTAAACAAATTCGCCCTTGTCTATATTCAGATATATGTCTTCAAGTGCAACGATATCGGGATCGAATATCTTGGTTACACCTGCAAGTCGGATCTCCATGTGGAAATCTACCTCCTGCGCATCGTCCAGGCCTGTACCGAAGCACTTACGACCTGATTACCAGTCAAACCATAAAATTCCTGTAGTTCCTCCGGCGTACCACTCTGACCAAACCTGTTCTCAACAGAGACAAATTTGACAGGGACCGGATATTTTCCTGCCACGAGTGAAGCTATAGCTTCTCCAAGGCCACCTCTGGAGGAATGTTCCTCTGCTACGACACAGCACCCTGTTCTGCGAACGGAGGCCAGTATTACCTGATAGGGAAGGGGATTAACAGAATAGCAGTCAATGACCTCTGCACTCAGATCCTGCTGAGATAAAATCTCTGCGGCCTTTAAAGCTTCATGAACCATAATACCACAGGCACAAATAGTAACACCCCCGCCCTCAACGAGCATCCTTCCTGATCCAGGAACCAGATCTGTATCCGAAGCAGTATAAACTGTCGGAAGGTTGCTCCGGCAGAGCCTTACATATGAGGGAGCATTGGAGGAAACAGTCGATCTTATAAGATGATATGCAGACCAGTAATCTGAAGGAACAAGAACCGAAATGTTCGGCAAAGCCCTCATAAGTGCAATATCTTCAAGCATCTGGTGTGTAGCCCCATCTGGACCAACTGTGACACCTCCATGGCTTCCCACAAGCGTTACCGGCAGTTCGGGAAGAGAGATCAGAGTCCGTATCTGATCATAGGCACGACCGGTCAGGAATGAAGAGATGGAGGAGGCAAACACTTTTCTTCCAGTCTGAGAAAGACCCGAAGATACAGCAACAAGTTCCTGTTCTGCAACTCCGGTATTGCAGTAACGATCAGGAAAGAGTTCCATGAAGGATCTACCTCCCGTTGAAGACGCTGAATCAGCATCTACGTACCAGACATTATCGTTATCCCTGGCAATATCGACCAGAGCATCTCCGAAAGCCTTTTTCATGCTGTTCCTTTCAGTATTCATCATCAGGAATCCTCCCTGTTCTCAACCTGGCTGTTAAGTTCCCGCAGGGCTTGATCCATAAGGTCTCTCGTCAATTCAGTCCTTTCAGGACCTGAAGCAGAACTCTCAATAAAGGAAACGCCTTTCCCGGCGATCGTATTTGCGATCACAGCAACCGGCTTTTCTCCAGAAACTGAGGACATCACTCTGTCAAGAGCAGACATATCATGACCGTCGACAGTGACAGTTTCCCAGCCAAAAGCTTCGAGTTTCCTGTCAAGCGGTTCTATCTCCATTATGTCCGATATTCTGCCTTCGGACTGCTGCATATTCCTGTCAACTATAAGGGCAACATTACCAAGTTTATAGTGTGATGCCATCATTAAAGATTCCCATAAGGAACCTTCCTGAAGTTCTCCGTCACCTGCAAGACAGAAAACTCTTGATGAGAAACCGTTCCGTTTCAAATATAGTGCCATTCCGTTAGCCACACCTATTCCCATTCCCAGAGAACCGGATGGGGAATCAATTCCGGGAGTTCTTGGCGTTTCCGGATGTCCCTGGAGCATCGCCCCGAGTCTTCGGTAGTTCCAAAGCTCTTCACGGCTGAAAAACCCCCTGTGGGAAAGAACCGCATAAAGTGCAGGGCATCCATGTCCTTTGCTCAGGACGAACCTGTCCCTGGAAACAAGGTTAGGTTCCTCTGGAAAGACTTCCATAATGTTCCAGTACAGGACCGTAAGTATATCAACGATAGAAAGAGACGATGCAAGATGACCAGATCTTGCTATACCTGTCATTCTCACTACATCCTTACGTACCGTATTTGCAATTATCTCAAGCCTTTTCTCTATCATTTTATCCATTTTTAACAGCTCCCAGAACCATTTTTAGACATTTGTCAAAGGACTGTTTTAACTTTAACTCTTCATCCCCTATAGTAACGGACTGTTTCTCGAGATTTTGAACAAGCTGTTCCTGAGCACCACCGGGGACCCAGCATGGAATACCATGTTTATTCGCAAAATAGCTTACCTTGGGATCATAAGGTACTGCTACACATGGTACTGAAAAAATAAAAGACAAAATGCAGAAATGCAATCTCATGCCTATTGCTGCACCTGCTGTTGCCCATACTCTCTTAACATCTTCCCAGCTGGAAACTCTTTCTATACTGCAGTTTTCCACAGGTAAATTCTCCGATCCTGCAAATCCTTCTGCCAGTCTTTCATCTTCAGCGGAAAGAGCTACGAAAATAATTCGGGAATATTGTCCCTTCCAGGTATCCTTGATCTTTTTAACAAGTTCGTGTGCCAGATCATTATGCCATGGACGAACATTTACAAGCAGAACATCTTTATTTCCTGTCCCTTCTTCAGGGCCTACTCTTGAATGAAGAGTAAATACCGGATCGGGAGAACTGATCGAGTCAAGCCCCCATTCCTTAAGGATACTACTACTCCCTTTATCCCTTACACCTCTGACTGTGCATCTGCTGATAGCATTTTTTGCAAAAAGTTTTCCAGTGAAAGTATTCAATGGCCCCACGGACTGTCCAAACATCCATGGCCGGGCGCCCAAAAGAAGAGCAAGTCTTGCAATTCCCCAGTAGTAGATACAGGAACGTGTGCTCGTAGTATCCTGAAAAAGACCTCCACCTCCGAAAAGGAGGCTCCGTGATCTTCTCAGCCCCTTGCACAGGGAACTAAGATCCCACCTGTTATAGCAGTCGATGCCAAGTTCAGCTGATGTCCTTTCAGGGTCAGCTGAAAGCATGGCGATACGGTCTTCAGGTATGCCGCACTGGCAGATAAGTTCTTTCAGGCTCAATGCCAGAAGCTCATCGCCAAGATTTCCAAAACCATAGTACCCGCAGAGTATTAAATCATAACGGCGATTCAATCCATAAACACTCCCCTGTAACGTCCCCACAATGGGAAAACTACAAAACTGAATACTGAAACTACAAAGATTCCAAAAATTATCCCTGTCCATAAACCATTGAATTCCCTTAACAATATAAAGTAAAGACGGGTGTGAAAATGACAGAAACTATTTACTATGGAAGCAAAAGCCAGAGTGCTGCCGATCCTGAAAACCTCTCGATAATGCCCCCAAAGGTCTTTTCTCCTGAAAAGATACCACAGGAAAAGGAGCGGAAACCCTGCAAAGAGCTCCTTACTCCTCGGCCTTGCTATCAGAAGCCTTTCAAGCTGATCTCTCAATGTGATCTCCCAGCCAGGAACAAGCTGAACATTACCACTCCTGAAAAGAACTATAACTGCACCAAGGCCTAATACTGAAAGAAGCAGTATCTCTCCCCATAGTGCAGGGCGTGAAATTATATCCGACAGACTTTCTGGATGGATCCTTCTCTTGAGATCATGGAAAAGAACAAGTAATGGCGGGAGCAGCAGCGTAATTTTAACTCCTGAGAAAGCTTTCAGTCTTACCATATATATAGTTGTTCCAAAAAAGGCTGCAACTGCGAGTCCGGCGACAACTGCATAGATAAATCCTTTAATAACACCTCGAAAAGGTTTTTTCCAACCCTCAAGTGCTATAAGAGAAGCTTCTGCAGCAGCAAAAGAAGCGGCAAAAGCTCCAGTTAACTTAGCAGAAAAACCGGTAACCCATACCGCACTACCTGCTAAAAGCCAGATAAATACCATTAACAGAAGGAATTTAGAATTCTGAAAAGGCCCTGGCCAAAGTCTTGAAAAATATGCATACATTGAGAGAATCAGGACAAGGGCAAGAGCAAACGCGGCAAAGATATCCTTGCCCATAATGCCATATGGTTCTGGCCATTCAGGTTCTATCCCGTTATCTTTCAGGGAAGTCCCAAGACGAATAAGGCTTCCTTCAAGATCCTGAAGCGGTGTATCTGTAGATCTTATGTAGGAAGATCTCATAACAAGAAGCCTCACTGACCTTTCACGGGCAGCTCGAAGCATTCTCTCAAAAAGAGTTTTATCTGATATCCTCCTGGATAAAATCTCTTCAGGCGTTACACTGTGCATTGAAAGCAGATTGGGAAAAACGTTCCAGTTAAGGTTTACAGCACCTAACTGTCGAGAAAATTCAACCTGAGCTGCAGGGATATCATTTTTCAGAACCCACTGGGCAAGAGGCCTTATGTCTGGATAACCGGTCACTACTTCCCCTGAGGGAGAAAGGCAGTCAATTTTTCCGAAATCGTCCTGGATTACAGAAAGCGAGTTCACAACATTTTCAACAGGTCCGGATGGGGAAGGTGCAGGCCTGTAGATAAGTTTCATTCCGGAATCTTTTATAACACTGATACCCTGAAAATCAGGAAGGATACCCTTTTCCTCTAATGATACGATATTCTCATTCAAAACAAACCATGACATTGAACCCGACATAACAATTCTGCAATCAGGAAACCTTGCTGTCAGAAAAGCTTTCGCCTGGGGGAAAAATTCCCAGCTTGTGTCGAGAGCAATGACAGCGTTATCATTACTTTCTGTTCCACTTACAGCAAGCTCCCCAAAGCTTCCCAGGGGGCCATACCCCTTCACTGGCATACTCTGGGCAATATCAAGACCAGTATATTCTTCAAGCATCACAGCAGATGCTCCTGAATCTTTCAGACGGGATAGAATATCACTGAGATCAATTTGGGTTTCAATGGCAAGTTGTTTGACATTTTTGTAATCAAGTACCATAGCAGCATTTCTATGCTGCTTTTCTGCATCCAGCCTTGAGTAAAGTCCCGGCAGGGAAAGTAAAAACGTCAGAAGGACCCCTGCAAGAATTATATGGTGCCGTTTGAGATTCATTCTTCAACCTCCCACTGTGCCGGCAACCCGATCCCCATTGTTTTTAACATTGAACTAAGGAGAAAGAGAGGTAGTCCGACAACATTGAAATAGCATCCAGTTATTCTTTTTACCAGTAAAGACCCCTTGTTCTGTATTGCATAGGAACCAGCCTTATCTCTGCCTTCTCCTGTTTTCACATAGGCAGAGATCTCATGTGCGTCAAGTTCCCTGAACTCCACTTCTGTAATTTCCCTTTCAACGATAGTTCTTCCCCGAAAGGAGACGGCTACACCTGTAATTACTTCATGCTCTCTTCCTGCAAGAATTTCGAGCATCTTTTCGGCTTCCATGGTATCTGAAGGTTTCTCCAATATACAGCCATCCACAACGACCACAGTATCGGCTGCAATTACAAGAGCATCTGGAAAAGAAGCTGCAACTTTCGAGATCTTCTCCATAGCCAGCCTTTTGACCGCATCTTCAGCACATTCACTTCCGGAGATCTCTTCTTTTACATCAGGAACAACAGTTTTAAATTCCCATCCCAGGGATCCAAGAAGATCTCTTCTTCTTGGACTGCCAGAAGCAAGAATAATGGCAGGCAGTCTCATAATACTATCCACAAACCTGTTATAGCACCCAGGACTGTACCAAGGTTGCATTGAAAGTTAAGCCTGAAACCTGTTTCAATAAAACCAATATCGATCTTTTCAATATTTACACCCAGAGATATAAAGTCCCTGAAAATACTTGAGGTAAACTGGAATTCCTGAAGATAAAATCCTGCAAGCGTACCTGTTATTATGAGAAGAAAAAGAAGCCACCATTTTTTCCCGGTACCTGACATACCAGACAACCTCCTAAAAATTCAGAAATATACATAAAAAACCAATACATGCACAGTAAACTGCAAATCCCCTCCATCTACCCATTGTGACTATTTTATGGAGAAAACCAAGAGCAAGGTAACCTGATAAAAATGCCATCACAGCACCAGCCAGCCACCCTTCGGGAAGAGTTGAAAAACTTGAATTGTTAACTACCTCGAGGATATTCGCTCCCAATATTGCAGGAAGTGACAGTAAAAATGAAAAGGAAAACGCCCTTTCTGGTGAAATACCGGAACTCAGACCAGCTACAATAGTAACTCCAGACCTGGATATACCCGGAATTACAGCAAGTCCCTGTACAAAACCAATGAAAAGGCTCCTTGAAAATGATACTTTTCTGTTCCCGGTTCTCAGGGAAACTGCATACCATAGAACCAAGGAAGTAACGAGAAGAGCTATACCCACTGCAAGAGTTGAAAATATCCATTTCTCTACAAAAGGTTTCAGAGCAAGTGCGACAGGAACTGTAATACAATTCCCGCCGATTATTGCCCACCCCGTGTTCCAGCCTTCTTTTGATCTGGATCCACTGGAAAACAGTCCAGAAAACCAACCGGACAGTATCTCGATGATCCGGGTTCTGAAATATACAACTGTAGCCAGCATAGTGGCAAAATGTACAGCTATATCAAATGAAAGGGATCCCTCTCCCCAACCCATCAAGATCTGGAATAGAGCAAGGTGACCTGAACTGCTTACTGGAAGGAACTCCGTAAGGCCCTGTACAATACCCAGAATAGAGGATTCGAACATATGGCAAAACTCCTGTCATGTCATAAGTTTATTAGGTTGAAATATCCAGAGCCATTACTTTATTTTGAAGCAGGCATCCTTGAGATCAATGGCATAATGACAGGCCTGTTCCTGCTGTTCTTTCTTATAACTTCTGCCAGTCTGCTCCTCAAACGATTTTTGATCAGCTCATCATCAGCAGCAGTATCCTTTGAATTTCTTCTTATACTGTTGAAAACCTGCCTTGTTGTCTGAACCAGTTCCTGCCGAAGTGCAGTAGCATCCTCCATATGTATGAAACCACGGCTCTCAAACACGGGATCATAAACAAGTCGACCCTGCAAGTCAAGTATTATTGAAACGACGACCACTCCATCTTCGGACAATTCCCTTCTTTCCTTCAGTGCACTCCCTTCAAGTTCACCAAGAGCCATTCCATCGACAAGGACACCGCCCGAGGGGACCCTCGAAACTTTTCTGGCCTGCTTTGTTGTTATCGAAAGGACTTCACCCTTTTCCATCACAAATGTGTTTCTGGAAGGCAAACCAACTTCCTGGGCAAGCTGTGCATGACGCACAAGATGTCTGTATTCACCATGTATAGGCACAAAATATTTTGGTTTTACCATATTGAGAAGTATCTTGAGTTCCTCTCTTGAAGCATGCCCTGAGACATGGATATCTCTGTCCTTTTCATATATAACATCGCACCCGCACTGAAAAAGTCTGTTTAGTGTGTTACTCACTGTCTTTTCGTTACCGGGTATCGGAGTAGCGAAAACAGCAACCAGATCCTTGGAGCATAGATTGATGTTCCTGTGCTGACCTCTACTCATCAGAACCAGCCCGGAGAAAGGTTCGCCCTGGCTTCCCGTGGTCAGGACAACGACCTTTTTATGTGGATATTTCTCTATCTCACTGGGAGCTATTACCATTCTTTCATCAAGATCCAGATAACCAAGCCTGCTTGCTATCTCGACGTTGGTACTCATACTCCTGCCCTGAAAGGTGATCTTTCTATTAAACTGAGCAGCTGAATTTATTACCTGCTGTATACGATGAAGATTACTGGCAAATGCTGCTATCACTATTCTTTTGTTACGATTATTCCTGAACAGATTTTCAAGGGTGCCTCCGATTATACTTTCTGAAGGGGTGAATCCCTTTCTTTCAACATTTGTAGAATCCGAAAGCATCAGAATAACACCTTTGGCAGCAGCTTCCGCAAAAGCCCCATAGTCGGTAAGCCTTCCATCAACAGGTGTAGGATCAAGCTTTATATCACCTGTATGCAGGACAGTCCCTACAGGAGTATCTATGGCAAGACCTACGCCGTCAGGTATAGAATGACATACAGCAAAGAATTTGATGCTGAAAACTCCGGCATTTATAGTTTCCCCTGCTTTGATCTCCCTTAGATCCCTTTCATAGGAGGGGATCGCTTCTTCCATCTTCTTGTCGATCATTGCAAGGGAGAGTTTGGTGCCAAATACCGGCACGTCAAGTCTCGGCAGGATAAATGGAAGCGCGCCTATATGATCTTCATGTCCATGAGTTACTATTATTGCCCTTATCCTGTCCCTGTTCTCAAGAAGGTAGGAAATATCAGGGATAACAAAATCTATCCCGAGCATTTCGTCGTCAGGGAACATAAGACCGGAATCGATAACGATAATGTCATTTCCATATTCCATCACATACATATTCTTGCCTATCTCCCCGACACCACCCAGGGGAATAAGCCGAAATGCAGTCTTACGACTGTTCCCGGATCCGTTCCGGCTATTGTTCTTTTTTCTTCCTTTGCTGCTCTTGTTAGTACTGTTTTCTGTCACAAATATCCTCCTCATTTTTGATAATATATTTTTTACATTACGAAAAATCTATACATTTTTTTACTTTATTTTTTGATATCAAGTTGCCACCTGATATAAAGTCTGATAGAATTCTTGACTACTGATATACAAGTTCATCTACACAAGTTCATTTTCAAGGGGGTTCTTTTTTTGTCAGAAAATATTACAAAGACTGACGATTTCATTTTGATGACGCAAAGCGGCTATCAAAAACTGAAAGATGAACTCGTTAACCTAAGGAGTGAAGGCAGAGCAGAAATAGCCAGACTTCTTGAGGAAGCTCGCTCGTTTGGAGACATCTCGGAAAACGCCGAGTATGCCACTGCCAAAGACTCTCAGGCAAAACTGGAAAGCCGGATCCAGTGGCTCGAATATCAGCTGAGCAAAGCAAAACTTCTTGATGTTTCAGATATCGACTGCAGCAAAGTAACGCTTGGAACAACCATTACTATCGAAGATATCAATACTTCAAAGACCTTTGAATATACTATAGTTGGTTCCCAGGAATCAGACCCTAAAAATAACAAGATCTCATCATCAAGCCCAGTCGGACAGGCTTTGATGGGCAAGCTCGTTAACGACGAAGTATCTGTTCAGGTCCCCAGGGGTGAACGAACGCTGAGGATCCTTGATATCAAGGTTCTTTAGCAGTATCTTAATCTCTTGAGCTACGACGGAGCGGCTTCTGCCGCTCCATTTTTTTATTCATAAGCTGCATCCACCTGTCTCGAATCAAGAGCAAGATCCGTATCAGGGAATGCTTTTATTACAAGCCTGACCGCGGCCCAGTCGTCATTTTCATCAACAAGATCATCTCTGTAGATAAATATCCATTTCATACAATCCCTGTCGATGGAAAGCTGATATATTCTCTCGTTAATCTCCTCTGTTTGGATATTGTAGGATGTTCTAAATTTGAATCGGGTATCATTAAGAAATGGAATGTCAACCTGCTGATAAAACTTCTCCAGTTCATCATAGTCATCCCACCACAAAGGCGATCCGCCTTCAGCCCATCTCCTGCGATAAGAAGATCCGAGGTCTATTTCTCCCAGACTGTACCTGAGGCCGAGGATCAGTTCGGTCACTTCCTGTGTATCACCTGCAGAGTAGTCATAATACCTGTAATTCGCTCTCCAGTAGTGAGATATAGAGGTTCCGAGGTCTCCTTCACCTTTCAGGTGAAGTCCCCAGGATGTTCTATCAGTACTCTTTTCCCTCTCCTCGTAACTACCCCATGAACCGGAAAAGCTGAAAAATGTATTATCAGAAGCGGGGTCCTCCCACCAGGGAGTCCGAATGTAAAATTCAGGATCTCTCCAGAGGGTGGTACGATAGATCTCACCTGACCTCAGTTCTGTGTCTCTTGGTTCTCTCTGAGACCATTTCAGGTGACCTGTCCAGCCATTATTGTTAAGTTCCAGCCCCCACTCAGGCCTGTATTCTTTTTCCTCAACATCAGAATCATATTCATAGGCTGATTCCGCAAAAAGAGAAAGTCCGTCCCCCATATCCCTTGTATATCGGCCCTTCCATTCGAATCCTGTATCAGACCACTCCGTAAGGTTAAGATTCACGACTGAGTCATCATCAGGGTAAAACCGGGGTTTAATCCCAAGGCCTGCTCCCTTTTCTGAATCATAATGGATAGAAGGCATGAAAGGATTGTGTTCCTGTTTTTTCAGATCAACAATGTAGTCAAAAGGATATCTGAATAATTTATGTTTTCCTATATAAATATCAGGGGTTTTTGCTATGACCCTCTTGCCAGGTATTATAACCAATCTCCGTGTTACCACCCTGTAATGAGGTTCCGGCTCCGTACAGGTAGTAAGTGTTACATCATGCCATTGACCTGCAAAGGATCCTTCATCCTCAGCTATAGAACCATTATCTTCGATCGATCCCTCTTTTACGGCAGAAGAGGCTGGAAGAATTTCTACCCTGCCTCCGTTCATAAAAACATAACCCTTCTGGGCCGGGACGCTCCCTTCTGCATCATAAAGCGTACCTTCTCTTTTCAGGATGTCATAATGCAGTGATCTGCCTTTCAGTATTTTCGACCCCTGTCTTATCGCTACAGGTTTTCCAGATTCCGACACTGCCTTGACAATACTGCGGCTGCTGTCGATCTCCATGTACGGCGCAGACATATTCATATTGTCCAGCCTGAGGTTGACATTTCCGCGGGCAACACCAATACCTGTTGTCTCCTGATAGGTTAGGATATCAGCATCAAGAACGATCTCCTGCCCTTTATCATTCGCAAAACAGGGGATAACGATGATAATGATATATAAAAAAAACGTTAGTAAGAACAGGATGTATCTTTTCATGGATCCTCCCCAATTTTCCATATCGCCTTTGCTCCGTCTTCAAGCTTTATAGTACCATCAATATCAACTTTAGCTTCAGTACCGTGAATATCAATGCTTTTGTTAAAAATATCTATCCCGTCAGGGAAGGACCACTCTTCCTTATCTTCAAGAAAGATCGCTGTTTTAGCACTCCACTCCATATTTGCCTGTTTCCCGGCCCCTTCACCCCTTGCATCCTTCATTACCAGGGACCTTTCCGTCTCGGAATACAGGGCTTCAGGTGACCAGGCCTTCCATTCTCTGCCGTCTTTTGATCTCATGGAAATATCAACAGAGTAACCTTTTATTGAGGAGTCCGTTTTTATCGCACTTTCAGAGTTCATTATCCAGATATCTCCGGATATATCTCTCTCAAAGCCAAGATTTGAGATCCTTATACCGGTATCTTTTTTATCTTCATTTAAGGTTGTTCTGTCAAGACGAAGATCATGAAAAACCCCAAAAGCAAATACTCCGACAAAGATCAATATTACAATAAAAACAGGGAAGGCTTTACCACAGGATCTTCCAGCCATTACCTTCCTCCACCAGCCTTATCTTTTTAGTGCTTATACCTTTCATTATTTCAAGTTTCGACTTGCTTGTAACAACTGCTGTATCTTCATTTTCCCAATCATATGTGTAACCATTCATCAGAATGATCCTGAAAGGAGACTGCATGCTATCCCCGGTAAAGGCTGCCTCAGAAGTTTTTTTCTGGCTTTGCCTGGAAAGCAGGGAATACATCTTTTTATAATCACCGGATATCCAGCTATCAAGGAAGGTTTTGAGAAGGAGATCCCTGCTCTTGAAGGCCCTGTTATCATTTTCGGGGCTTGCCTTTTCAGAATTTTCAGCAGAAGATACTGAGGAAGATCCGGTTTCAGCGTCATTCAAGACGGTGTTTTCAGATTCATCAGCAGGTTCTGGATCACTTTCTTTAGGAATATCTTTATCATTTTCTATTCCTGAAGATGGTCTTATAACAATAACACCCTCACGGGTGCCAATATCTTTTCTGTCCGGTTGAGCCTTGACATGACCAGAACTTTCATCGTAACTTCCAAAAGAGAATATCCCGTCCCCGCCAAGTCCCAGACCATTGAGTTGTACCCGTAAAACCCCTTCTTCCTGTTTCGGGAAAAAGACCAGGCCCCTGATACTGTCAGTGGAAGGCTGCTCAAAAGCCCCGTCAAAACTTACAGGCCGTATTTTTTCGCCTTTCCTGCTGATAAGAGATATTCTGTTTTCAAAAGGGGACAGGTCGACATTGCTGTCAGAAAAAAAGGTTACAGAGACAAGAAATGGCTCGTATTTATCCATACTGAGTTCTTTCATAAAAGATTCAGCATAGGAATCCTTCTGGTCAGCATTTATCGACCCCTTCCGGACTTCAAGTTCAGCCCATGGGACCGCAAGTTCTTCCGGATAATGAACTATCCATACGAAACAGTCATCTCCCCAGTGAGCAGAAGTCCATTTATCAAGTATAGCTGTAACTTCATCTGCATCTGCTGCAAAAGCTGTATTTGAAAAAGAAAAAAACACCAGCGAGCAGAATATAAACAGAAATATTTTTTTCATATTTCCTCCATTACTTCAGGATTCACAGATCTATAATTTGTAATCGATAACAGCGGAAACTCCCACTCCCTGCACTCTTCGAAATCGCTCAAGAGGGTTTTCCGAATCGATAGGCACAAGTACCTTGATCCTGAGTCGATCCTTGAAGGCCGTCTCTATCTGGGCAACTGCTTTGGTCTTGTCAACTGCATCTCCCGCAGGTCCTGAGACCTGAGCAGCACCTATACGGGTACCTGTCCCAAGTGAAACTATAGGAACGACCTTGGTATGACCTTCGGATTTTACACCCTTGTTAAAAGTTATTGTATTAATAAAATTATTTACTGGCTCTGCTATCGCGCTTACGAGAAACCCGCCGCCGACGACTCCCAGAATATCACCAAGATCTACCGCCATGGCAGCTCCGGAAAAGAGTGAACCGGCTACCAGTATAACAGCGAGAGGTTTTTTAAATTTTCTTAAGAGGTTCACGGATTCTCACCGTTTTCCATTTCCAGGTATATATCTTCCGATAAAGGTTCTTCCTCTATCATACCCTGAAGACCCTGAGGGACCGGATATGCATAAACCCTTGAACTATCGGAGGTCTGGACAAATAAAGTTGTACCTTCGGGTATATCCTTAGCGTCTCCCCTGACGAGAAATCCGCCTGCAAGCCCCACCGGCCCAAGCAGAATAGCTCCAACGAAACTGGTTCCTACTGCCGCTATCTGAGCTTTTTCTGCCTTTGCAGCTTCTTTTGCTTCTTCTCCCATCACAAGGGAGATCCTTTCAGGACCGAGAGGTAAAAGCTTGTCAAAACCTATGTTGATCTCTGAGGGTCTGCCGAAACTTCTGGGTTTTTTAACTTCTACAATATGGGCTTTTATGATGCTGCCTTTTGGGGCGATCAGATTCGTACCCTGTGTCAGATCCCGGGCAAGAGCCATTTTAACCTCCTGCCCCTCTTTAACATCTGCAGGAGAAAGAGTTTCCATGAACATGGCCTTCAATACCACATCGGAAGGGACCTCCACCTCGAACATTGTGACATTTTCTGAAAGGAGAAGTCCTAAAAGTCTTTCCAGCCTCATGGCAAGAGGTTTTTTATCCATTGTTGAACCCTCAAGAGCCCTTTCAAGCTGGGATATTCGGGATTCCACAGGATCATAAGGGGAAGTCTCCTGCTCTAATGCCCATTCTGCAACTCCAAGCTTGAACATCATTGAGGGCTGTGAAGGTTCCCCGTTCTGAATAAAGTTAAGGAGGGCATTTTGTCTGTCAGCTATGCTACCGGGTAACTCCCTGCCGAAAAGTGCAACTTCGGCCTCACTGAGGCGCATAATAAGACCACCATTGCGAGCCTCACCATATAACAGCTCTTCCACCCTGTCCATAACCTGCATAGTCGAAGGATTATCGTTCTGTTCAGCTGCAATAAGTGGAGAAACCATCAAAACAATGGATGTTAATATCAACAGACTTAAAATAACAAGCTTTTTCATTATAAATTCCTCCCTGATCAATTGGTTTTATTCCGCTTTAAAGCTGCTTCCACTAATCCCCTGAAAAGAGGGTGAGGTCGTACCGGCCTTGATCTGAACTCCGGATGGAACTGAACACCTATGAACCACGGATGGTCTTCAAGCTCAATAATTTCTACCAGATCCAGATCAGGATTGATCCCTGCTACCTTTAAACCTGCTTTTTCAAATCTGGAACGGTACTGATCGTTAAATTCATACCTGTGTCTATGCCTCTCCTGGATCAGATCTGTCTTATACAGAGAATGGGTTTTTGTACCTTCTTCTATTCTGCACGAATAGGATCCAAGTCTCATAGTACCACCCATTTTATCAATTTTTTTCTGATCTTCCATCAGATGAATTACCGGATTTGGTGTCCCGGGATCCATTTCCGTGCTGTGGGCACCTGAAATACCGCAGATATTTCTTGCAAATTCAATCACTGCCATCTGCATACCAAGACACAGACCAAGGAAAGGAATATTATTCTCTCTGGCATATCTTGCTGCCATGATCTTTCCCTCTATCCCCCTGGAACCAAATCCTCCCGGGATAACTATACCGTCTACGCCATCCAGGAGATCACTGACTCCCATTTCCTCGATATCCTCTGCCTCTACATGCCGGATAACTATTCTGGCCTTTTCATGGATCCCCGAATGATAAAGAGCCTCAACAACGCTGAGGTAAGCATCTTTGTGATCAATATATTTCCCGACCATCGCTATCTCAACTTTTTCAGATGGATTGCAGAAACCGTCAACGACCATCTGCCAGTCTGACATATCAATGCCATCATCAGACGTTATCCCAAGTTTATCCATTACGAACCTGTCAAACTTCTGGTTATAAAGGCTTAAAGGAACATTGTAGATAGTTGACTCATCGAGTGCTTCGATAACAGCTTTTTTAGACACACTGCAGAATAATGCGATCTTGTCTCTCATTTCATCACTTATTGGATAATGCGAACGGCAGACTATAACATCAGGCTGAATGCCTATCCTTCTCATTTCCTGAACACTGTGCTGTGTGGGTTTTGTCTTCATCTCTCCTGCTGCTTCAAGGTACGGAATAAGTGTTACATGACAGTAGAGTACATTCTCTCTTCCGACTCTTGAAGATATCTGCCTTATGGCCTCCAGAAATGGCTGCCCCTCTATATCCCCAACTGTACCGCCGATCTCAGCGATCACTACATCACAGCCATCAGCTGCCTTGATAACTCTTTCCTGTATCTCGCTTGTAATATGCGGGATGACCTGAACCGTTGCACCAAGATATACACCCTTGCGTTCCTTGGCTATTACAGAAGAATATATCTGTCCAGTGGTTATATTGTTACCTGCACTTAGTGATTCATCGATAAAACGCTCATAATGACCGAGATCCAGATCCGTCTCAGCTCCATCATCGGTAACAAACACCTCGCCATGCTGAAAAGGGTTCATAGTTCCTGCATCTACATTTATGTAGGGATCCATTTTGATCATCGAAACACTGAGACCTCTTTTTTTCAGCAATACTCCGAGGGATGCAGCCGTAAGGCCTTTACCCAGTGAGGAAACTACTCCTCCAGTAACAAAGATAAACTTTCTCATAAAAATATCCACCCGTTTCTGTTTTATGTTTGACCAGTATCCCCACTATCTGCAACGCGATGCTATGCAACATTATACAGGGTCTCCCAACATAAAACATCATGGGAAACTCCTTATCACGTCCACTTTTCATCCAAAGAAAAAAGGCTGCCCCGTTAGAGACAGCCCTGAATAGCTTTTGAGGATATAAAAACCTATTTGAGAACCCTCAGCGGATTGATAGCCTTGTTGTTCTTTCTTACTTCAAAATGAAGATGAGGTCCTGTCGTTCTGCCGCTTGAACCTGCTTTTGCTATTGCCTGGCCTGAAGAAACGCTTCTCCCTTTTCTTACAAGAAGCCTGCTGCAATGAGCATATAAAGTAGAATAACCATTACCATGGTTTACTACCACCACTCTGCCATATCCACCCATCCAGCCTGCATATGCTACTCTTCCATTTCTGGCTGCGCGGATGATCCTTCCGGTCCTTGCTTTGATATCTATACCTGTGTGAAAATTACGCTTTTTTGTTATGGGATGCCTTCTCCACCCGAAAGGACTGTTTATCCTGCCGGCCACAGGCCAGCGGAAGCCTCTTGAATAGGTAGAACTCCTTCCATCGCTCAATCTGAAGACAGATGCTGCCGGGGATGCACCCGGAATGAACAATTCCATTCCCACCTTGAGTACATCAAGATCAGCCCCGGGATTAGCCTTGATTATCCTTTCAGGTTCTGTCTTGAATTTTTTAGCAATGGACCCCAGGGTATTTCCTTTTTGGATCTTGTGGAATAAACCATCCTGGTTGGGAACTCTCAGTTTGCTTCCTGGTTTGAGATAATCCGGATCTTTAAGCTTATTGGACGCAAAAAGGGTATCTATGGAAATATTGAGTTTATTCGAAATGGACCAGAGGCTGTCACCTTCCTGAACGGTATACTCATCAACCTCAACAGGCTCAACCCTGTTCTGCCTTGCTATCTCCTCAGCCCTTCTTCTCTTGACCTCAGCAATTGTCTTCTCAATATTTTCCGGGGAACTGGGGATCAGAAGAAGCTGGCCTTCCTTTAAATAATCAGGATTAGTGAGTTCATTTGCATCTGCGATCCCTTTTGGTGTAAGTGATCTGTCCCTGCATATGTCCGTGAGGGTCTCACCGGCACGTACATGATATTCGGACCAGCAGACGGACTCTTCCTCAAGGATCAGAGCATCTTCCGCAAGAGAAGGATCTGCAGTGTTTTCGTCCTTTTCAGGATCATTGGGTTCGACATCCTCAAGCTCTGTGACTTCTTCGAGTACCAGGTCCTCTGAAAAATGACTGTCTGTTGGCATTTTGTCACTTGATGAAACCTTCAACTCTTCACTGGAAGATTCGTGCTGGACCGGTTCCTGGACCTTCTGTTCCTCGAGAACTATTCTTTCATCCCTGAAAGATGGTGCAGGAAGGGGACCTATTCCGTTCATTCCACGCGGTTCGGTTGAAATGTAAGTACCTGAATCATCATAAATATCTTCGGGCATTTCTATGACTACAAAACCGGAAGAAGAGGATGTATCAAAACTTCGCATAATATCGGGCTGTATACTTCCCCTCCAGGAGATCCCATCTGCCCTCCTTGAACAAGCTACCGAGAGAAATACAGTTGTACTAAGCATAAGAACAATGATAAAAAGGAAACCAGTACGTCTCGGAAAGCGTCCAGTCATCCTGCCTGGAATTTTTCGCAAATAATTCCCTCCTGACTTCAATAGCTGGAAAGAGTTAGAAGATTTTTAAAAATTAAAACACCGCGGTTATTATAACCGAAATATCTTTATGAACAAATAATTTATCAGGATTTCTTAATGCTTTTCAGAAATTCGACGTTACTCTTCGACTTTTTAACCTTGCCTATTATAAGGTTAAGCGCACCCGTCTCATCGACGTTCATGATCCTGCGGCGGAGAAGCCATATCTTTTCAAGATCTTCCTCATTGATGAGAAGTTCCTCTCTCCTGGTTCCTGATCTTGTTATATCCAT
>CAYPIU010000024.1:1224-3122 GCA_964410915.1 uncultured Synergistales bacterium | reverse complement strand
ACTTCCTGGACAGATGGAGTTCCATGTTTCCGGTACCCTTGAACTCTTCATATATGACATCGTCCATCCTGCTGCCGGTATCCACCAGTGCGGTTCCTATTATGGTAAGGCTTCCGCCTTCCTCGATGTTTCGGGCTGCACCGAAAAATCTCTTTGGAAAATAAAGTGCTGCCGGATCCATTCCGCCGGAAAGTGTCCTTCCTGATGGAGGTACGACCAGGTTGGATGCCCTTGCAAGTCTCGTTATGGAATCAAGGAGGAGCACAACGTCTTTTCCGACTTCAACAAGCCTTTTAGCCTTTTCAAGACAAAGGTTAGCCACTCTCAGGTGTTCCTCTGCAGGACGGTCAAATGTCGAGGCGATTATCTCCCCATCGACAGATCTGGATATATCCGTAACTTCCTCGGGACGCTCATCTATAAGAAGTACCATGAGAATAGTTTCGGGATGATTGGTAGTTACTCCATGAGCTATATTTTTGAGAAGTGTTGTCTTTCCTGCCTTGGGCGGAGAAACAAGAAGTGCCCTCTGCCCTTTTCCTATTGGTGCAAAAAGGTCTACAAGCCTGTTCGATATCTCCTTGGAGGGAGTTTCAAGTTCCATCCTGCAATCCGGGAATATCGGAGTTAACTGTCCAAAATGAGCACGCTTCCGAGCTTTTTCCGGATCAGAAAAATTGACCATTTCCACCCTGAGGAGAGCCTCGTAATGTTCCTGGTCCTTGGGCTGTCTCACGAGTCCCCAGACTACATCTCCGTTGCGAAGACCGAAACGCCGGATCTGGGAAGCGGAAACATAAATGTCATTATCACTCGGAAGAAGGCCTTCCGGCCTCAGAAAACCATAACCATCCCCAAGTATCTCAAGGGTTCCTCCACTGAAACGATAGCGCATATCTTCTGCCTGTTTCTTCAAAAGGGCAAGGATAAGGCTGTCCTTTCTCATGGAGCTTGAGCCGTTAACCCCGAGCTCTCTGGCAATTTGCCTGAGTTCACTCAGAACAAGGCTTGAAAGTTTATTGTAAGAATAACGAGGTTTTGGAACTGTTCTTGATTCAGCATTGTTGTTACCGCCTGAGGTCTTTTCCGCCCCTTTGCCGTTTTCCCTTGGTGGTTCGGGACTTTTATTTTCCCGGACTGGATCTGTTCTTGTATCAGTCATGACCGTTTTTTATATACCTCCCAATCAGCCAGGAACTTTTCCATTCCCTTGTCTGTAAGCGGATGATGGAAAAGCTGCTTCAGAACCTTGAACGGAATTGTCGCAACATCCGCACCAGCAAGAGCACAGGCCGAAACATGACCAGGGTTCCTTATGCTTGCCGCGAGGACTCTGGTACCAATATCCTGGATCGCGAACATTTCAGCTATATCTGCAACAAGACCCACGCCATCCTCACCGATATCATCAAGCCTTCCCACAAACGGACTCACATACGCAGCACCCGCTGATGCTGCCAGAAGAGCCTGCTGCGGTGAAAAGACAAGAGTAACATTGACCGGTATACCTTCACTCGAGAGGATCTTCACTGCACCCATACCCTGTGCGGTCATTGGTATCTTGACAGCAATATTTGACGAGATAGCCGCAAGCTCTCTCCCCTCTTTTACCATTCCTTCAGTATCAAGAGCAATAACCTCCGCGCTTATTGGACCATCGACGATAGAGGTAATCTCCCTGATATGATCTGCAAACTCCACGTTCCCTTCTCTGGAAACCAGAGACGGATTAGTGGTCACACCCGAGATAACGCCCCAGGAAGCCGCTTCACGCAACTCATCCAGGTTCGCGGTATCAAGGAAGAAAATCACAATAACATCCCTTCCCTCATTTTTGATTTTTTATGCTTCTTTATTTTCAATGGAAAATTTCAAGGTAGTAAGCTTCCGGCCGTTCA
>CAYPIU010000024.1:0-1124 GCA_964410915.1 uncultured Synergistales bacterium | reverse complement strand
TGAAAGTCCTCATCCACCTCATCACATATCGCTGTTCTGAGAAATCTGAAAGAACTCATAGAATCAGTCGCAAGAACCGTCCATACTGCAAAGGCGGATAAGAATATGATCCCTGAGGAAACAAGCAGGAGGAAAGTTTTCCCATTCCTCGACATTATAACCATCGCTCCCGATAAAACACAAGTAAAAAAGAGAAGCACCATCAGTTCTAAGGACCAGAAAAGTGCCGAGGGTTTAAATTCTGGATATACCATTTTCAAATAATACCGATAGGATATGTATTAGAAATTATGCCATATAATAACACGAAATACACAGAAAATACAAAAACAGATAAATCTGGAGGAAATAATCTCAATGGATAACAAAACAAGATCAATTGCCCTGGGTGCGATACTCGCATCAGCTGTAACTGTTTCAACAATGCTGAGCATACCCGTTCCCGGGTTCAGACTGTACTTTAATCTGGGAGAAGGTATCATCTACGTTGTCGCCCTTATGCTGGGGCCTCTCTACGGTGCTGCATGCGGAGGCATCGGAGCATGTCTTGGAGATCTTGTACTGGGATATCCCCTGTGGGCACCTTTCACTCTTGTTATAAAGGGAACTGAAGGATACGTCACGGGCATTATAGGCCGAAAACACCGCAAGACAGCAGTATTGTGCGGAGCCCTTGTCATGATAGCCGGATATACCACAATGGCTGGTTTTCTGTATGGGTGGAAAGCCGCACCAGTTGAGTTTTTTACAGACGTTGTTCAAACCGGAATGGGAGCCGCAGCCGCATTTATTCTACTTCCTGTTCTTGAAAAAAGGATAAACAGGACCCTTCCCCTGAATGATCAGTAGTCTTTAGAACAAGTTTCTGTATACCAGCCATAAATACCCTGTACCACCTGATTCTGGATATTAAGTCCGAAACCATCTACAGACAGCTGCGGTTTTCTGGTAACTCCGTCAACAGCTCCTGACTCTTTGACAGCTTCAAGCATGGCCTTCTCATCATCCGGAAAATGACCACACCACTTCCCGTAATAGCAGGAAAGCATTGCAGCAAGAGCATATGCTCCCCAGTTTGAAACATCGGACGGAAGCAGGACATCACATCCGATCGAACAGATGCA
>CAYPIU010000023.1:0-29245 GCA_964410915.1 uncultured Synergistales bacterium | reverse complement strand
TACGTGAAGGCGGACATACAGTCGGTGCAGGCGTCGTCACCGCAATAATAGAGTAAATCTGCTCCCCGGGAGGGAAATATAGTGGCGAAAAAAATCAGGATAAGGTTGAAAGCCTTTGACCATCGAGTACTTGACAGTTCTGCTTCCCAGATAGCTGAAACAGCCGAAAGAAGTGGAGCTAAAGTATCTGGGCCTATTCCGCTTCCTACGGAGATAAACAAATATACATTGCTGAAATCTCCCCATAAGGATAAGGATGCGAGGGAGCAATTTGAGACCAGAACACATAAGCGCCTTATAGATATTGCAGATCCTACGCAAAAAACAATGGATGCGCTTATGCAGCTGAACCTTCCTTCTGGAGTCGACATCCAGATTAAACTGTAGGGGAAGCTCTGAGCTGAAAGGAGTTGGACAGGTTGACTATAGGAATCTTGGGCCGAAAACTGGGCATGACCCAGGTATATACTGAAGAAGGACGAGTAGTGCCAGTAACTGTTGTAGAGGCTGGACCTTGTCCTGTTGTAGAGATCAAAAAACCTGACAGAGATGGTTACTCTGCGTTGACTCTTGGTTTTGGGGAACTTAAACAGAATAAAGTGACCAGGCCACAAAAGGGTTTATTTGATAAGAAGGGAGTTTCTCCCTGCAGGGTACTCAGAGAATTCCGTACGACGGAAACTGGGGAATATGAAGAAGGACAGGAGATCACCGTCTCTATCTTCGAGGTTGGCGAAAAGATCGACGTTATCGGTAAAAGCAAAGGTAAAGGTTTTGCCGGAGTAATGAAATTGCATGGTTTTGGAGGGGCACCAGCAAGTCATGGTGTTTCTAAAACTCACAGAAAACCCGGTTCAATTGGAGGAGCGAGTTATCCTGGCAAAGTTTTCAAAGGTAAAACAATGCCGGGAAGAATGGGTAATGAAAGGGTTACGGTCAAAAATCTCTCAGTAGTAGCCGTATACCCTGAGAATAACATCATGCTCATTAAGGGTGCTATACCAGGTGCAAGAAACAGTCTTGTCCAGGTCTCCAAGCAAGGTTAGACCGGAAGTAGAAGGAGGGCAAGAGAAAAATGCCTACCGTTAAACTTGTAAACTTTCAGGGTGAGGAGATCGAAAACGTAGAACTCTCCGAAGCCGTTTTTGGGGCTCGGATCCACGCTCCGGCAATGCATCAGGTTGTTGTTGCTCAATTAGCCAACAGTCGTCAGGGTACTCAGTCAGTTAAGACCAGATCTGAAGTATCCGGTGGTGGAAGAAAACCCTGGAGGCAGAAACATACAGGCCGTGCCAGACATGGAAGTATAAGATCACCGTTATGGGCAGGTGGTGGAGTTGTTCATGCTCCGAAGCCCAGAGACTATCATCAAAAGGTCAACAAAAAAGTCAGACGTCTGGCACTTAGAAGTGTACTTTCACTGAAGGTCAAGGAAAACCAGATGACTCTGGTAGATTCTTTTGATCTTGACAAGCCTTCGACCCGTGATATGGTGAAATTCCTGAACGCGGTTGAAGCCAGAAAACCCCTGATATTGCTCAGTGAAACGGATCTTAATGTCGTACGTTCCGCTGCCAATGTCGAAGGGGCAAAGGTTCTAAATGTCAACAGCATTAATGTCTATGATCTGTTGAATGCTGGAACACTTATAACTACTCCAGAAACGGCAAAGGTAGTAGAGGAGGTGTTTTCCCTGTGAGACTGATTAATCATGATATTATTATCAGGCCAATTATTACGGAAAAGAGCAGTCGTCTCATGGAAAAAAACCAGTATACTTTTGAAGTTCACCCTAATGCCAACAAGGTCATGATAAGGGTAGCTGTTCAGGAGATCTTTAAGGTTAAAGTTGATAAAGTCCATACCATGAAGATCCATTCCAAGCCTAAAAGAATGGGTATGTTCATTGGTAAATCCCGCTCCTGGAAGAAGGCGATCATTACTGTCCGAGAAGGCCAGAAGATCGACTTCTTTGAAGGCGCTACAGTATAGGAAACGGGGAGGAACAATACAATGGGAATTAAAAAGTTCAATCCCTATACAGCCGGCAGGAGGTTTATGACTGCTCAGACTAATGAAGATATAACAGCCACTGAGCCTGAACGCTCTCTGCTTGCCCCCCTTCACAGGAAGGGCGGAAGAAATAATCTGGGTCGTATAACCAGCCGACATCGAGGTGGGGGCTCAGGCCACAAATACAGGATCGTTGATTTTAAAAGGGATAAAACCGGTGTTCCTGGAAGAGTAGCAACAATAGAATATGATCCAAACAGATCAGCTCGGATCGCATTGGTCAACTATCTTGATGGGGAGAAGCGTTATATTCTTGCTCCTTCCGGATTAAAAATTGGTGACAATGTCCAGGCCGGAGCAGATTCAGACATAAAACCTGGTAATGCTATGAAGCTCAGGGATATTCCAGTTGGTACTATTGTTCACAACATAGAACTTCAACCAGGAAAAGGCGGAGTACTTTCAAGGTCTGCCGGTGCTTCTGCCCAGTTAATGGCAAAAGAAGGGAAATATGTTTTTATCAAGATGCCAAGTGGTGAGCTTAGGCTTATACTTCAGGAATGTATGGCAACCATAGGTCAGGTTGGAAATGTCGAGCATGAGAATGTTACCCTGGGTAAGGCCGGAAAGAAACGCTGGCTTGGCAGAAGACCTCACGTTAGAGGTATGGTCATGAACCCTGTAGATCATCCTATGGGTGGTGGAGAAGGCAGAAGTAAGTCAAAAAAACATCCTATTTCTCCCTGGGGAACTCCGGCAAAGGGTTACAGAACCAGGAAGAAAAAACCTTCTGACAGGCTGATTGTCCGCCGCAGAAACACAAAGTAAGGCAATGAGGAGGGTACACTAAATGGCTCGTTCGACAAAAAAAGGCCCCTATATTGATAAAAAACTCTTAAGAAAAGTGGAAGAGTTAAATGAGTCGGGGAAGAAGAGAGTAATCAAGACCTGGTCCAGAAGTTCAACTGTGGTTCCACCGATGATCGGTCATACAATTGCTGTTCACAATGGCAGGATCCATATTCCGATCTACATCAGTGAGAATATGGTTGGTCACAAGCTCGGAGAATTCGCACCTACTCGCAAGTTCGGTAAACATGCGGGTCAGGAGCGGTCTACCCGGGTTAAGTAAGGAGTGGATTTAAATGCAGGCTAAAGCAGTTGCCAGGCAGGTCAGGATATCTCCGTTCAAGATCCGTCAGGTTTTGCCGTTGATCAAGGGCAGATCTGTAGACGAAGCAATGCTGAACCTCCGGTATAATCCAAAGAAAGCTGCGAGAGTGGTTTTCAAGGTTCTTCAGAGCGCAGTGGCAAATGCGGAGCATAATTTTGGTCTTGACACAGATAAGCTATCGGTTGTAGCTGCCACAGCAGATCAGGGACCGAGTATGAAACGCTGGCGTCCGGTATCAATGGGAAGGGCACATCCTTATCGTCATAGAACTTCTCATGTTACCGTTATAGTTGCGGAAAAGTAAGGAGGGGTGACTAGTGGGACAGAAGGTTCACCCGGTAGGTTACAGGCTCGGAATCAATAAAGAGTGGGAATCGAAATGGTTCGCAGAAGGCAAATCCTATGCGAAGAATCTGCATGAGGATCTTAAGCTCAGACAATGGATAAAAGATAGATGGTCATCTGCAGGTATACCCAAGGTAGAAATAGAAAGAATCGGTAATGTAATTCGATTTTCAATATGGACCTCCCGGCCTGGTGTCGTTATAGGCAGAGGCGGTAAGGAGATCCAGGCCGTTAAGGAAGATCTTCAGAAGATGACCGGGGCTAAGATAATGATAAATGTCCAGGAGATATCAAATGGAGATGTTGAAGCTCAGCTCGTTGCGGAGAATGTAGCATCTGCACTGGAAAGAAGAGTAAGTTTCAGGAGAGCTATGAAGCAATCCATTTTCAGAGCAATGAAATCAGGCGGTAAGGGCATCAAGGTTCAGTGTTCCGGCCGACTTGGTGGGGCAGAGATCGCAAGGACAGAATGGTACAACGAAGGCCAGCTCCCTCTCTCAACCATCAGAGCAGATATCGATTATGGTTTTGCTGAAGCAAAAACAATGTATGGTGTTATAGGTGTCAAAGTGTGGATTTTCCGTGACCGTGAAAACGAAAGAGCGGGTTCGCACAAGTCTGGCAGGAAGGCAAGGAGGTAAGCCCCATGCTAATGCCAAAACGTGTAAAATTCCGTAAACCGCATAGGAGTCCTTTACGGGGCAAAACAAAAGGTGGAGCCACTGTATCTTTTGGAGATTACGGTCTTCAGGCACTCGAATGCGGCTGGATCACAGCCAGACAGATCGAAGCCACCCGAATTGCGATAACGAGAAAAATGAAAAAGGGTGGGAAAGTATGGATCAGGATCTTCCCTGACAGGGCACTTACCAGAAAGCCTCTTGAAACTCGTATGGGTAAAGGTAAAGGTAATCCTGAATACTGGGTTGCCCCGGTCAAAAGGGGAAGGGTTATGTTCGAGGTAGCAGGCGTACCCAGGGATGTTGTGGAAAGAGCTTTTCTTACTGCTTCACACAAGCTGCCTATCAAGGTGCGTGTTGTTTCCCGCGAAGGTGTTGGTGGTGATTAAGCATGGATGTAAAGAATCTTAGAGATCTAACGCTTGAGGAATTGGCAGAAAAGCATCAGGAATTCAAGGAAGAGCTTTTTAATCTTCGTTTCCAGAATGCTATCGGGCAGTTGAAGAATACAAGCCGCATTAAGGATGTAAGGCGAATCATCGCCCGTGTCCTTACTGTGATGAGAGAAAAACAGCAGGCAGAACCCGTTGGCCCGCTCGGAAGGAGGTAATCTCTGATGGAGGAGAGAAAGCCCCATCGTAAAACCAGAGTGGGTACAGTTACCAGTGACAAGATGGAAAAATCTGTAGTGGTACAGGTATCCCGCTATTCTGTCCACCCGCTTTATGGTAAGAGAATAACAATGAGTAAGAAGTATATTGCTCATGATGAAAACAATGAATGTCGTGTCGGGGACACTGTTTCTATAGGAGAGGGAAGGCCCATCAGTAAAAGAAAATGCTGGAATGTTTTGGAAATAATTCAGAGGGCTCCGCTACTTGACAGTGAATCTTCTGCAACCAGGGAGGAATAGGCCATGATCCAACTTCGTACTGTTTTAAGAGTGGCCGATAATTCCGGTGCAAAAAAGATCCAGTGTATCCAGGTCCTCGGAGGCGGTAAACGCCGCTGGGGAAGCATCGGAGATGTTATTGTCGCTTCAGTTAAGGAAGCTATCCCCAACAGCAATGTGCCAAAGGGACAGGTTGTTAAAGCTGTTATTGTCAGGACAAAAAAAGAAGTACGACGAAAAGACGGTTCTTATGTCAGATTTGATGACAATGCAGCTGTCATAATTGATAACAACGGCGACCCGAAGGGTACCCGTATTTTTGGCCCTGTAGCAAGAGAGTTAAGAATGAAACAGTACATGCGTATTCTTTCTCTTGCACCAGAAGTTGTTTAGGAGGGCATCAGTAATGGCAAAGATCAGAATAAAAAAGGGAGATCGAGTAAAAGTGGTCTCGGGGAAAGATAAAGGCAAAGAAGGTAAAATTCTAAGGAATCTTCCTGTGAGGGGGATGGTTGTTGTCGAAGGTGTGAATATGGCGACAAAACATGTTAAACCAACCCAGAGTAACCCTCAGGGAGGTATAGTCAAACAGGAATCGCCAATCTATGTATCCAAGGTTATGCTTGTTTGCCCTTCTTGCGGTAAAGCCACCAGGGTAAGTCGCGCATTTCTTGAAGACGGACAAAAAGTTCGTCTCTGCAAGAAATGTGGCGAGATAATCGATCGGCTGTAGTGAGGAGGCGAATATAAGATGACCGTGCGATTTCTTGAAAAATATAAAGAAGAGGTAGTGCCTGGTCTTATAAAACAGTTCAGGTATAAGAACGTAATGCAGGTCCCTAAACTAAAAAAGATCGTTGTAAATGTAGGAGTTGGGGACAGCAAAACTGATTCGAAGTTCATGGATTCAACAATTGCTGAAATGGAACTCATAACAGGGCAGCATCCACTTGTTAAAAAAGCTAAAAAATCAGTTGCTGGTTTTAAGCTTCGTGAAGGTATGCCCGTAGGTTGTATGGTAACTCTTCGAGGACAGAGAATGTGGGAGTTTCTGGATAGACTTATAACAATTGTTCTTCCGAGGATCAAAGATTTTCAGGGTGTTTCCAGAAAGTCCTTTGACGGAAGGGGTAATTATAACCTTGGTCTTAAAGAACAGCTCATCTTTCCTGAAGTTGACTATGACCAGATCTCCAGAGTTCGCGGAATGAATGTAACGTTTGTGACCAGTGCCAATAATGATGAAGAGGCTCTTGCTCTTTTTCAGGCTTTCGGCATGCCATTCAGGCGTTAGTTGAAAGGGGGAAATTACAATGGCGAGGAAAGCAATGGAGAACAAAGCTAAAGCTACCCCCAAGTTTAAAGTAAGACAATACAACAGATGTCCAATATGTGGACGTGTTCACTCTTATATGCGCAGGTTCGACATGTGCAGATGTTGCTTCCGCAAACTTGCACGCGAAGGGAAAATCCCTGGCGTAGTCAAGTCAAGTTGGTAAATGAGTGAGCTTAAAAGGGGGCTAATTGAATGTACGTAAATGATCCCATAGCGGATATGCTTACAAGGGTTCGCAACGCGAACATGGTTTACCATGGGACAGTGGACATCCCTTTGAGTAATATTAAGATTGGAATAGCCAAGATACTGAAGGATGAAGGATATATTCGTAATTACAAGGTTATCAACGATTCCAGAAAACCTTACTCTGTTATTCGTGTATTTTTGAATTACGGACCTAACAGAGAGAGAATTATCCAGGGACTTAGAAGAGTGAGTAAGCCCGGCAGGAGGATCTATGTTGGTAAGGAAGATCTTCCAAAGGTTATGGGTGGACTGGGTGTAGCCGTTATATCCACATCCCAGGGACTTAAAACCGACGCCGATGCCGGTAAACTGGGATTAGGCGGAGAGGTAGTCTGCTACATTTGGTAACGGGAGGTGTAGAAGTTGTCACGTATCGGACGTAAAGCTGTTTCCCTTCCAAAGGGAGCAAAGGTTACATTAAAAAACAATGAGGTTGTTACGACAGGTCCTAAAGGTGAACTGACCACCCCCATGGTACCAGGAGTTAACCTTGAAGTTTCAGAAAATGAGGTCTTATTTTCACGCGACAATGATGAAAAACAAACGAAGTCCTTTCATGGAATGATGAGAGCACTTGTAAATAACATGGTTGTTGGTGTAACTTCAGGTTTTGAAAGAAACCTTCAGATCGTGGGTGTTGGGTACAGAGCTCAGGTTCAGGGCAAAAAACTGGTATTGAATCTTGGATATTCCAATCCTGTTGAGTTTGATATACCAGAGGGCATAGAAATTGAGACGGACGGACCTACCAAAGTCAAGGTCAAGGGTATTGACAGACAGAAAGTAGGGCAGGTCGCGGCAGTGATCAGAGGATTCCGTCCACCAGAACCTTACAAGGGTAAAGGTATCAGATATGAAGGAGAACAAATTATCCGCAAAGCCGGCAAGGCTGGGGCTTAAATAAGAGGTGAGTAACTTGGTGAGTAAATGCAGCCGTAACAGATCAAGAACCATACGTCACCGAAGACTGCGAACTAAGGTCTTTGGTACGCCTGATCGTCCGAGGATGGCAGTGTACAAAAGCCTGAACAACATTTATGTGCAATTCATAGATGACCTGGCCGGACATACTATTGCATCAGTTTCGACTCTGGAGAAACATGTAAATACTGAGCTTCAAAGCAGAACAAACATCGAAGCCGCAACCAGAGTGGGTAAAGCTGCTGCAGAGAAGGCTAAGGCGAAAGGTATCACCAACGTCATCTTTGATAGAGGTGGGCATAAGTATCATGGACGTATCAAGGCCCTTGCTGATTCAGCCCGCGAAGCCGGTTTGCAGTTCTAAGGAGGATTATTGATTATGACAAACAAGGCAATGTCCAGTAGTGGATTAGAACTCAGCGAACGCGTTGTTGCTATAAACAGGGTCAGCAAGGTCGTTAAAGGTGGTAAGAGGTTTAAATTCAGTGTCCTCGTGGTGGTAGGAGATGGCGAAAGTCGAGTTGGCGTCGGAATGGGCAAAGCCAAAGAAATCTCTGAAGCAGTTAGAAAGGGCATCGAAAAGGCCTCTAAAGAACTTGTTGAACTGAAAAAAGTTGGTAGTACAATACCTCATCCAATAATTGGGAAATATGGCGCTGCTGAGGTTCTTTTAAAACCAGCCGCTCCTGGTACAGGAGTTATTGCTGGAGGTGTTGTTCGTGCAATACTTGAGCTGGGTGGTGTCAATGATGTTCTCACTAAAGTCGTGGGAAGAACAAATAACCCCATCAATGTTGCGGGAGCGACCCTTGATGCACTGACAAGTTCGAGGACCCCGGAAGAGATCATGGCTTTAAGAGGGAAAACTGCCAGCAAAACTGATGCTGCCAGTGCTTAAGGAGGAATTATGATATGGCCAAAGTAAGTATAACCTGGAAAAAAAGTGCCATTGGTCGTCCTGAAAAACAAAAGCGAGTTATCCGGGCACTGGGATTCAAGCGTTTAAACCAGACGATAATCAAGGACGATTCACCCCAGGTAATGGGTATGGTGGAGAAAGTCGGCCATCTCCTTGAATGGTCTGTCAGAGAAGGTTAAATGGAGGTATCGGATATGGACTTGAGTAATTTACGTTCTGAGCCCGGTGCCAGACGTCGGGCCAAGAGATTAGGTCAGGGCATCGGCAGTGGGTCTGGTAAAACCAGTGGAAAAGGTCACAAAGGTCAGAAGTGTCGAAGTGGCGGATCTATCAAGCCTGGTTTCGAAGGGGGGCAGATGCCTCTTTCCAGAAGGACGCCTAAACGTGGATTCAATAACTACCGATTTGCCAAAACATATCAGTGTGTGAACCTTGATAAACTTTCTGATAAGTTTAAAGAAGGTGACACGATAGGTATTGTTGAATTATACGAAAATAAACTTGTAGCGAGCAAGAGCAAACCTGTTAAGATTCTTGCTGAAGGTGAGGCCGACTTTTCCTTTACAATTCGTGCAAATGCTTTTAGCGAGAAGGCGATAACAAAGATAGAAGCAGCAGGTGGGAAAGCAGAGGTGGTCTAGGTGCTTGATTCTATAAGAGATGCTTTTAGACTTCCGGATCTTAAACGAAGGATTCTTTTTACCATAGGCGTTCTCTTTCTTTTCAGGTTAGGTGCACATATTCCAACGCCGGGGATCGATCCCGACGCCATGTCCAAACTTTTTGAACAGGGCGGAGGGATTCTTGGTTTTCTCGATATCTTTGCCGGAGGCGCATTGAGACGATTTTCCATCTTTGCTCTTGGTGTTGCACCTTATATCAACTCAAGTATTGTTATGCAGTTACTTGTTGTCGTTATACCTGCCCTTGAGAAACTGCAGAAAGAAGGCGAGGACGGTAAAAAGAAAATCGTTCAGATAACTCGCTGGGGTACAATCCTTTTTGCACTGATCCAGGCAGTGGGTCTCACTTTCTGGATCGGACGGGTAGGCATTTTCGCTGGCGGTCTCTTCGAAGGGATAATAGTTGTTGTTACTGTTACCACCGGTGCTGTAGCAGTTATGTGGCTTGGAGAAGAACTTTCGGACCATGGAATCGGAAATGGTATATCACTATTGATCTTTGCAGGTATAGTTGCCCGGATACCCGAAGCTCTTGTAAGGACATGGAAGATGATGACGATGGGAGAAGTCAATGCTTTTGTCATGGTTCTTTCTCTGCTCCTCATGTTAGTTGTAGTTGCTGGATGTATTCTTCTTCAGGAAGGACAGAGACGTCTGCCTGTTCAGTATGCCAAGCGTGTTGTAGGAAACAAGATGTATGGAGGGCAGAGCACATTTATACCACTTAGGGTAAACCAGGCTGGTGTTATACCAATTATCTTTGCCTCATCCGTGTTGATGTTTCCATACACCATAGCAAGGTTCTTTACTGGAGATTTTGCTGCATACATGCAGAGACTTCTCGCTCCAGGCAGTCTGCTTTACATGGCACTTTATGTAGCCCTCATTATTTTCTTTTCATATTTTTATACAGCTGTGGTTTTCAACCCCGCAGATGTTGCAAACAATATGAAAAAATATGGAGGATTTATACTTGGTATAAGACCTGGCAGACCAACTTCAGATTTCATCGAGAGAGTTATGTCAAGGATAACTCTCGGTGGGTCGGTTTTTCTTGCCATAATTGCTCTCATACCAACCTTAATGACACAGTTTATGGGTATTACCAGTTTTTATTTTGGTGGTACTGCGGTTCTCATAGTTGTTGGTGTAGCTCTTGACACGGTCCACCAGATAGAAGGTCAGCTTCTTATGCGTCATTATGAAGGTATTCTCAAAAAGCGCGATAAGAGCGGCGGGCTTCTCAGATTTTAAGAGGGGAATTAATCTTATGAGATGTATTCTACTTGGCCCTCCTGGAGCGGGAAAAGGAACTCAGGCAGCAATTATAAGGGATAAATATACTGTTGCTCATATATCTACAGGTGATATCCTCAGGGCAAATGTGAAAAACAATACAGCTTTGGGAATGAAAGCTAAAAGTTATATGGATGCAGGCGAGCTGGTCCCGGATTCTTTGATCATTGAAATGATGAAGGAACGTTTATCCCGGGATGATTGTAAAAGAGGTTTTTTACTTGATGGGTTCCCAAGGACCGTAAGTCAGGCGGAGGCTCTGGAAATACTGCTAAAAGATCTGGAAGTGGAACTTGATGCTGTTATATTGCTCGAAGTATCGGATGAGGTAGTAGTGAAAAGACTCTCCGGGCGTCGAATGTGTAAACAGTGCGGAGCCATATATCACATTGAGTTTCAACCTCCTTCGAAAAATGGCATCTGCGATAAATGTGGCGGAGAGCTGTACCAGAGGGATGATGATAAAGAAGAGGTAATCAGGCAGAGACTTGCTGTTTATCATGAACAGACTTCTCCTCTTGTAGAATATTACAGCTCAAAAGGGCTATTACGTCCAGTTAATGCCGAACAATCAAGTGATAGCGTATTAAGGCTGATCGAGCAGCTGTTTGGAAAGGATTAAATGATTACTTTAAAAAAAGATCATGAAATCGAAAAAATGCGTAAAGCCGGCACTATAGTAGCTGATATACTAATGTCCCTCCGTGAAATAATCAAGCCGGGTATCAGTACTATGGAGCTTGATCAGTTTGCTGAGGAATATATTAGAAATAATGGAGCGATACCTTCTGAGAAAGGATACAGGGTGCCAGGTATACCTACACCCTTTCCGAGTTCTATCTGTGCATCGATAAATAATGAGGTAGTACATGGTATTCCTTCTTCAGAAAGGATCCTCCAGGAAGGTGACATAGTCAGTGTGGATCTTATGGCATGTTACCAGGGTTACCATGGAGATGCAGCCTATACCTACATTATTGGTGATGCGGGTCCAGTAAGGTCAGAACTCGTAAAAGTCACCAGAGAAGGACTTTCAAGAGCAATAAAAGCTGCTGGTCCTGGAAAAACAGTTGGGGATATAGGAAATGCCGTTGAAAAATTTATTTCTCCTTTGGGGTATGGGATCGTTAGGGATTATGCTGGTCATGGATTAGGTAAAAATCAGCATGAGCCTCCTCAAGTTCCTAATTATGGGAAACCAGGTCGTGGAGTTACTCTCAAACCTGGAATGACTATTGCAATTGAGCCAATGATAATGACGGGTTCCGAAAAGGTTTATACTGGTTCCGATGGTTGGGTTGTTCTAACTTCTGATGGGTCAGATGCAGCTCACTTTGAGAAAACAGTTCTTATTACCGATGAAGGGGTAGAGATCTTAACCCCCTGGGAATGAGCACGGTATGAAAAACAGGGAACTCGAACTGGGTCAGGTCGTTATTTCGAAAAAGGGAAAGGATAAGGGACAATACTATATTGTGACTGGTTTTGATGAAAACACGGGGAGATTGCGAATATCCAATGGGTGTAAATATGGTTTTGGAAACCCGAAAATGAAGAACCGGTTCCATCTCCAGTCTGTGAATTGTATTCTCCCTGAAATACGATCGGATGTCGGTAAGAGCAGGGATCAACAAACACGACAATTGGATTTTCTCATAAGCAGGTTGCTTGAGAATCTCAGTACAACAAGGAGGTAGAGTCTACCATATGGCCAGCAAGGATGATGCAATACAGGTATATGGAAAAGTTATAGAACCACTTCCTAATGCTATGTTCAGGGTGGAACTTGATAATGGGCATAAGATTCTGGCCCATGTTTCCGGAAAAATGAGGATGCATTTTATCCGAATTTTGCCAGGAGACCGTGTTCTTGTGGAAATATCACCTTATGATCTTTCAAGAGGCAGGATTGTATATCGATACAAATAAAGATCTTATGTGAATGTTTGTATAAAGTTTTCCATCAGGTTTCAGGAGGAGAGTGAACAGTTATGAAAGTTAAGCCGTCAGTGAAACCAATGTGTGAGCATTGTCGGGTGATCAAAAGAAATGGTGTCGTGAGAATAATATGCAGTAAAAATCCACGACATAAACAGAGACAAGGTGCGAGGAGGTAACAGAAATGGCCCGTATAGCTGGAGTAGACCTTCCCAGGGATAAAAGAGTCGAAGTTGGTCTGACTTATATCTTTGGTATCGGAAACACTACCGCCAAGAAGATTCTTGATACTACAGGCGTCGATCCTTCCACAAGGGTTAAGGATCTTACTGATGAGGAAGAGCAGAAGCTGAGACAGGAAATCCAGGGTAATTTTAAAGTCGAAGGAGACCTCAGAAGAGAGGTCACAATGAATATTAAACGACTGATGGATATCGGATGTTATCGTGGTTTAAGACACAGAATTGGTCTTCCCGTCAGAGGCCAGAAGACAAAGACAAATGCCCGTACCCGAAAGGGACCAAGACGGACAGTGGCGGGCAAGAAGAAGGCACTCAAATAAAAATACTTCCGGTAGATCTTCTTAATATGACCGGTGAGATCAAGGAGGCTGGATAAATTGGCCAAACGCAAACAGCGCAGAAGTAAAAAGAGAGAAAAGAAAAATATCAGTTATGGTGTTGCACACATTTACTCTACTTTTAATAATACCATTGTTAGTGTGACAGATAAGGTCGGTAATGTTATTGGCTGGGCATCAGGAGGAAATGTGGGATTCAAAGGGACAAGAAAGTCCACCCCTTTTGCTGCTCAGATAGCTGCTCAGGAAGCTGCCAAACAGGCTCAGGACAATGGAGTCCAGGAGATCGATGTGATAGTCAAGGGTCCAGGACCAGGCCGTGAGTCTGCCATACGTTCACTTCAGGGAGCAGGTTTGCAGGTGAATATGATCAAGGACAATACACCAATTCCCCACAATGGTTGCAGGCCCCCAAAAAGGCGCCGTGTATAATTTACAGGGGACAGGAGGAGATTCGTAATGAGCAGATACACAGGACCCGTATGTCGCTTATGCAGGGCAGAGGGGACAAAACTGTTCCTGAAAGGCGATCGTTGTTATACTGAAAAATGTTCTATTACCAGGCGTGAAACCAAACCCGGGAAATCGGCATCAAGCCGCAGAGGAAAGGTAAGTGAATATGGTTTACGTCTGAGAGAGAAACAAAAGCTCAGGAGATTCTATGGTATGAATGAATCCCAGTTCAGACGGTATTTCCAGATGGCAAACAGACTGAGTGGACAGACCGGTCACAACTTCTTGCGTCTGCTTGAGCAGAGACTGGACAATGTTGTCTACAGACTTGGCATTGCCAACAGCAGGCAGCAGGCAAGGCAGCTTGTAAGACATGGGCATATGACCGTCGATGGTACCAAAGTAAATATACCAAGTTATTCCGTAAAACCTGAGCAGGTCATTTCTGTGAAGGAAGGAAGTGGAGAGGTTCCATTGATCAAGGAAAATATGGAGGTTGCCTCATCCAGAAATATACCGGAATGGCTGGAAATGAACGGAGAAAAGCTTCAGGGCAAGATAGTCAACTATCCATCCCGCGACCAGATGGATGTTCCTGTTAATGAACAGTTAGTGGTCGAGTTTTATGCCAGATAATAACTCGAAGGGTGTGGGATATTTTGGAACTTCTGCGGCCTGAGATAAGATTTGAAGAATGTGAACAGACATATGCCAAAGTAGTTCTCGAGCCTCTTGAGAGAGGTTTTGGAGTTACTTTAGGCAATACTCTGCGTCGGGTTTTGCTCTCATCCATAAAAGGTGCAGCAATAACTTCTGTGCGCATTGAAGGTGTACTCCATGAATTCAGCACTATACCCGGTGTCAGAGAGGATGTAATCGAACTCCTTCTGAACCTTAAGCATATTCCGGTAATCTCGCACAGTTCAGAAGTCCGTGTTCTGAGACTGGAAGCTGAAGGTTCTCAAAAGGTTACGGCTTCAATGATACAGCCGGATAGTGAAGTGGAGTTTGTTGATCCGGATGCAGTTATATGTACCCTTGAAGAGGGTGCCAATCTTTCAATGGATCTTTATGTGGAACAGGGGCAGGGCTATGCCAGTATAGATAGGCCGAAACCCGCATATCTACCTGCAGATACATTGTTGATCGATGCGATATTCTCTCCCGTTCATAGAGTCCAGTATGAAGTTCAGGCAGCAAGAGTTGGACAGAGGACGGATTATGATGGTCTTGTAATGCAGATATGGACAAATGGTGTAGTTATGCCAGATGTTGCAGTAGCAGATGCAGCAAAGCTTATCAGGAGTTATTTCAGTATGATCATTGAGGATATTGAAAAAACAAATCCCTCGATTCAATCTGAATCTGAAGATTCAATATCTACTGAAGAAGCACAGAAGCTCGATTCTGAAGAGAGTAAACAACAGAAAGAAGAAGATGCTATTCTTTCAAGACCTGTTAGGGAACTGGAACTTTCCATCAGGAGTGAAAACTGTCTTCTTCGTGGCGGTATACAGACTATAGGCGATCTTGTAAGTAAGTCCAGAGACGATCTTCTCAAGATCAGGAACCTTGGAAAGATCTCTTTAAGGGAGATCGAAGAAAAAGTAGAAAAGCTGGGTTTCCCTTTAATCAACAATCCTGAAGATAACACTCAGCCTAAGGAGGAATAATTCCATGAGACATCATATGGATAGAAGGACCCTCGGGCGTTACGGTAGCCATAGAAAGGCGATGCTCGCAAATCTTGCTGCCAGCCTTTTCCTGGAAGAGAGTATTGTAACTACCCTTACCAGGGCTAAAGAACTTAGAAGGGTTTCTGAAAAACTTATTACCAGAGCTAAAGATGATACTGTACATGACAGGCGAATAGTCAGGTCAAGGCTCCCTCATAAAGAGGCAGCTAATAAACTTTTTAATGATATTGCCAAAAGATATACAGAACGGCCTGGAGGCTATACAAGGATCGTTAAGCTCGGAAACAGAAAGGGAGATGCCTCTCCCATGGCTATAATTCAGCTGGTAGAGTAAAGATGACTGAAGAGGTTGCATTTGCCCTCCGGGATGTAGGTTATACCTACCCCGGAGGTTCCTGCCCTGTACTCAGGGGAATTAACCTTGAAGTCAGAAAAGGCGAGTGGTTAGCTCTTATAGGCAGCAATGGCTCCGGGAAATCCACTCTTGCCAGGCTTCTTAACGCCCTGCTTGTTCCTACGCAGGGCGATTGTTTTATTTGTGGCCTGAGAAGCGACCAGAATGAAAATGTATGGAACATAAGAAGTATGGTCTCCATGGTATTTCAGAATCCTGACAATCAGATAGTTGCCAGCGTCGTTGAGGATGATACTGCTTTTGGCCCTGAGAATCTGGGAATATGTTCAGATGAAATTATCAGCAGAGTTAAATGGGCCCTTCGTGCTACCGGTCTTTATGAATTACGCAGAAAAGCGACATATGCACTTTCCGGTGGTCAGAAGCAGAGACTTGCAATAGCAGGTGCACTTGCAATGTATCCACCAGTGATAGTTCTCGATGAACCGACGGCTATGTTAGACCCGCAGGGTCGTAAAGAGATCCATGATGTTCTATCACGACTCAACGAAAAGGGTATAACAATAATTTACATAACTCACAGACTGGAAGAGATCCTTGATTGTGACAGGGTAGTTGTCCTGGATGAAGGTGCCGTAGCCCATGATACTACTCCTGGTGAACTGTTCTCCAGTGCACATGAACTTGACAGATGGGGTCTTGAGATCCCGTCTATAGTCAGGTTATGGTCTCTTTTGAGAATGAATAATATTATTTTTCCCGAAATACAGCCAAAAGCTGAAGAGGTGCTTGCAGCACTATGTCAATAGAAATAAGGGATCTGCACTTTGTTTATCACCGGGGGACACCGTTGGAAAGTGCCGCGTTAGCAGGGATAGATCTTGTTATTAACAAGGCGGAATGGTTGAGTATTGTTGGACATACCGGGAGTGGGAAATCAACTTTAGCTCAACACCTGAATGCCCTTTTGGTACCACACCAGGGCCAGGTTCTGGTTGATGGTATTTCAACATCCGGGGAAAGTTCAAAACTAAGGAATATCAGACAAAAGGTCGGTCTGGTATTTCAGTACCCCGAGCAGCAGCTTTTTGCAGAGACGGTATATGATGAAGTTGCATTTGCGCCTCTGAACTGGGGTATCAAAGCTGAAAACCTTGAAGATAGAGTCTCTGAAGCCTTAAATGCTGCAGGACTCGGGCCGGAATTTAAAAATCGAAATCCCTTTCAGCTTTCCGGAGGTGAAAAGCGAAGAGTCGCTATTGCATCAGTGCTTGCTGCCAGGCCATCTTATCTTGTTCTTGATGAACCGACTGCAGGGCTTGACAGTCGGGGCAAAAATGACCTTTTAAGTTTACTTGCTTCAATGAGGGAAGAAGGAATGGGAATTATTCTTATCACTCATGATCTTGAACTTGCGTTGTCATGCAGTGAACGAATATTAGTTATTGAAAATGGAAAAGCCGTTATATCAGGTTCATCGGAAAAGGTAATATATACTCTTGGAAGTACAATGGTAAACGGTTTAATTGTTCCGGAAATAGCAAAGGTCGCACAAGGCCTTAGAAACTGTGGATGGGATGTTCCCCTCAGTATAGATGAAACCGATATTGCAGAAGCAATTGTGAAAAGAGTGAGAGATCGTGAAATTTCTTAATCACCTTACCTTTGGACAGTATATGCCAGCTGATTCATTTATTCATCGTATGGATCCCCGAGCAAAGATATTAGGAGTTATATTCCTTTTGACTGGAATTTTTATGGTCAAGACTCTTTTAATGTTTTCCTTCTGGTTTATTATTCTTTTTTCGCTGACCTTATTTTCAAAGATTTCTTTATCTGTGATACTCAGATCTGCAAAACCAGTAATCATTCTCGTCTTGTTTACCGTTTTTATTCATATTTTCTTTACAAAAGGTCAAATCCTTTATAGTTTAGGTTTTATTACTATTACTCTGGAAGGGATTCAAATGGGCATACATATGGGTTTGAGATTATTGCTTCTGGTTCTCTATGCCTCCCTCTTGACCCTTACTACTAGTCCTATGGAACTTGCAGATGGATTGGAAAAACTCTTTACACCTTTTAAAAAAGTTGGATTCCCTGCACATGAGCTTGCTATGATGATGACAATAGCCCTAAGATTTATTCCGACTCTTCTGGATGAAACCGACAGGATAATGAAAGCTCAACTTGCGAGAGGAGCAGACCTTGATAGAGGGTCAATTCTTAAAAGATTAAAAGCTTTCATACCTGTACTTGTGCCTCTCTTCGTAATTGTTTTTCAGAGAGCAGAAGATCTGGCACTTGCAATGGAATCAAGGTGTTATAAAGGTGGCAGGGGAAGAACAAGGATGAATCCTCTTCATTGGAGCAAAGGGGATACTTTGGCATTTACTGCTACTGTCTTTATGGTATTTTTAATCATGTACATTGACAGAAGTCTGGTCTTAATATGAAGATAGCTGCAATTACTTCATATGATGGCAGGTATTTCTCAGGTTGGCAAATCCAGAAGAATGCTGTTACAGTACAGGAGGAGATAGAAAAAGTTCTATCAAAGATAGAAGACTCAAATGTCACTGTAAGAGCTTCAGGTAGAACAGATGCAGGAGTCCATGCACGCGCTCAGGTATGTGTTTTTGATATTGCAAGGGATATTTCGCCGGAGAAACTGAGACTTGCCATGAATGCAAATCTACCATATGAAATACGGATAATGGAAATTTTCCGGGTAGATCCGCTTTTCGATCCCAGAAAAGATGCTTTGTGGAGGGAATATATGTATTTCATATGGAATGGGGCACAGTGCTATCCACATATGGCAGGATATGTCTGGTGGAACAAATTCTCATGGGATGATAAAAAAGTCAAAGATGCATGCAGTTATTTTTTAGGAGAACATGATTTTTCTGCATTCTGTAAAACTTCAGAGTGTCCTGAAAACAGCATCAGAACCATCCATAAAATTTCTTTTAGGCGGAAGGGCCAACTTGGTTTACTCAGAGTCAGGGGGAATGCTTTTTTGATGAATATGGTCAGAACAATTGGTGGAACCCTTGATATTATCGGTCGTGGTAAAAATGACCCAGAGTGGATACTGGAACTTCTTAACGAAGGAAAGAGGGTTCAGGCAGGTCCAACTGCTCCTGCTACAGGGTTGTTTCTCTGGAGAGTAGGCTATCCGGATTTTACAAGTTAAAATATAGAAAACTTGCGGAGATAACTCTTTGGTTATAATCTTAAATACAGAAATGAAACATTGGGAAGATCCATGTTAGTGCTTCTCAAGATAAAGGAGGAACAACGCGTTGTTTGGAACTGACATTGGTATAGATCTGGGGACAGCAACTGTCCTTATATACGTCAAAGGTAAAGGGATCGTACTGAGGGAACCTTCAGTTGTAGCCGTAGATCTGGATAATGGACAGGTGCTGGCCGTAGGTAATGAAGCTAAAGATATGGTTGGAAGAACTCCTGGAAGTGTAGTATCTGTGAGGCCGCTCAGAGATGGGGTTATTGCCGATTATACTATGACCGAAACGATGCTTCGATATTTTATGAGGCGGATCAACCATGGAATGAAACGTTTCTTCAAAAATAGAGTAATGATCTGTGTACCCTCCGGGGCAACAGATGTTGAAAGACGAGCGGTTCTTGAAGCTGCAATAGAGGTTGGAGCAAGAGATGCTTTTCTGATAGAGGAACCAATGGCTGCGGCAATTGGTGCTGACCTCGAGATCGAACAGCCAAAGGGTAAAATGGTTGTTGACATTGGGGGAGGAACCACTGACATTGCTGTTATTTCCCTTGGAGGTATAGTTGTTTCAAAGTCTTTACGCGTAGGCGGCGACAAGTTCGATGAAGCTATAATAAGATTTTTGAGGAAACAGCATAACCTTGCAATTGGTGAACAGACAGCAGAAAAGCTGAAGATACAGTTAGGGACATGTGATCCTTCCGAGGATGATCAGATGATGGTCTTAAAAGGCAGGGATCTGATCCAGGGTCTTCCCAGGCAGATCGAGATAGACAGTGCAAGTGTAAGATCCGCTATTTCGGATATAGTTAACTCCATTGTTGATGGTGTCAGGAATGTCCTTGAGATCACTCCTCCTGAACTTGCCGCTGATATAATTGACAGGGGAATTGTCCTGACCGGCGGCGGAGCTTTACTAAGAGGATTACCTGAACGTATTGCAAGCGAAACACAGATAAACTGTTTTGCAACGGACGAGCCTACTGAGTGCGTTGCAATGGGGACCGGTAAGGCTCTTGCTGAGATTGAAAAACTCAGAGCATCTGGTCGAAGTGGCATACTTGCAATAAACAGGAGAGGAAGAAAAAGAAGATGGTAGGGATATCCTTAAAGAAATATCCATTTTAAGGAATTGGACATAATGGATTCTGGTCTTTTTGCAGGATTACCCTGGTGGAGTAAAGGTCTTTACTTTGCCTGTCTGGGATGCGGTCGTTGTTGCAGGGGTGAACCTGGTGCGATCTGGGTAACAAAAAAGGAGATAATCAATATTTCCAATAGTCTGGATGTGGAAGAGCAGGCATTTCAAAAAAAGTTTCTAACTCAGAGATGGGGGGAACTTAGCCTGAAAGAAAAGCAGAATGGGGAATGTATCTTTTATAATACAAATATCGGGGGTTGTGGTATCTATTCAGTCCGGCCTCTTCAATGCAGACTTTATCCTTTCTGGGGTTCTATACTTGAGTCGCCTTCCTGCTGGGAAAGGGAGGCCGGACATTGCCCGGGAATAAACAATGGACGTCTATTTGAATATAAAGAGATTGAATCGCTTCTCAACCTGTCAAAGAAAGTTTCACTCTCTTTGTAGATATCTATTTATAAAGGTTTTATCTTTTTTGATATTAACGCTGTTGAGACTGAAAACTTAAGGGGGACGCTTTTTGCAGCCACCGGTATGGTCGGACATAAACTGGGTACTGATTATAGGACTGTTGATAGGTAGCGGCTTATTGGCCTATCTTGGCGATATACTGGGTACGCGTTTTGGGAAAAAACGGATCTCAATACTGGGTATGCGTCCCAAATATACCAGTTCTTTTATAACTGGGGTAACAGGGATCTTTATTGCTCTTGTAATACTGTTTTCTCTTTCGGTCACTTCAGAATCTGTGAGAACGGCATTATTCAGCATCAAGTATTTGCAGCGCCAGATAAATGACTTAACAGTTCAATTACAGGAAAGTCGAAATGAATCGGAGCTTCTTTCTCTAAGGATAGTAGAAACTCAGGATAAACTTTCGTCTAAAGAAGAGAAACTGCAGGAAGTTAGCAACACTCTCTCTGAAAGCATACCAAAACTGGAAGAGACAAAAGAAGCGTTGTCACGCTTGACAATCGAAAAAGAGAACCTCGAAGTTACCGTGGAAAACCTCAGGCAGGAAGCTACTATACTTAGAAAGGGTCTACAGGAAGTCAGGGTTGGCAGGATCGCGGTATTCGCTAATGAAATGCTGGTACAACAGGCTGTATCTCCATACACTGAGCGAGAAGCTGTACAAGACCTGCTCAACCGTATGTATCGTAAGACCGAGTTTCTCATAGCTGCGAGACTTGGCAAGGATCCTGAAGGGGTATCACTGAATATTGATGCTGATAGTGAAAACTCTGTTTTATCAGAGTGCACGGACTCAGAGGAAAGAAAATTTATAAGAGTTCTTGCTGCTTCAAATGTCCTTGTGGGAGAATCAGTAAAAATAAGATTCCAGGTCAATGAAAGTAAGCAGGTCTATTCTAATGGTGAGATCCTTGAGACCCAGATTGTTTATCCCCCTTATGAAGAATCTGAGGCAGAGGCCGTTCTGCATTCCGTATTGAGAAAAGTAAATTCCATTGCTGTATCATCTGGAGTCCTTCCAGATCCGGTAAATGGGACAGTTGGCTCAGTGGATGCAAATGATTTTTTTGCCGCAGTAAACAGGCTTACTACCTTAAAGGAGATCTCAAGGGTAGAGATATATGCTTCTGAAAATATATATACAGAGGGTCCATTGAGGATAAAGATCCAAATACTCCCATTAACTACAGAGTAAGAGTATATCAGTGGAAGGTGGAATAATATTGATTATAGTTGCATGTCAGGTTTGTGGTGATACAAAGATCCTGCGAGGGCATCCGGATAAGGATGGTTTTGTGCGAACTTGCTGGATGTGTAAAAAATGTGGGACGGGGCAGACATTGCAGTTGCCTGTGAGTTCTGATGTCAGACAAACAGATCTGAGGAAGATAATTCTGGGTCTTCCCGAAGAATTTACTTCCAATATGGGATTGTAGGGTAATTTTAACTATGCTCATTCAACAGGGATACAGGTTTTATGATAGTAAAAGAGCCGTGTCAGCCTGGCAGTTACAAAGGTTATATCGTTTTACAAGTTGGGGTAAGGGGCGTTCTATTGAGCAGATAGAACAGATGATAAACGAAACAAGTCTATGTTTTTCAGTTTCCTTTGATGGAGAACTTGTTGCTTTTTGCAGGATGCTGACAGATTTTGTCTTTAGAGGATCGTTATGGGATATAATGGTTCACCCTGACCATCAGGGTAAAGGGGTAGGCTCAGCGCTTATCGACTATTCTCTTACTCATCCTGCCGTTAAAGATATTCCTCTTATTCTTACCTATACTACAGAGTTGACAGGTTTTCTGACTCAGCATGGTTTTAAAAATGAGGACGGGACCATGATGCTTTTAAAATGTCCTCTCGAGTTTTCATGAGTTCTCTAAGTCATGTTTTCAGATTGATAAGGATTGCGAAATAGTGTTTTGTACTAAGAAAGGAACATATTGCATATTGAGAGGATAGACCTGCTTACTAAAACTTTAAATTTATTTACCCATGTGTGTTTCCCTGAAGTATGTCCAGTTTGTGGAAGACTTGCAACCCCAGGCTGTATATCCTGCTTCGCAGAACAAATAGCTCCTTTAATGCCAAGATGCAGCCTTTGCGGAGCGTTATATCCCTGTTCCAGACATCCATATTCTTTTCCTGTATATTCGGGAAATGTGCATCAATATTTCCCGAGAAAGCTTGTTCTTGAACTAAAATATAAAAATAATCCTCAAATCGGTATGGTGATGGGAAGAGCTCTTGCACTCAGTTTAATACAGATAGATTGCGACTATCTTGTCCCAGTTCCATTACATAAGGGGAGTAAGAGAAAATATAATCAGGCATTTCTTATAGCCAGGGGATTAGGACAGGTATGGGATAAAGATGTCAAAGATATATTGAAGTGGAATTACAGGGTTGTAAACCAAAGTGGTAAAAAAAATACCAATGAAAAAAGGTCCCTGGAAAAAGGATCAATAAGGGCAAAAGGGAACTGTGGTGGTTCCAGCGTTGTATTGGTCGATGATGTAATAACAACAGGAAGTACATTATCGAGGTGTAAGGAATCATTGGCCGAAAGCTCAATTACAGTTAAAGCTGCTGTGACATGGACTGCAGCTATTCACATGTGATACAGTAATGCCGTTTAGAGTTTCACCAGAATTTATATTTACAGCAGAACCAGGTTCAGTGAATGTCATGGAATTGAACGGTATAAGTAATTTTACCTGGACGTTTAGCTCTATCGAATATAAAATCATTCGTGAAGTTATTGTGTCGAAAGGTTTAGCCAAGGAGGTAATTTAATGTTAAGAAGAAATAAGTCAATCGTCATAATGGTATCTGTAATGCTAATAGTATTTGCGAGTGCTTCAGCTGTTTTTGCCGCAGAAAAAGTGGGTGTAATTGAACCTCAGAAGATCCTCTTCCAGCACCCGGATTTCTCAGCAACTCAGCAGAAAGTCAAATCTGTTCTTTCTGTAAAAGAGAATGAGGCAAAAGCTGCAATTCAAGCAGAAACAGATAACAAGAAAAAAGCTCAGATCTACCAGAGTAAAAAACAGGAAGCGGCCATGGAGGAACAGAAACTGATGTCACCTCTTTTTAAAGAAGTAGAGCTTGCTGTGAGAAAGGTCGCAAAATCAAAGGGTATTACTGTTGTTCTTGACAAGGCACAGGTTTTCTACGGAGGAATTGACCTTACCAATGATGTAATACAGGAATTGAAAAAGAACCATGCCGGGAAGTAAATCACTAAGGACTTCTTAATGGTCAGTCTTATCTATACTGATTGAATCTTTTATCTGCGGGACTGCCGGTTTAGTATGGCAGCCCCGCATTTTTTTATTGTTTCGAACAGAGAGAAATATTTTTAGAGATGCAGATTAAGACCAGAGCTAAAACAAATGGATTATTGACAACTCAAGTGGAAATGAAGTATCTCAACATTATCAACAAGTTCACTCATGCGCCTGGTAAAATACTCTTAAAGTTTCTTTTACAGCATTGGTTATTTATATGTCAGATTGACTATTATCAGGGTTTGAAAAACTATATCTGAGTTTTTCTTTCAATTGCATTTGGGATTCGGGGAATGTATCAAAGGTGTGATATTCTGGAGCAACAATTCTCCCTTCTGCAAAACGAAGATAGGACTGTGTATTCTATTCAGAACATTGCGCTGGAATCTGTTTTTTACAGGATCGGATACATTACGGATCTGAAATTATAAACCTAAGCTATTCAACATATTAATAGAGATCAGGTTTGATACAACACCTTATAGATATTTCCGAATAAGCCGGATTAGAAAGTCGAACTTATCTAAACATCTTATATTTCTTAAAGATTAACAAAATGAGGTAAACCCGGTCGACTTTAGTAATATTTTTGAGATCCTGATAATTAAGACCATTAAAATTAAAATGGAGTTATATGGATAAGGCGTATCTGTGAGAGAATTGCAATACATTGTTTCAATTCTTGCAGTATTTATCCACAAAGATATATGATATATCGTATATAAAGTCTTTTCATTTCAGCAAAAAAATCTTTTTAATGTTTTAAATTTAAATTTATCGAGGTGCATATTATGGCAGAGATCAAAAACTGGAATCTGGAGCAAATGGATTTCCCTGAAGACGCAAATATCATTGTAGGACAGAGTCATTTTATCAAAACTGTTGAAGACCTGTACGAGATAATGGTTACCAGTTCATCATCAATTCTATTTGGTATTGCTTTTTGTGAAGCGTCTGGTGATTGTCTTATACGAAGTGAAGGAAATTGCAGAGAACTGGTAGAATGTGCAACTTTAAATGCACAAAAAATTGGTGCTGGACACAGTTTTGTGGTTGTATTGAAGAATGGTTTTCCGATAAATGTTCTTAATCAGTTAAAATCCTGTCAGGAAGTCTGCCGCATATTTGCGGCGACAGCAAATCCTCTCCAGATAATAGTGTGTGAGACTGACCAGGGAAGGGGTATAGCAGGTGTTGTTGATGGGTTTATTCCAGTGGATGTTGAAAAGGAAGATGATATTAAGAAACGAACCACTCTATTGAGGAAGATCATAGGGTACAAACGTTAATTGATTTGAATGAGAAGAGTGGACTTTTTCTGATTCTACAGCTTTTTTCACGCTGGTATTTTTGTTTAAACAGGGAGGTAGGATAACTTTATGAAATTAAGACAGATTTCGGATGCTATAGATGCAATTGTCCTTTATGGAAATGAATTACTCGATGACATAGACGTGGATTATGCATATGGAGCAGATCTAATGAGTGATGTTCTCGCTTTTGCCAATCCAGGGTCATTGCTTTTGACTGGTTTAACAAATGTTCAGATCGTAAGGACATCTCAGATGCTGGACATTCCAGCTGTAATATTTGTAAGGGGTAAGAGGCCAAGGGAAGAAACTGTTAAACTTGCGGAGAGTCTGAAAATGCCCGTGTTATTATCTCCCAAAAGTATGTTTGAAACGTGCGGCCTTCTTTACAAGGCTGGGGTATTGCCATGTAATATACCAAGCAGAGAGGCAAAGGTAGAGGATTGAACATAATTCAGGATGAGTTTCAGGTACAGGGCGGGGACTTTGCTAATGTTGGTACAGCCTCTACTGCTCTAAAATCCTCACTTGAAATGATAGGCATTCCTTCTGCGATAAGACGACGAGTTTCAATAATTGCCTACGAGGCAGAGATGAACCTTGTAATACATGCAGGAGGCGGTGTGATCAGGTATTATGTTTATCCTGACCGGATAAATATAGTAGCTGAGGATGAAGGGCCTGGTATACCGGATATTGATCTTGCTATGGAAGAAGGTTACTCTACTGCTTCTGACGAAATACGGGAACTCGGTTTTGGAGCAGGGATGGGTCTTTCAAACATAAAACGTAATGCTGATACCATGGAGATAAGTTCTGAAGTCGGAAAGGGCACAGTAATTGATTCAGTAATATTTATTTCAGGCTAACCCGGGGGGGAACTTGTAATGTCTTTTGGCATAAAAGTTCAGGAGAGCAGATGTGCAGGATGTGCAAACTGCATACAGTCATGTCCTACCGAGGCCATGCGGGTAATTGATGGATGTGTGACAATAATTGAAGACCTGTGTATTGACTGTGGAGAATGTATGAGAAAATGTCCACACAAAGCGATCATAATGAATGAGGATGACTGGGAACTTATTCATTCCCAGGAAAAGGTCGTACTTGCTTCTGATCCGGTTTTCTACGTTCAGATGAATGCATATTCAAGCCAGTCGTTGATCAGAGAAGCCCTGGCCTCATGGCATGTATGGGATATAACGGAATACATGGGGCTTGCTTTTGATCTCACAGCCTACAGTCTTGCAAATATACTTGAAAATGAAGATCACCAGAATCTTCCCCTTATCAGCACATATTGCCCAGCAGTTCTAAGGCTTATTGAGACAAACTTTCCTGAACTGATCGGGCGAATAGCTCCGGTAGATTCACCACTTGAAGTTGGAGTCGCTATCTGGAGAGAAGTTACTGGTAATACTGACAGTGTTACATTGCTTGCCCCCTGTCCGGCAAAGATTACTCTCGTTCACAATCCCGAAGGTCGGGAGAGCAGTAACATGCAGTTTACAGTTTCAGTAGGAAAACTTGTGAGAGCATTACTTGCCGGTGGACCAAAGGTTCATGCCAGTTTTCCTGAAGTTCCCAATAACAGGTGGCTTGAATGGGCCATTGTAGGAGGGGAATCAGCACATATTTCCAACTTTTCTGAAAGAAAGCTAAGTACTATTTCAGTTTCCGGTATGCGGAATACCATGGATCTTTTGAAGGAGATGGAGTTAGGTAGATTACGTGGGGTTGATTATATTGAATGCCGTTCATGTGATCTTGGATGTATTGGTGGGATAGGTAATGCCGAATCCCGTTTTCTCTCCAAAATGCGTCTTGACCATTCTAAGACAAACTGGGATGTCGGAGAAGAAGAACTACGGACTATTAAAGAATGGCATAAAACTGATATATGGAAACTCAAAAAGGAACTTAAACCATCACAAAGAGCTCCACTTTCTGAAGATCTGAATGAAGCCATGGTGAAACTCAAAGAGATGAACAGGATATATTCAGAATTACCCCAGATCAATTGTGGATCATGTGGTCGTCCATCCTGCAGGGCTCTTGCCGAAGATATAATCAGAGGCCAGGGAGAAGTAAATGATTGTATATTTAAGATAAGGGAAAATATCCAGGAACTTGGTAAGGAGATAGTAGAACTTTCGGATAGAATGCCCCATACATTGAAGCGAAAGGGTAGTTGAGCATGAAGATCACCGAAGTTGCATCAGAACTGGAAATCAGGGTTTTAGTTGAAGGAGATAGTGAAAGGGATGTAACTCAAGTCATTACTGGAGATCTTCTCAGTTTCATTATGGGTACTGCCCCCCCTGGTTGTCTATGGTTGACCGTTCAGAATCATCTGAATGTGGCAGCTGTTGCTGTACTTAAAGAGATACCTCTGATTATCCTGACAACAGGTAGAAAACCTTCTCCTGAACTTGAGGAAAAATGCCGGATAGAAGATATTTCTCTCGGATATACTGCAAAAACAACATTTTCGGTTATTTCAGAACTGGCAAGGATGGGATTGAATGGCTGAAGTTTTGAAAAAGTTCAATCTTGATATGCATATTCACACGGTATTATCACCATGTGGAGATCTGGAAATGGGAGCACCTGATATAGTTGCAAAAGCAATGGAAACAGGCATAGATGCACTTGCAGTTACAGATCATAACATTGTTTCCAATTTCCCTGCTGTTATGGGTGCTGCAAAGGATGCAGGAAGCGGTATCCTGATAATTCCAGGAGTAGAAGTCCAGACCGTTGAAGATATCCATATTATCGCTCTATTTCCCGAATATTATAATGCATTAGCTTTTCAGGAATGGCTTCATAAAGGTTTGAACGACTTCCCCAATGATCCTGACATATTTGGTGAACAGCTTCAGATCGATAAGGATAATTCTATAATAGACGAATTTGGTATTCTCCTTGTACAGGGAGTAAATTATGGCATTGATGAGGTTATAGAAAATATACGATCACAGGAAGGTCTTACAATTCTTGCTCATGTGGACAGGCCTTCCTTTTCATATATATCTGTTCTGGGTCCTGTACCTGATAATCTTCCCGTCGACGCTCTTGAAATATCAAGTAATGTTGATGATCCAGCCGAAGAGGAATATTGCAGATCATATCCTTCCAGGATATTTACAAGATCTTCAGATGCCCATTTCCTTTCGGATATTACTATAGAAAATACAACTGTAATGCTGCTCAGGGAATTGTCTTTCCGTGAGATCGCCCTTGCCATGGATCCTTGCTGCAGGGACAGACGTATAATCAGGCCTTGTAACAGATCTGATATTTAGTTTATTTTTTACTTCTTATACCTGAGGTCTTATGCCTTTTTTGCAGTTCCTGGATAATCTCTTCAATCTCAATATCAGAAACTATCATTCCCGTAAGAAGATGGTACACAAGATCGGAAATTTCATAGACAGAGTCCCTCCTGTTACCAGACGCTATTGCAAGTGCACTTTCAACACCCTCTTCTCCGATCTTTTTGCTTATTTCTTTGATCCCCTTTTGAAACAGCTGTGCTGTATAACTTGTTTCCGGATCAGAATCCTGTCTCTGTTCAAGATAAACTTTCAGTTCTTTCAAAAAAGAGACCGAAGGGGTTTCTGATCCCAGCAATGTCCTGAAAAAGCAAGATTTTTTGCCAGTATGGCATGCAGGACCTTCAATTCGGACTTTTGCGAGAATTGTGTCGCCATCACAATCGAGTTTCATTTCTTTTAGAAGCATGGTATTTCCGCTTGTTTCGCCTTTTTCCCAAATGCAGTTTCGGGATCGACTGAAAAAATGCATATAGCCCGTTTTTTGTGTAAGTTCAAGGGCTTCTCTGTTAGCGTATGCCATCATTAGGACTTCGGATGAAACCCAGTCCTGAACAATAACAGGTATAAGTCCTCTCTGGTCAAAAGCAATTATTTTAAAATCAATAGTCAATTCAGCATTCTCCTTCTATCCGTACAGGGATTTTTTCATTGGAAAGGAAACTTTTAAGTCTGGCAATTCTGATCTGTCCGAAATGAAAAACTGAAGCTGCAAGTGCTGCGTCAGATCTTCCTGAGAGACATTCCTTGAAATGTACGTAATCACCGGCACCTCCGGATGCGATTATCGGGACCGAAATGTTCTGACCTGCAAGTTCAAGAAGTTCCAGATCATAGCCATCACGCCTGCCATCCTGGTCAATGGAAGTTAAAAGGATTTCTCCGCAACCAAGGTTTTCAGCAG
>CAYPIU010000022.1:0-29428 GCA_964410915.1 uncultured Synergistales bacterium | reverse complement strand
TTATTGCTGGATGAGCAAGGGATCCATTTTGCTCAGATATCCTGGGTTGAATAGCTCTTGGTTTCCTCTGCAAACTCTGCGTGTACTCGGCGAGACTCTGCGGCCTGTCCGGCCAACCCGGCCTTATGGTTTATTACTAGGCTTCTCGACGGGTTAGCTTTTGACCTTGACCTCCTCAGATCTTACTCCGTGTCCTCTGTGGTGAGGCGATTTTGGATTTACTCTGCGTCCTCATCCATATGCACTTGACACGCTCGTGCAAAATCAGTCTCCATTTTGCGCAGATCGTTTAAGTCTTTCAGGATATTCAATGCTTTTCTTTTCTCATTGTTTCCATATTACCTCTGCGCTCTCTGCGCGGACTCGAAGAGTCCCTGCGGTTAAAAATAGTTTTACAGGGGTGTTTTAGTCAATGTAGGAGGGGCTGACTTCCATCGCGTCAGTCCATTTTGGATTTTCTGAATAATATTTTATGATCACGCTCAACAGAATTATCCTGTTGTCGATAGAAATTGTATTTTTTTAACAATGATGTAGAATGTTAAACACTGCCTGTTCACCAATTCACTGCGATAGCGAAAAGTATTTTAAATCAGGTCGAAGGGTGGAATATATCATGACAAATAACTCCAGAAAAACTTACGAAAACCATGAAGAGAAACTACTCTCAAATGTTCATCCACTTGACTGGAAAAACCCGGAACCTGAAGATAAATATGATCTTGTCGTTATTGGAGCTGGATCTGCGGGCCTTGTCGCTGCTATAGGCGGAGCAAGATTAGGTGCCAGAACGGCAATTATCGAGAAGGGAAAACTTGGAGGGGATTGTCTTAATTACGGATGTGTACCTTCGAAACTGCTGATACGATCCGCCCGGGCATATCATGAAGCCACAAATGCCGGGCACCTGGGGATAAATATAAATTCAGCAAGTATAGATTTTCCGGCTGTAATGCAAAGGCTTGAAAATGTTCGGGCAGATATAAGCAAAAATGATTCCGCCGAAAGGCTTCAAAATGAGGGGGTCGATGTCTTTTTTGGTGAAGCTCATTTTACATCCGAAGATTCTATCGAAGTAGAAGACCTATCTCTGAAGTTTAAACGTGCAATTATTGCAACAGGTGCAAAGGCAAGAATACCTTCTCTGGATGGACTTGAAGAATCGGGTTTTCTGACCAATGAAACAATATTTGATCTTCAAAGTCTCCCCGAAACCCTTATGATAATGGGAGGAGGCCCGCTTGGGTGTGAACTGGCTCAGGCTTTTAACCGTCTTGGCAGCCAGGTATATATAGTACAGAGAGGTTCCCAGTTTTTGAAGAGGGAAGATCCCGATGCTGCAGCCATAATTGCCGAGACATTCAAAAAAGAGGGAATAAAAGTCCTTTTCTCCACAGAAACAAAAAAGGTAACAGCTGCTGGGGCAGGAAGAAAAAGTGTAACATTATCCTGTAATGGGGAAGATAGTAATATTTTAGTAGACAGTATTCTTGTCGCAGCAGGAAGAGAACCTGATCTAAGCTCGCTTACCCCTGAATCAGCTGGCGTAGAACACGACAAAAGATCAGGTTTGATCGTAGATGACCACCTCAGAACAACGAATCCCCGGATCTACGCGGCAGGTGACATTTGTTTAAAGTACAAATTCACTCATACTGCTGATGCAAGCGCAAGGATAGCTCTTCAGAATGCCCTTTTTGGGAATCTGAAAAAACTCAGCAGTCTTACAATCCCCTGGTGTACATATACCGACCCGGAAGTAGCTCATGTGGGTATTTATGAAAAAGAAGCAAGAGAGAAGGGACTGGACTTTGAAACTATAGTTCTGCCAATGAAAGACGTCGACAGACCAAGACTTGAGGGACAGGAAAATGGAATGCTGAAGATAGTTTATCAAAGAAAAAAAGGCATAATACTGGGGGCAACTCTGGTAGCATCTCACGCTGGAGATATGATCTCCGAGATATCTGTAGCTATTGATTCATCACTTCCTCTTGGAAAACTCGCAAACGTTATACATCCCTACCCCACACAGTCTGAGATATTTAAAAAGGCGGCTGATGTTTATAACGGTAAAAGACTTACACCTTTCGTAAAAAAACTTTTAAATGTTTGGATGAGGTCGAGAAAATAGGCATAATTCAAAGCTCTAATTGAAAAGAATATGAATTACCTGATCTTTAAGGATATTGAAAATACTCGCCGATCCACAAGATATAGATTGATCTTTACAACTTTCACCGCAACCCTCTTTGCGGCCAATATCTTTGGCCTTATCCGGAAGAACTCAACAGGTATTAAATTTTTGAAACGATCAGGGTCGTTTTTTATCCCCTCCATTTGAGATCGTCAATTCAGGAGTTGGATAAGTTCCGGACCGCATAAAGAAATAAAGGTCTTCTTAGAGACTCGACCTGATCTTTTTTGCCAGGACAAGAAACAAAAAAGCTATTGCCCCTGCGAGGAGCATCAGTTTCCAGGGTATCCTGTCCTGCAGTATTGCATCATTAAGAACATCCCCGCCTGCCACATAAAGAATATGACCCGGGATCATGAAAATGGCAGAATAAACCAGGTAGATCAGCGAACGAACTTGTGTCAGCCCGAAACCGTAGTTGACCAAGCTGAAAGGAAATATCGGAATCAGTCTTACCAGGGCCACAAAAAGGCCTCCGTGTCTTTCGGTAAGATCTTCGATCTTCCGAAAAGATGGCCTTCCAGAGAGTTTTTTGTGAACAAGATCTCTGAGAAGATAACGGGAAAGCAGAAAGGTAACACCCGCACCTAAGGTCGATGAGATCGTGACATAGACCACACCCATAACCGGGCCGAAAAGCATACCTGCCATAGCGGTCAGGGCACTGCCGGGAACAGAAACTATAACGGCAGCTACATAGATAACCACAAAAGCCAGAGGAGCTCCTTTACCGAGCTTTTCTATCTCCTTGAAAAGCGAAAGAAGTTTTTCATATCCACCCATATATCTTAAAAGTACTATGGCAAGGAAAATAAAGACCAGAAAGCACAGAAGTTTAACATAGTCACTGGACAGGCTTCTCATAACATACTATCCCCACTTTTGCAGTTTAGCATTTCTAAAAAAGCTTATCCTTTTTTTCTGAGGCAGTCCTCTACCACACAATAAAGACCTTTCCCCTGACGGGCTGGCCTGAAACAGGCATTGCAGGAAATGCATCTGGCAGGGCGTGTATCCCCCGAACCCCAACGGTTGATAAGATGTGGTTCCCGGATAAACGGCCTTGACATTGCTATCAGGTCGCAAGTCCCACTGGACAGAAGTTCCTCGGATACATTGTAAGAGCGAATTCCACCAACAAGAATAAGTGGTACATTGCAGAATTCTTTATATCTTTTAGCTGCATCCCTGTAATAAACCTCATCATCCTCTGACTCCCGGGTCAATGTTCTGCTGAATTTATATCTGCTACCCTCGTTTACAGTTCCTCCGCTCATCTCAACAGCATCCACTCCAGCTTCCTGAAGCATTTTCGATACCATGATCATTTCATCTACAGAAAAACCACCTTCCAGGTAATCCTCTGAATTTATCTTGACCAGCACAGGAAAGTCATCACTTGTATTTATCTTTACAGTCTTAACAACTTCAATAAGAAATCGCGCCCTGTTAGCGAGATCCCCTCCGTATATATCGTTTCTTTTATTGTAATAGGGGGAAAGGAACTGACTTAAGAGATACCCGTGCGCAGCGTGTATTTGAACTGCATCAAAACCGGCATTCTCTGCACGCCTTGCAGCATCTCCAAAAGACCTGACAGTTTTCTGGATATCCTCGTATGTCATTTCTCTGCAGGAAAAACCATTGACCTCATCAGGGACCGAAGGCCCTATAGTTTCCAGCCCGGAGATCCTGAAAGCTCCATGGCAACCTCCATGAGCCAGTTGTGCCGCTATCGCGCCACCCTCTTCATGTACAGCCTTAACCATACCCGAGAGTCCGGTTACAAGATCATCCCTGTGAATACCAAGCTGCTTGAGACTTGCCTGCCCCTCGGAAGAAACATACATATGACCGGAAATTATCAGTCCAACTCCCCCAACTGCAAGATCTCTCATCATTTCGACCAGTTCGGGGGTACAGGTACCATAGCCTCCTGCCATACCCTCCCATGTAGCAGAACGTACGATCCTGTTTCTCATGTGCATGCTTTTAAACAATCTGGTATCGAATAACAAGGCAAAAACTCCTTTAGCTTTTCTACTAATATAGCACAGAAGCAGCGCTTTATTAAATATAAATCTGTAATTACCATCTTATAATCAAAAGTTAGCCAAAGTATTCCTGAAAATGAAATAGATCAAGGCTATACACAGAGAATGAGACGATAATTAAAGAAAAGAGGATTTTTCTTTTACTATTTAAACCGTTTTATTTTGTAGCGAACCTTGATGATTGAACAAGGGAAACACCGGCTATAGCAAGCAATCCACCAATGAGCATGTAAAGGTCAGGTATTTCCTTCAACCATAACCAGCCAATAATTATAGATATTACCGGAGAAAGATAAAGAAGACTTGCCACTCTGGATGCGGGGAAAAGAGACATATCATAGGCCCAAAGGACGTAGGCTATTGCAGTGGGGAAAATACCCATGTATATGGCTGCAACTGTGGCTACAAGAGGTGCCTGTTTTGCTGCCGAAGCCAGCCCATGAGAAAATGGAAGCATAATAAGCGTACCTGCCATGAAAACATAAGTAGTAAGATTTACAGGACCATATTTTTTTACAAGCCCTTTCTGATAAATAAAATAAAAACTTTCTGAAAAAGCTGCAAAGAGAACCCAGAAAGCTCCAAAAGCAATGCTGAACCCATCTCCTCCACTGAAAGCTAAAAGAGCTGCTCCGGTAAAACTTGTGCCAATACCTATCCACCCTTTTAGCTGTAGTCTTTCCCTGATAAGCAACATTGAAAGGATCGCTGTAAAAACAGGAGCTGTAGCGTTAAGGAGACTTACAGTACCAGCATTTATCGTCCTGGAACCCATGTTCAGCGGAATATGATATAGCGCAATACCAGTGAGAGCAAGAAAAAAGATCATGGGAAGATCCCTTCGGTCCGGTAAACCCATCTTTCTGTAAAGACCATAAATGACAAGCAGTGAAGAACCAGTCAGAAATCTTATCAATGCGATCTGAACCGGGCTATAACCACCCAGGGCAACTCGTATACTGGGAAAAGCTGAACCCCAGGACAATATGGGAAGAGAAAGAGCAAGGAATATCAATATATTCTTTTTATTGATCCTGAATGGGGATTTTGAGCTTCTTGGATCCATAATGATTCAACCTCCAGTTAGCTTTTTTCCATAAAGAATGCCTCCGGGTATCCTTATAAAGATTCTCGGGGGCATTCTGGATTTGATGTTTTTCAGATCTGTAAAACTTCAGGCAGTCTCTATGAAACCATCCTGATTATTTCCTCTACAGACATATCTGCTATCCCAAGTGTTTCAAGATTCGTGCCTTCCGCAACATAATCGATCCCATGAAGCTGGGATGAGAGGTTGACCACAAGCTCACAGATAGGAGCTTTCATTCCTGCCTTATGAGCTAAGAGCATTAAAGGAACAACTATACCCGGCACATCTTCTTTTATGTATCTGCTGAAAACACTCTGACCAACCAGATCAAAATAGGGTGATTCCGGGCTGTGAACATATTCATAGATAGTCTTGCAATCATTCTGGCCATAGAACATTTTTGACTGGGTCAGGGATGGCGTGAGATCAAGACCAAGTTTTTTGCCGATGGAGACTCTTTCTTCATCCATTTTCATGATCTGTTCAGAGATAAGTGGTGTGATCCCGTCGATATAATGTCTGTAGGTCTTACCATTTTTCTCTATTTCCCCATAGTTCAGGAGAACTGGTAGAGGATGAACTATACAATTACAGTTATCCAGGTCAACCTCGAGAAGATTACCGGCAGGAAGATATTCGACATAACCTGCAAATATTTCGTTCATTACTTCAATTATGTCTGCATTTTTTTCTTTGGGACAAGTGCCCATGCCAAGAGCATATTTTTTCTTATAAACCGTTACAGTATTATAATTCCTGATACGGCAGGCATATGGCATGGTGGTCATTTCGGAGATCGTTATATCTCTCTTTACACCTGACTCTTTCATCATCTTCTTAAGACGGAATCCGGCAAAGTTACCAGGTACTACGACTATATTCTGTCCATCCTTCAGATGAGGGATCATTTTCTGAAATATGGGTTCATGAGCAAAAGAAGGGACTACGACCAGGATATAATCCGCTCCATCCATGGCCTCCGCTATATCCATTGTAGCTCCAGCAAGCCTGCCACCAAGGCTCATATCTCCCTCAAGGAACATTTCCTTTTCTTCCCGGATCTTCAGGTAATCTTCTGTTGCTTCAAGAGGTTCCCACATTACCACATGATATTCCTTAGCGGCGATCTGGGCACACCAGGCTCTTGCTCCATTTCCACTTCCGAGTACTGCAAATACTGGATCTTTCATGATCGTTTTTAGTTAACCTCTCTTTATATACTTATAAATAGTGATCCGATCAGGAAACCATTTCGATTATTTCATCTATGCTCTTGTGGTCGATCCCAAGCAATTCCAGAGTCGTTCCTCCATTGATGTAATCCTTGTCATGAAGAAGTGATGATAGTTCCGCCACAAGCCTGGATATGGGTGCATCCATACCTGCCTTTTGTGCGAGAAGCATGATCGGTACGACGACACCAGGTACATCCTCTGCTATATAACGACCCATAATATTCTGCCCTACCAGATCCTTATAGGGGGAATCTTCGCTTTGTACAAAGTCATAAATGGTAGTAGTGTCATTCTGCCCATAGTACATCTTTAACTGGGAAAGACAGTCCTGAAGGTCCACACCAAGTTTTTTACCTATTGCCAGCCTTTCCTCATCCATCTTCCACATTTTCTTTGATATTTCAGGAGTAATACCATCCATATAATGCCTGTAGGACTTGCCGTTCTTCTCTATCTCTCCATAGTTGAGAAGAACAGGGAATGGGTGAAGCGTATAATTAATATTCTCAAAGTCTATCTCGAGAAGATTTTTGGCTGGAAGATACTCTACATAACCTTCAAAGATGTCGTTCATTACACCCAGCATCTCGGCATTTCTGGTATTGGGACTTGTCCCCATCTTCATCTGGAACTTCCTCTTGAAGACCATGACAGTATTATACTTGTCTATTCTGCATGCATATGGCATAGATGCTGTTTCAGATATGGTAATATCCTTCTTTACACCCATCTGCTCCATCATTCGGCGCAGCCTTAAACCAGCAAAGTTTCCGGGTACCACAATAATGTTCTGGCCATCTTTGAGATGAGGTATCATCTTTTCAAATATAGGTTTGTGGGCGAATGAAGGTACGATAACAAGAAGGAAGTCCGCTCCATCCATGGCCTCCGCTATATCCATTGTAGCTCCAGCAAGCTTTCCGCCAAGGCTCATATCACCTTCAAGGAACATTTCCTTTTCTTCCCGGATCTTTTTATAGTCGTCAGTTTCTTCAAGTGGTTCCCACATCATTACGGGATGTCCTTTTGCGGCAATTTGTGCGCACCAGGCTCTTGCTCCATTTCCACTGCCAAGAACTGCAAATTTCATTTGTTTTTGCCCCCTTTAAAATTGTCAAAACAGTATATCTATCCTAATCTGCTAACATCCTACATTTTATATCTAAAAAAATACAAGGAAAAAACTACTCTGCGATAACAACGGGAAAACAGACGGTAAAAAGCGGGAGGCAAAAAGCCTCCCGCAGCTGTAAATAACTATTGAGTCTTAGTGAAGAGAATCAATGACACCCTGTGCCCATTCAACTCCGAGATCCTTCATGATCTCGGGCCATGCTTCCTCGCGGACCTTTGCGCCTATTGCAGCAAGCTCTTCATCGCTGAGGCGTACAACTTCTACACCATATCCTGCTAGACGGCCTTCATTGAAGGACTGGTCTCTCTGGGCTGCCACCATTCTGCGGGCCTCAAACTCAGAGGTTACATTCAGGAGTGCTTCTTTATCTGCGTCAGAAAGCTCCTCGAAGAGAGGAAGGTTCATGTAAAGATACCACTGCTCAAAATGTGTATTGGCTGGAATGTAATAATTTACAACATCGCGGAAATTGGCATAGTAACCTTCTGCTCCTGATCCGATAACACCGTCAACGATACCGGTCTGGAGTGATGTAAATGCTTCAGAGAAAGGAATAGGAGTAGCCTGGTATCCCTGGGTTGAAGCGAGAAGCTGGAAGGATTTCATTGGAGGAACACGAACCTTGATCCCCTTTTTGACATCCGGATCACCAGGTGCTACAGGATCAGCCTTCAGGGCTATTCCGCCGAAGTAGACCGGATATGCAGCAAGATATTTAATGTCCTGTTTTGCGAAGAGATCTGCTGCCACATCCATCAGAGGACTGCCAGTTGCGTAGTTCTTTTTGGCTTCTTCCCAGTTTGTTACAAGATAAGGCAGATTGAGGATCTGGATCCTTTTGTCAGCCGCAACTCCTGGAGGCTGGCAAGCCATATCTACTGCTCCGACGCTGATCCTCTCATGGACCACTGTGTAATCTCCCAGCTGGCTTGCTGGATACACTTCGATCTTGATACGGCCGTCAGTAGCCTCGAACACATGATCTGCAAACCAGTGAAGATCATTGTCAATGGTAGTACCCTGAGGACGTACATGCGACAACTTCCAAGTCTGTTCCGGTTTGGCTTCTGCCGTTCCTGCTGCTGCCATGCTGAAAACGAGTGCAAAAACAGCGATCAACAAAATAAACTTCTTCATTTCCATACCTCCTGTAATATATGATTAGTGTTTCTATTACCCCTTTATTACCCCGAAATTCTGTCTTCCCAGTTGCTCGCAAAGCAAAGATAAAAAGTATTTTCTCAAAAAGCTCCTGATCGTAAATCCTTATCCAATTCGTTTTAATCTAAATGTTCCAGCCCTACAGATATCCAAGAAGTCTTGGAAGGAACAGCGCAAGGTTGGGCCAGAAAGAAGTCAGGAAAACAACAGGAACATATCCAAGGATCAGAAATACCATGGCTGGCTTAAGAATATCCACAAATTCTACATTGCCTATTCTCATACCGAGATAAAGGACGCTTGCATAAGGCGGAGTAACTCCTCCCATGGCAAGATTGACGCCCATAATAGCGGCAAAATGGATAGGGTCTATCCCTATAGCTCCCATAAGCGGAAGAAGAAGAGGAGCAACAAGGATCACTCCTGTAATATCGTTGACTATCATGCCTACAATAAAAAGAAGGAAATTCACAAGTAACAGAAGCAGGACCTTGTTCTGGGTAATGTTAAATATCATTTCCACCAGGGCCTGGGGAACTCTCTCCATTACAAGGGTCTGGCTCAGCATCAGGCAGAAAATTATCATTACCATTATTGCCCCGACTGATGTTGCAGCACTCCAGGCTATATTGAAAAAGCTTTTGAAGTCCAATCCTTTGTAAACAAAGAACCCAACAGGTATTGAATATATAACAGCAACTCCTGCAGCTTCTGTTGGAGTCATAATTCCCCCGTAGATACCACCAAGAATAATGACTGGCATCATCAGCGCAGGCAAAGCCATCCATGTTCTTTTTTTAAGCTGTTGTGTTCTCTCTTTGCCTTTAAGTTTAGGCTCAAGCTGGAGATCAAATTTTCTTGACCAGACAAGGTTAATAACGGAAAAAAGTATTGTAACAAGAATGCCTGGGCCCACCGTCGCCAGAAAACATGCAAGGACAGATGTCTCAGTAACCCATCCGTAGACGATCATGACCACACTTGGAGGGATCAGCAGGCCAAGTATGGAGGAATCAGTTACCAGGGCTGTGGCGTATCCCCTCGGATATCCTTCCTTCTCCATTCTCGGAATAAGAATAGGTCCTGTAGCAGCAACTCCAGTAAAAGCACTGCCTGAAATTGCTCCGATAATGGCACAGCTTACAGAGGCTACAACTCCAAGACCGCCCCTTTTGCCACCGACAAAGACATTTACAAAATCAAGAAGATATTTTGCTATCCCGCTCTCACTCATAAGGGTCCCTGCAAAAATAAAGAGCGGAACACAAAGAAGGACTGGGTTAGTTAACTGACCAAGCCCCCAGAGCATCATACCCTTCATAGTCGTGCCGCCGGCGATGCTCATGAACATAAGGCCTCCACCGAAGCACCAGGGAAGAGGAACTCCCAGAGTTAGTAACGCTACAAGTATCAAAAGTGCTATTGCAACAATTCCCATCATCTTGGATCGTTCCCCTTTCTAATCTAACTTCCCACTCTTGTAAAGAGAGAAGTTATGTAATATTTCAAGAACAGTATAAATACTCATGAGCAAAAGACATATGAAAACCGCGGCATCAGCATAAATAGTGGGAATATAAAGGGTTGGACTTACCTTATCCATTCTCATGGAATATTTCAGAAAATCCCATCCCCAGTATGTAAGCCAGCCTGCAACTACAAGAGAAAGCACAGATGCCAGTGATCTAATAAAGGCGATCGCTTTATCCTTTTTCATAAACACTTCAAGAACACGGGCAACTATCTGACTTCTCTCAAGGGATGCATTGGCTCCTCCAAGAAAATAAAGCCATACAGTCGGGAAAAGGAGAATTTCTTCGATCCCCATCAACGGAGCCTTGAAAACATACCTTAAGAGCACCTGGACAAATACCAGAATTGCAATGGTGAGCATCAGACAGAAAAGCAGAATTTTCTGTGTCCCTTCCATCCATGATATAAACCCTGAACCATTCGAATTACCAAGCAAATTTATCCCTCCCTGAATTTATAATAATGAAAACTTATTACTTCTGTTCATTACTCTTCATTTAATCCCCGGAAATATTACTGATAGATTGTGAACAGTTTAACTTTATCCCCTGTTCATAACATCCTACATTCGGATATTGTGAACTTCTGTTATAATAATTTCAAGAATAAATACTGTCAAATTATTCATACTGCTTTATAATGTATACTCGGCTTTAATGATGATTCAATAGATTCTAAATAAAGGTGATTTTAAATGATCAAACCGGCAAGCAGAAGCACACTGTACCAGGATGTCCTAAAACAAATGATAAATGCCATAAAACAGGGGTTATGGTCTCCAGGTGATAAGATCCCCAGTGAAATGGAACTTGCTGATAAGTTCCAGGTAGGTCGGAACAGCATAAGGGAAGCAACTAAAGCCCTGGCCGTATTCGGAATTGTCGAATCAAAACCGGGACAGGGAACTTTCGTTTCACATGAAGCCTTGAGAAAGATAACAAACTCGGAATTGATGAATTATCTGATCGAAGATTCCAGCTGGATCGAGCTCATGCAGATCAGGATACTTCTGGAAAGCCAGAATGCATACTGGGCAGCGGAGAAAGCATGCGATGAAGATATCAGAATTCTCAAGGAGGTTCTTGAAAGCAGCACAGATTCCGAAGAAAAAATTCATCCCAGAAACGAGGAAGATCTAAAATATCATTCCGAGTTCCATGAAACCATAGCAAGAATAGGCGGTAATAAACTGGCTCTGAGACTGCTCCGTTCAATTCGAAGCGAAATAGATGCCCAGAGACATGAATATCTCGATCTCAAAAATGAAGACTGGGACAAGATGATGGTCGAACATCGAAAGATCGTGAACCTGATAGAACAGCATAAAGCCATAGAAGCTCAAAAAACTATGAGGAAGCATCTCATGTACGGCCTTGAGAAGATAATCAAAAAAGAAAAATCTCCAGATTGAGTGATACTCCCGGGTATAAACCACTTCGGATATTTCACCCTGAAAATTTCCCCCTGACAACAGCTCTGGCCTCTCCAGAATCCAAGAGAGGCCTTTTTGCTTTTATAAGCATTTTTATTATAATTTTTTCACTTCCAGAAAGAAATTAATATAACCTGAAAACATCCCTTACATGCACTGAAAATAAAATCTTCTTTAAGTGGTAACATCCAGGACCTATCTGTAAAAAGGCAAATCTGTACCATTATGAAAACTTTACAAGGTCCGCTGTAATAACAAATGCCGATACCGGGACTTCTTATCTGATAAGAAATGGTATGATAACAATCAAGTGCAGATAATTATCAGAACTGGTTATAGCTCTGGGCAATGCCAGCAGGTCAGTATGTAAAAAAAGGTTTATAAATAACCAGGATAGAGGCGAGAAAACATTACTTTCAGGAAAGGAGTACATGGAATTATGGAAAGCCCTATGGCTTCTCTTATCTATTTATCACCTATAGGAATTATTGAGATAAAGGGTGACTCTTTGAATATCTGCAGGATCGGTTTTTTTGAACGAACGGATACACTATCCAATAATGGTGCCGGTCTTCCTTTGCTTAAGGAGTGCGCCATTCAGCTTGATGAGTATTTTAAAGGCAAACGCAGGATCTTTGATCTTCCTCTTAAACTGGACGGATCTCCATTCCAGAAAAAAGTGTGGAAAAAACTGTCAGATATCCCTTACGGGGAAACAGTATCATATTCTGACATAGCTGAAGAAATAGGGAATCCTGATGCAGTAAGAGCTGTTGGAGGAGCAAACAATCGCAATCCAGTAGGCCTGATCATACCCTGCCACCGGGTAATTGGCAAAGATGGTTCTCTTACAGGTTATGGTGGAGGTTTGTGGAGAAAACAGTGGCTTCTTGAACATGAAAGTAAAAACTAATGAGAAATAGCAGATTCAAGACTGATCTCTTTCAGAGATATTCTTAAGTCTATCTACTACTTCTACCCTGGTTCTCGGGAGAGATCCAGGATAATTCTGTCTTATGTACTCGATCATCTTTTCCCTGACCGAACATCTTAGATCCCATGCGCGAGAGGAATTTGAAGCACTTATAAGAGCTCTGAGCTGAACACCTTTATCTGTCGAATCAGTCACCTGTATATTCATGACTTTCCCGTCCCATTCCGGCTGTTCAGAAATGATCCGCGAAAGCTCCTTTCTAAGATCTTCTACTGGGACATTGTAATCTGTATATATAAAAACAGTACCAAGAAGGTCTGCGGAAATACGTGTCCAGTTCTGAAAAGGTTTTTCAAGGAAATATGATGTGGGAACTATGAGCCTCCTCAAATCCCATGTTCTTATAACAATATATGTAAGAGTCAGTTCTTCTACCCTGCCCCACTCATTTTCAACTACTACAACATCATCTATCCTGATAGGCTGAGTTATTGCAAGCTGTAAACCGGAAAGGACAGCTCCGAGGGTCTTCTGTGCAGCAAGTCCAATTATAAGACCTGCGACACCGGCGGAAGCAAGCAGAGCTGTACCGATCCTTCGGAAGTTCTCAAAGGACATAAGCAGAGAAAGGAAAGATATCAGAATTATTACCATAAAGAGTATCTTTCTAAGTATCTTTACCTGTGTGTATACTTTACGGGATCTTAAATTATCGGTTTCGTCCATCCTGTATTTTTCAAGAAGTATACCCTCAAGAACAAGAACTAATGAAATAATAAAACCTGTAAGTGACAAGATAAGAAGTATCCTCACTATCTGTTTCATCTGTAACTGGATCCCGGCAGAAAATGCTGCATAAGGATTAAGGGAACTCAACAGAAGTAAAAAGACTATCATCGTTGCAAAACCTGAACACTTTTTTGAACTTGAAGCTTTTGGATCGAAGTATCGAGATATTTTAGAAATAATTTTTACTACAACTTTCACGATCAGATAACTTAAGAGAAGTACCCCAGCTCCAGTTCCGGTTAAAACCAGAAATAACTGTTCTGAAATCATGGTTTTAGAGTCTCCTTTGTGTATATTTTTTCAAGATCAAAACAGGAGGATCGCAAAAATCAGCCATGAAATGCTATGAAAAGGGGTTGATTCATTTCCAATGTGTTTTTTGTAAAAATCCAACAAGAGGCCCCAGGAATAAAAGGCTTAACTTTTGAAGATAATTAAGGAATAATGCCTTAAAGCAAGGTTTCATTGTCTTAGTCTAATTCAATATCTATGCTTCTGCCAGTATCTGACACTGCAATTTCTTTAACCTCGATCCTCAAGACACCATTCCGGAATGATGCGATTGCAGTCTCCGGGTCAACTTCGGCAGGAAATTGAATTACTCTTGAAATATTCCCGAAATATCTCTCAGAACAAAGGAAAAGATCCTCCTCATGATCTGTCTCCTGACTTTTAACAGCTTTTAAGATCATTCTGTCTTTGTAAACCTTCAGATCGATATCGCCAGGATCGATGCCGGGAAGTTCTATTTCTGCTACGATAAAACCGTCACGTCTGTAAAAATCAATAGTGGGAATGGATGACATGCATTTTAAAGATGGAGGTGCGAAGAGATCATCAAAAACCATTGACAATTCCTGGAAAAGATTATCCACATCTTCATCCCAGAGATTGAGAGGATATCTCTGCTTCTTTGCTTTTTCCCTGGGATTTCTCAAATACCTCATTATTGTCCTCCTTGAAATGACAATCTGACATCGAGAAAAACCTTTCAGGTAGCGATCAGGAAAATATTTTCTAAGAGTATTATACAACTAATAGATCATATTCATAAATCTACAACCTGATGAATTCCCTGCAATATTTAAAAACTGGAGAGATCTGTAAGAGGATCTCTCCAGTGAAATTCATGTACAATATCTTTAAAACACACTTAAAGAGATCTGCTTCGTGTATAAAGTACAGACCCTACGAGGGCAGTGAAGGGCGCTACGGTAACAAGACCGAAACTGCCGACTATCGTATGAAGCATCTCGGCTGCAACATAGTTCATGTTCAAGATATTTACCATTGGTATTCCCTGACCCATAAATACCATGAGCATGGTGAGGTAGCTGGCGGAATATGCAAGTAAAAGAGTAGTCGTCATCGTCCCTATAACAGTCTTCCCAATAGTAAGAGCGGATTTAAAAAGATTAATGGTCGAGATTTGAGGATGATGTTCCACAATTTCATGGATGGCTGAGGAAATATCCATAGCGAGATCCATAACTGCTCCCGAAGATGCCACAAATATACCTGCAAGAAATATTCTCGTAAGATCAAGGTGGGCAAAACCGGAATAAAGAAGCGTTTCCGCAAAGGGTTTTACAGCACCGTGTATATTGAAGGGACCTGCAAAACTTATTGAAAGTATACAGGTCAATAACAGTCCCATGAATGAACCAAGAAAAGCTACGAAACCTTTCCTGTTCAATCCTCCCACAAGAAAGATTATTACACCTATGAGAACAGTAACAACTGCTAAAGAAAGGTAGATCGGGTCAGTTCCCATGAGAAACTGTGGAAGAAGTATCTTCCATATCATCAGAGCTGTAAATACAAATGATAAAAGAGCCTTGAAACCGGTGAATCCTCCAAGCAGAATAAGCAGAAGGGCAAAAAGGGATATCAGTATAATTTCAACATTAAGTCTGTAATGGTCTGAGGCATTTGCAAAAATAATTCTGTTTCCCTCGATGCTGAGATCCATAAGGGCCTTGTCTCCCGGAGTGAATATTTTATCAAGTTCCATTTTCCCGATGAGGTTATTAGTAGCACTTATCTCTTTTCCCTCAAACCGGCCTTCAAGGATCCTTATCTCCAGAACCTGGGTGCCGCTCTTTACAATTCCGAACTGCTGTACATCAGAATTATCAACTTTCACTACTTCTCCGAGCACATGTTCACTGTTACTCTGAATACGATCTTCAAAACCGGTTGGGATCATTATGAGCAAAGTCACAAGAAAAAGAACAAAAAATGTAAATAAATGATCCTTTTTACCTGATCCCTGAAAAAACCAGTTTATGGATTTTCCCAACATTTCAACACCTCATTCAAAAGGTTAGAGGGGCAGGCTCTTTCATGCCTGCCCCTTTGTAAGCTGTAAAGAAAGATTCGAACCTGCTTTGAAGGTATATTATCCTTACCTTTGGAACAGATATTTATTTGCAGGCGACCTTGTCTTCCTGTATACCCATTGCTTCAACCATTTTGAAGAAAATATCCGTGTTGTCATAGTAACCGTTGAAAAGGTCTGCGCCTGCACCGATAGCTGATACAGGTACAGGTACACCGGTATGGGAATAGGAGGTCCATGCAAGTCCGGCTTTCTGGTTGAGAAGATGGGTTATGGTAACTGTAAGGGGTTCATAGGATCCGTAGAGGAGGTAGGTCTGATCATCTCCGGCTTTTTCTTTCTTCCCGCGCATACTCTGGCCGAAAGCGGCTTCAAGATCTTTAACTTCATGAGGCTTGAGGGCAAGGCCAACCATTTCCCTGGCTACAACGTCTCCCTCTTCAGCCTTTTTCACAAGTTCCTCCATCTTGTCCTCAGATACCTTTCTGAGACCGAAGCAATCTGTGATCATGGGCATAAGGTCTTCAAGGGTGGCATCAGAACCTTTTTCTTCCTTGAATTTAGCGAATTCTCTGTCCCAGGCCTGGTAGGACATCTTCTGGTGGCTGAGTTTGTTGAAGAAGGTGTCATACCTGGTTCCGGCAAATCCAATGGTAAGACCACCGCACTCATGGTCACCTGTTACGATGATGAGGGTCTCTTCGGGATGCTTGTTGTAGAAATCCATGGCAACACCAACAGCCTCGTCGAAGGCGATGGTATCTCTGATGGATGCTACGGCATCATTGGCGTGGCAGGCCCAGTCGATCTTACCGCCCTCTACCATCATGAAAAAACCTTTGGGGTTGTCAAGAAGCTCTACTGCCTTCTTTGTAAATTCTGCAACGGTGATCTCGTCACTCTGTCTGTCCATGTGGTAGGGCATAGCTTTGGAACCGTCAACTCTGGGATTAACTGCCATTACCTTGCCTACTCCAGGCTTAAGGGCAAGGAACTCTTCCCTGTCAAGAACTCTTTTGTAACCGTTTTTAACAATGGCTTTCCTGGCATCAGGCTTATCCTTCCTGGAACCGGTGGGTTTTTTTACATCTCCACCGCCGAAGAAGTCAAAACCGCTCTCACCGAGGGTAAGGTCTATTTCATAATAGTTTCCGCGGGTAGGCTCATGGGCGTAGAAGCAGGCGGGAGTGGCATGGTCAATATCAACTGTTGAGATGATGCCGACTTTCATTCCCTGGGCCTTTGCCATTTCTGCAATGGTTGGGTAACTTGCTGTTCCTGTCTCATCCATGGCCACAACGCCTGATTTTGTCTTGTGTCCGCAGGCAAGGGCTGTACCCGCAGCTGCAGAATCTGTTATAAGAGCATTGCTTGAATATGTGGTACACATTCCCTGGGCAGGCATTTTGCTCATGTTGAGCTTGACTATTCCGGGCTTAGCACCTTCTCCGTTGGCTGCAGCAAGATATATCTCCGCTGCGTTCCTCTGGGGAGAAGCCATTCCGTCACCGATCATAAGAAAAACATACTTTGCGTCGGCTGCAAAAGCCTGTGAAGTGTTAACTGCTGCGCAAAGACTGAAAACAAAGACGGCAGCCATTAGGACTACTCCAACTTTTCCGAACCTTCTCATGTTTCTTGTCATCCAATTTCACCCCTTATTATATTTACCGTTCCAATGGACGGCATTTATATCCGGGATGACTTTATCAAAGAATTGTAACGGCAAACTTTACCTTTTATTTCGCTTAAGTAAAAACATTGTATTTTGCCTCGGGATATAAAGATAACTGGAAGATCTAAATTTTACGGGGAAGTACCTTTAAACAAAAAAAAAGAGACAACCCTTAATAAACAGGCTGTCTCTCTGTAACAGTTTATAATTCAACTTTCGCAGTATCTTGAAAATCAAAAAACCCTGCAATGACTGCATAAATTAATATAAGATATTCCGAAAGTCAGGTAAAATAGTTTGGTAGGATGGGCGCACCTAACAATCAGAAGATTGTTTACAGAATCAAAACTTTTAAACCCGATGGGCTAAAGCCCATCCTACTAAAACCTGATATAACAGGATTTTTGGGTTTGATCCAAAATACAAAATAGAAATATGGGAAGTCTGCCCATACTTCATTGCTCTATCAGAAGAAAAGTTCAATGAATTCTTTACATTCTTCAAGTCTCTTCTGCCAGTAACGTTATAAAAGATTTATACTATTTCGTACTGCGAAAGTTGAGTTTATAAGCTTACCTTTTGTGCGACATTGCGGCAAGAACTATGGAATTCAGTTTACCTTCAGCAGATTCCGCTCTCGAGGCGAGAACCACCGGGTTGGTCGTTCCAAGTACTATCCCTGCCATATTGGCCTTTACGTAATGGATCAGGGTTTTCCCCATTACATTGCCCGCTTCAATATTCGGAAATATCAGCAGATCGACATTGCCGCTTATCCTGCTTGATATACCCTTGTGTTCTGCAGCCTTGGGATTAACGGCAACATCAAGGGCAATAGGCCCCTCAATAACACATGGGACCTTGATAGCACCTTCGTTATTCATCCTGACAAGTCTTGCTGCATCCATGGTCGCAGGCATTTTTTCACTAACTTTTTCGTTGGCGGTCAGGATCGCTACATTGGGATTTGATATACCCATTTCTTTCATTGCAAGAAGTGCATTCAAGAGGATCTCTTTTTTTTGTGCCAATTCCGGAGCTACGTTAATGCCTCCATCTGTGTTGAAAAGAAGCTTCTTGGCCCCCGGGATCTCGAACACGGCAAGGTGGCTTAGAAGCCTTCCGGTTCTGAGCCCGCAACCGCGATCAAGCACCGCCTTCATAAATACGCTTGTATTTACAAGTCCCTTCATTAAAATATCTGCTTTACCATCAGAGACAAGCGAAACAGCCTTAAGGGCAGCCCTTGAATTATCTGCTTCATTGATCACAGGGATATCAGAAGGTAGACCTGTTTCCTCAATAAAAGAACTTATGGGCCCTTCATCCCCTACAAGCACAGGATCGATGATACCTTCATCCATTGCCATTTTAACTGCCCTTAGTACATCTCTATCCTCGGCAACCGCGACACTCATACGAACCGGACCAAGGCTTTTGGCTTTTTCCTTCATCTCTGCGAAGTTTCTGAACACCTGCGACACCACCCTTTCTACCTAAAGCTCCACCTCGAATGAGGCCCCTTCGGAGCTGAGAATATGGATTTCCGTTTCCCCACCGCAATGTTTTTCTATCTTGAGAGCAAGCTCCTCGGCTATTTTCCGGAGCTGATCCCTTTCCAATGGCGGCATCCCCTCTATATTAACCGCCACATTCCTGGTCTCGGGCATTAACTTGCTTCTATCTCCATTCTTCCAGCACCATACCCTGCAGAAAACATCATTGTTGCCTGTATCATAATATATTACCTCTCCCTCGGCGGGATGCTCTACCTTGTCCGGCTGTCCAAGAGGAACATATTCTTCATTTCCAGAAGCAAAACCAAGTCGAATGGAACCAGTAACAACGTCAAGATCATCTCCCCCACAGGGAGTAATATGTCTTAAGCTGATCAAATTGAATATGGTAACCAGTTTATTTATGAACGGAAGATCCTTTCCAGCGCTGGTCCTCTTAACAAGATTTGCTATTGAAGGGGGATATTTGTTGGGGTTTAGTCCAAGATTTCTGAAAATATCCCTCCAGGCAGCAATGTTTGGCAATTCTTTATATTGAGCCATGGCAGGATCGTTTCTGATCTTTTCTTCGCAATCCGAAAGTTCTTTTCGAAGCTGATCATCTTCTCCTGTATTATCTATGTTTCTTGCAATTACGACAGCTCTGCAATATCCGGGGTAACGGTCAAATATCTCATTTTCTATCTCATATCTCAAGGTCCAAACCTCCTGTAAGACTTTAAAAGGTCCATTTTCATTTAAATATAACATTATTTTCCTATCTGTTAAAAGATTATCCAACTTTGATGAGGTTTTTCATCAGATTCTGACATCATAAAATACAGAGGATCCATAAATAGAAAGAAATGTCGGAAAATAGATAAGAGAGGGGATCAGGTGATCCCCTCTAAATAACCTGTATTTTTTACTATTCCTGCCTCATTGCCCTGTAGCCAAGTTCCACCACTTTTAGATTATCATCCACAAATCTGGAGGGAGAAAGGTCTTCGATAGCCTGTTTGACATCCTCTATTGAAAAATTGCCCATATCTTTTCCACACATAGCACCAAGGATCAATACGTTTAGAAAGAGAAAACTGCCATTCATGTGTTTCTTGAGAAGCTCATAACCCTCAATAGGATGAACTGCAATATTTCTCTCCTGGAGATAGGACCTTAATTCCTGATTCTCGAAATGATCCATATCGTGGACATTGACAACTGCCTGGGCACCCTCGGCAAGGAAATCATAGTTTCTCAATGCCTCCATCTGGTCAAAAGCGAGAAGTACATCAGCTTCCCCTTTCTGAACCAGAGGACTATTGTACTCACCGATCTTGTAATGGCTTATCACAGAACCTCCCCGCTGGGACATTCCATGGACCTCACTGCCAATTACGTTCAATCCTCTGGAAAGAGCTATATGACCAAGAACCTTACTGGAAAACAGAATACCCTGACCACCTATTCCTGCAATAATATACTGCATTATTACTCATCCTCCTTTACAGGAACAATGGCCCCATGTGGACATATCTCGGTGCAGACTCCACAGTTCACGCAGAAACGCTCATCAATATAAGCTTTGTTCCTGTCCTCATCGAACGCAAGCCCGGGACAGTTGAAAAAATCAATACAGTAGCGACAGCCTATACATTTCTCCTGGTCTACCCGTACTGGTTTCTGCTCCTGCCTTACCTTCAGCTTGGTGAGACACGGATGCCGGAAGATCAATACGGCTGGCTGTTCATTATCTCTTGCATACTCCCAGGCTTCCTTTACAACTGCTGTATTAGCCTTCAGGTCATATGCTTCGACTACTTTAAGATATTTTACACCGCACCCCTTAACAACTTCTTCGATGGAAACCTGGTTTCCATTTTCTCCATTCCTCATCTTTGAGCCTGTCCCTGGATGATCCTGTCCTCCGGTCATGGCTGTTATACTGTTATCCATAATTGCCAGAACTAATGAATGCCGGTTATAAACGGCTGTCGTAAGTCCTGTGATTCCGTTATGGAAAAATGTTGAATCACCAAGTGTAGCGAATATGGGACGTTCTTTTCCTCTTCCATCAGCCTTATATGCAAGGTACATCCCTGAAGCAACTGTAACTGAAGCACCCATACTTACTACTGTATCAATGGCATTCTGCCTGATAACGAGACTGTAACATCCAATATCACTGCAGATTATGCAATTCGGATACGCTTTTCTGATAGATGCATAACCTGGACGATGACCGCATCCAGGACAAAGTTTTGGAGGACGCACGAAAAGTCCAAGCTTTTCCTGTGCATCCTGGAGCTTCATGCCTGTTTCCGAAAGTCCGGAATCTTCACCAAGGGCTTTCAGCAGATACCTTCTGATAACATCACTTGTAAGTTCACCATCCATGGGAACATGTCCATTCCATCTTCCCAGGAGGCGTGTTCTGTCAGGGATCTGCATCTCTATAACGGGATATGTTTCCTCGAAGACAATGACGCTTTCGTGACGTGATATAAAGTCTTCAACCATTTTCAAAGGAAGAGGAGCAGGTGTACCTATCTTTAGTACCGAAATATCCTCTCTACCCATAGCCCTGATAATGTCCATTATTGCCGAATAGCATATACCGCCGGCAATAACGCCAATTTTTGCTTCGCCTTTTGCTGGGACTTCGAAGTTGTATTCCGGAAATCCTGTCTCGAATTCTTCACGAATATTTTCAAAACGCTCATTTCTATCCGGAATGGATTCCCTGACAAGTCTGGCAGGCATATGTATCATATTTCCAAAAGGTTTTCTATGAAAATCTGCGGGGCTTCCGATCTTTTTTACCTCTCCGAGCTCAACATCCTGCCGACAGTGATCCACCCTTACTGTTGGCCGAAGCATCGTAACAACCCTGTGTTTCTCAGATAGTTCGTATGCATCTTTTGCCATGTCCCTGGCTTCCCTTGCATCGCAGGGATCAAAACAGGGTATGCGCGCATACATTGCAAAATAACGGGAATCCTGGTCTGTCTGGGAAGCATGACAACCTGGATCATCACTTACAACGAGGACCATACCCGCGTTAAGCTTAAAACTTGCGGAGGTCATAAAAGGATCTGCGGCTACGTCAAGTCCTACCTGCTTCATGACAGCACAGGACCTTTTCCCTGTGTATGTTGCTCCGAGTGCAGTCTCGTAAGCTACCTTCTCATTTGCACCCCATTCCACCTGAGTATTGGTCTCCAGCTCGTCAGAATACTTTGCTATCGAAGGAAGTATCTCCGAAGACGGCGTTCCGGGATAAGCAGTAGCCACTTCACATCCAGCTTCGACAATACCTCTTGCAATAGCTTCATTTCCCATTAATATTGCTTTTCTGGTCAATCATGAACCCTCCCTTGGTTGTTTCAAATCTTTTTTCAGGACCTCGCTACAGTCCTGTCACCCCGGATCTCCCTGAGGTAGGAATAGATCGTATATATGGTATTTCCAGTTTCTTTAGCCACTGTCTCGACCGATCCCTTGAGTAAAAAGAACCCCTCTTCATCGAGAACTTTAATAGCCTGAAGTTTCTCCTGCTTGCTTGACATGTGCAAGGGTTTGCCTATATGTCTTCTTATCAGGCCAATGTTCCTTTCAATGATCTCCTCAAAAGTTGATGGCATCTCTTCCTCCCTGGGGATCTCCGAATAGGAATCAGGATCGGATATAGACACAAGCTGTTCGATCATTGACCTTGCCACCTCAGCTCTTGACATATCATAATTTACACAAAGGTATCCGATCAGTTTTCCTTTTTCATTCCTCAGGTACATGGTTGAAGAACGTATTCTTTTACCATTTTTGTCCCTTGTAAGAAAATTGGTTACATGATCCTCGTTATTCCGGTCAGATACCTTGAGAAGATACATTGCATAATCGGCCAGAGGATCACCCACTTTTCTGCCGGTCACATGCCCGTTTTCAATTGCAATAATAGAATGATCCGGATCCTGCAGATCATGGAGGACCAACTCGTAATCTGGACCAAGGGCAATCGCCAGACCTTTGATAACTGTTTTGAATGATTTGAGCACCGGATGAAGTTCCATTGCACCCCTCCTTAGACAATTATTTGTTGACATATCAATATTTTGCTCTATATTTATAAAAAAATTTTGTCATTATGTCAATATTTTGTTACGATCTTTTTTGATTCCTTTCAATGTCAGGGGAGGGCTTTAATAATGCATGGCTCTGAAGAAGGCCTTAAAAAAGTTTTAAAATATAGATGGCTCGTCTGGGGGACGATGATACTCGCATATATGGTGGTATTTTTTCACAGGCTTGCAGCCGGTGTTGTCCGGGAGGATCTTGTTGGCGCTTTTGACTTGAGCGCTGCTGCATTTGGAAGCCTCGCTTCGATGTACTTCTATGCCTACATGATAATGCAGGTACCTGTCGGAATACTTGCAGATTCACTTGGAGCCAGAAAAACAGTAACTGCAGGCATTTTTCTTGCTGGAGCAGGCTCTATACTGTTCGGATTCGCGCCTACTCCCTTCGCTGTTTTTACTGGAAGGTTTCTTGTAGGGATCGGTGTGTCAACTGTATTCGTATGTACCATGAAGATCCAGTCACAATGGTTCCGGGAGAGGGAATTCGCCACAATGTCAGGCCTTACATCCCTGTTGGGAAATCTTGGTGGAGTTATGGCACAGACACCTCTTGCAATAATGGTCGCCCTTTTCACATGGAGGTTGACTTTCGCGGGAATTGGTATTTTTTCTATTATTCTTGCCATCCTCTGCTATATAATGATCAGGAATAAACCTCAGGATATGGGGCTTCCTCCAATAAATGAGGCTCAGATATTACATGCCTCTGCCCCCGGTATAAAAGTACCAGTTACCATTGCTTTAAAAAGAGTGGTAAGCCAATGGAGAATATGGCCGGCATTTATCTTTTTTTTCTTCTACTCAGGAGCCTATCTTGTTTTTGCAGGAACCTGGGGCGTTTCGTATCTCCAGGAAGTATATGGATTTGAAAAAAATATTGCTTCGGGTTTTATATCTTTTGCTGTATATGGAGCTATGGCAGGAAGCATCTTTACCGGCAGACTGTCTGACAGAGTAGGGCTGAGAAAACTTCCTCTCATTTCCATGGCCTCACTTTTTACTGCTGGATGGGGGGTTCTTGTTTTCATGAACGGAGGGCAGCCTCCTGTTCAACTGCTTAAGCCACTCTTTTTCTTTATGGGATTCACTGGTATGTGTTTTATCCTTTCATGGGCTATAACAAAAGAAATGAATGCTCCTGCTTTCACCGGAATGGCAATTTCAGTAGTAAATACAGGGGGTTTCCTTGGGACAGCTCTTCTTGCAACATTCATGGGAATAATTATCGACATGTCAATAGATCTGCCGGCAGTTGTTCAATACCAGAGAGCTTTTTCCCTGTGTTTCTGGGGCTGCGTTACAGGGCTTATATGCGCAATGCTTCTTCCTGAAACCAGGTGCAAAAATATATACAGGGAAGCCTGAAAACATGTTTGTCATTTCCTGTTTTCAGGCTTCCTCAATATAAATGTTACTGATCCTTGAGAACTTCCTGCATTTCTTTCCTGAGCCCTTTATCAAGGAATGTCCTGAGACTTGCTCTTGCAAGTGCCGATGCACCCTTTTCAAGTGCTTCATAACCCATCTGGGTAGTAACTGCAGCGGCAAATTCCCTTGTATGGGCAGCCACTTCTCTGTCCATAATAGCAAGCATTGGCTGAATGGCCGGACAAACGTGACTTACATTCCCTACATCCGATGAACCCATTGCTCCCGGGGACTCGCTGAGGGGTATACCCAGCTCTGTATAAACTTCCTCCATCATGGATTCAGCCGGATGGTTGGGAACCATATTATCGAAACTTGTCTCAAACTTCTCCCAGGAAACTTCTGTACCTGTTGCAAGGGCTGAACCTCTGGCGCAATTAAAAACTTTTTCGAGGATCTCATCAAGATACTTCCTTTCTGGAGAACGGAAGTAGAATTCGGCACTTGCCAACTCTGGAACGATATTCGGAGCAGTTCCGCCTTCTTTTATAACTCCATGCATCCTGACCTCCGGCTTTACATGCTGACGAAGCATGTCTATTGAATGAAACAAAAGCTGGACTGCATTCAGAGCATTCAGGCCATCCCATGGAGAACCTGCAGCATGAGCTGTTTTCCCATGAAAAGTAAATTTGATCGGATCAAGAGCAAGGGATCGGTAACGAACAAAATTGTCCCTTGAGTTACAGTGGATCATCAGAGCAAGGGAAACACCTTCAAATAACCCCTGGTCCGCCATTGCAACTTTTGCTCCATTCGTCTCCTCAGCTGGTGTACCAATAACCCACAAAGTCCCATCTATCTCTTCCATTACACCTGTAAGACCTGCAGCCGCAAGGATCGACATACTTCCATGAAGACAGTGCCCGCAGCCATGTCCTATACCTGGAAGAGCGTCATACTCAACCATCAGTGCGACGACAGGGCCATTCCCTTTGCCGCAGACAGCCTTAAAGGCTGTTGGAATACCGGCAAATGGATACTCGACGGAAAAGCCTAACTGAGAGAGCATCTCGACCATTCTTTTGCTCGCCTGAAATTCTTCCCCTCCCAATTCGGGATTCTCAGCCATAAAATCGTTTAACTCTATGGCAGATTGTTTATAATTACTGATGTGCTCATCAATAGTTTTCACATACTTTTCGTACAACTCCATTTAAAAGACCTCCCGATCATTTATTTTCACGATCTAACAAGAAAACTACCAGCCGGATCGCTGGCAACCTCACCATCTTTCACTGCTATTTTCCCATTAACGATAACATATTTTATTCCACGGGGAGGCTTTAGAGGATCCTCAAAAGTAGCCATATCACAAAACTTTTCCGGATCGAAAATCACAAGATCAGCATTCATGCCCTCCCTGATCTCTCCTCTTTCAAGCCAGCCCATCATTGAGGGGATCAGGGTTGCGTGGGCCACAGCCTCACTCCATGAAAGGCCCTCTTCCCTTAACCACCTGATACCCCTCGGAAAGGCTCCGGCAGCCCTGGGATGCCCTCTTCCCTCAAAAAGAACAGCATCTGAAGCAATGGCGCAGGAGGGATCTTTTAGGATCAGTTTCATCTCTTTTTCATTCATAACATGAGCTATTACAAGAGTTCCGGGGGCTTCTTTCCTGAGTGTTTCCAGAAGGTCACTATTAAGTCTCTGCCCTGCATATGGACCGCTTCCAACTTCGAGAGCATCGATGGGTTTCTGGAATCTTTCCTCAAAACCAGGATCAAATACAGCAGAACCGATAAAGGTACAGAAAGCATCATATGGATAACTGTCCCATGTAAGGTCAAGACCATTTTCTCTTCCTTTATGAAGCATTTCGAGAGCCTGTTCCGCAAAACCAAATGAAGTCATGCTGCCGAGATGAGATAACTGGACCCTCGCATTGACATAACCTGCAAGCCGTATCATCTCATCCACACCTTCAAGGCATCGCGGCCCGTCATGCCTTATGTGAGAGGATATCCATCTCTTTTCAAAGGAAGGCACAACTTCACTGAGAGCAATTATTTCCTCCCAGCTGGTCTCAGGGTTATATTCAAGACCAAAGGACAGACCGAAAGATCCCTTTTCCAACTCTTCAGTGAGAAGATCTTTCATCTTCGCTGTTTCCTGTGAATTTGCAGGCCTGTACCTTTCTTTATCTGTAATACCGACCTCCTGTCTCAGGGCAGTGTGGCCTGTAAGATAACCTATGTTCAGCCATGGATCTGAACGGGATGGCCTTATCCTGTCCTGCAGGGGACCGACACCGCAGTTTCCTGCTATACACGTGGTTACACCCTGGCGGAGCAGCGCTTTTTGTGTAGTATCCGGATCATCTATGTCCTCATCATGCATATGTGTATCTATAAAACCGGGACTTAACATGCATCCCTCTGCCTCGATCACTCGATCAGCCTCAGGGCAACGATCACCTGTACTGACGACCTTTCCTTCCCTGACGGCAATGTTCTTTTTCTGGTTCTCCCCTTTTCGTGGATCAATTATCGAAGCACCTCGAATAAGAAGATCATATTCAGCCATTTTCTAAAAACCTCCTCCATAATAGAGAGATCAATGAAACAGTGGCAGGGATATATATCTACCCTGCCACTATAATATGAAAAGTTATATTCTGACAGTTATAAGATCTCTACGCCTTACTGATAGCCAATAAAGACGGCCAATGCGATGAACAACATCTGGACAGGCAGAAGAATGAGGAAGAAAGGAACAAAATATTTCCACCATTTTTCGATGGGAACCCTGGCGATACCGCAAATAACAGGCAACAGTGTTGTAGGCCACAAGATATTGGAAAAACCGTCACCATACTGATAAGCCAGAACAGCAGTCTGTCTGGATATGTTCAAAAGATCTGAAAGAGGTGCCATTATAGGCATGGTTGTAGCAGCCTGACCTGATCCGGAAGGTATGAAGAAGTTGATAAGTGTCTGGATCAAGAGCATCCCTTCTGCAGCCACCCACCTCGGGAACGCGGAGAGGGGCTGAGCCAGACCGTATATAACCGTGTCAATGATATTACCTTCCTGCATTACGATAAGGATACCTCTTGAAAGACCTATGACAAGAGCACCGAAGGTAATATCCTTAAGACCTTCAACATAGCAACCGGCAAGTTCACTGGGTTTCATCCCTGCCATGAAACCTGCAAAAATACCCATTATCAGGAAAAGACCTGCAATTTCATTGAAATACCAGCCCTTGGTGATAACCCCCCAGATAAGCAGAGCAATTATAAAAACAACATAACCAAGTACAAGCTTGTCCCTTCCGGTAAACTCAGATCTGATCAGCTCATCATGATCAAAAGCAAGACTTCCCATATCGACTCCATACATGAGACTCTTGGTAGGATCTTTCTTTATCTTCAGTGCATATCTTACTGTCCAGAGAACAGCCATAGTTACAAGGACGAACCAGCTCATGATCCTGAAACCCATTCCTGAGAACAGTGCAAGTTCTGAAAATTTCTGTGCAAGTCCAACGGTAAAGGGGTTCATGAAAGCAGCAGCAAAACCCATGGCAACACCCATGGAGACCATGCTCATACCAACTATTGCATCATAACCCATGGCAACAGCAAGACCTACAAAAAGCGGAATAAAACCAAAGGTCTCCTCAAACATACCAAATATTGATCCGGCAAGGGCAAAAAGATACATGAATACAGGGATTATAAGGATCTCCCTGCCCTTCATCACTCGTAATAACCAACCTATAAAAGCGTGCAGTGCGTGAGTCTGCATCACCACATAGAATGAAGCATAAACCAGGAAAACGAAGAATACCACTGCCGCAGCATCGATCATACCCTTCTGTATAGCTATGAAAGTATCAAAAAATGAAACCGGGCTCTGCTCAACAGTCTCGAAGCTGCCAGCAACAACTACAGTTCTTCCAGTATTAGGGTCCTCTATTCTCTGGAATTGACCAGCAGGCAATACGTAACTACCAACAACCGCTAAAATAATTAGGCTAAAAAGTAGAACATAGGTGTGCGGAACTTTTGATTTTCTCAAAGAAGACATGTACTCCAAACCTCCTCAGTGCAGAATTTTGTACCTGATCAAGATAAAGACTTTCCTCAACCTCTCAGATAAAATACAATATCACCTCCTGAACCATGCAATGAAAAAATAAAACTCAGTTTAGTGCATACATATTGACTAAACTGATGTTTGCTTAAAATGCATTATAGAAGATTTTTCTAATAATTTAAAGGAGTATAGTTGGTCAACTATGAAGATCTTATAGTTTTATAGAGAGCTTTGCCTTGATATTTTTACAATAAGTTAAAAGAAACTTTTCCGAGTTGTGGTTTCAAGATCATCGCTTCTCTGTAGTAGAAATGTCGCACTCTACTCCCAGGCTCATATTTCACGATACAGGAATATTACCGGACCTGGAAATATACAGGGAACAGTTCAGGAGAGGAGATGAAATTGAAAAAGCATAATGCTTTTACTGCTGGAAAATATCATAAAAGAGAAAGTGAATATAAGGAAACAGCTTAATTTTCGAAAAGGGATCTCAATTAAAAACTATTTTGTAAATGGAACAAAAGCTTAAACAGAAATGATCTTCAACGATCAGGTTCGTATAGCATGTTTCATTAAGATTAATTTTTCTTAAATTATACATACACTGCTATAGCCATCAGAGAGGCATGGTCTGAAAATGATTTGAATTGTTATACAGAGAACGGAAAATTTGATCGGTATTCTGAGTAAGAAGGTCTGACTTTTCGGAAAACTCATTTAAAGCCGTGGACGAGATCCTCTCAAGA
>CAYPIU010000021.1:0-29439 GCA_964410915.1 uncultured Synergistales bacterium | reverse complement strand
AGATATATCAGTTTTGGATACTAAGTTCCAGAAAACAGGGAAGTGAATATCCAGAGGCGGTTGAATTGATGATGAAGATTAAAGGTATTGAGGTTTAAACAATTGTTAAAAATCTTTTCAATTAATTCATTAAATCAAAAATCCATGATATTATCGTTATTAATCCATTTGTTTTGTGTTCCACAACTGTAAAGTCTGTCATTTCAGTATTCTGTTTTACCAGGGAAGGTGATGCCACCCATAGAGAGCATTATTTCTCTCATAGCTATGTATGCAAGTTGCAAAATTCGCTATAGTTGCTACTGACAATCTTAGTTAACTTTTACTTGAACTACGTCGACATGTCACTTTGAAGCAGAAAGTGTTAGAGAGATATTTCTGTTCTATATATGAATCTGAGAGGAGATCACTATGAAAAAAGCTTTTTATGTATTTTTCGCAGTTCTGTTCTTGTTGATCTATTGCGGTTACGGTTATGCTGCTGATTTCCCAGTTTCTACAGCGGCAGGATTTCAGAGTGCTCTTACCTCTGCCGAGTCCAACGGTGAGGACGATGTAATTACACTTGCTGCTGGTACGTACAGCACAAATGACAATGGTGGTACATTCGATTATGATTCAAATTCTTCTGACGAGGGGACCCTTTCCATTGTTGGAAACGGAGAAGTTATCCTGGATGGTGGAGGAACTGATCGAGTATTAGATATCGATTCTGAATACATGACGGACATCACTCTACAAAAACTTAACATACGGAACGGCTACGTCAGCAATGATGGAGCAGGAGCATACGTTTACATTGATGCAGGTAATATCAATATTATGGAATGCTCCTTCAAAGATAATTCAACTGATGGATCTTACTATGGAGGAGGCCTATATGCTTACATAGATGATAACGGCAACATAGACATAACCAGCTGTGATTTCACCGGCAATTATGCATATTATGGTGGGGGCGTTTACTCCTATATCGAGAAAGTAGGAGATATGACCTTTAACGGAAACACGCTGACATCTAACTCAACCGATGAGCATGGTGGGGGAGGCTACCTTTATGCATATGTGGGAGATATTGAAGTTATCGGAAACACCTGCACAAGTAATGATGCTGGTACAAGCTATTATGGTGGCGCCTTATATATTGAACAGGATTATTCCGGTACAACCACGGTGGACAGCAATATTTTCCGGGTCAATTCGGCCGGCTATGGGGGAGCTCTTTATTTCTACCCTTCCGCAGCCAATGTCTTTAACTGTCTGAACAACACCTTTGAAAATAACTACGCTGATTCTGATGGTGGAGCTCTTGATATTAATGGAAATGACAATACATCCGCATACTTGTTCAATAATTCCTTCAATGGTAATAAATCTGGTTACGACGGAGGAGGTGCTTACCTGGAAATAGAATACGGTGATCAGCTCGATATGGTATCTTGCGATTTCTACCAGAATGTAGCTGGCGGTCGAGGAGGAGGAGGCGTTTATTTATATTTGTACGACGATGGGACCTCGTTCTATGTAGACAACTGCTCTTTCCGGGAAAATGAATCTTATGGTTACGGTGGGGGATTATGTTTCTATGATCACAGCTACGTGGGGACAATACTAAGCCTGACCAATTCCCTTTTCGAGAACAACAGGTCCACCGATGGCGAAGGTGGCGGAGCATATATAGAGGCTTCTTATGGAGGCACTAACATCTTTGTATCAGGAAATGAATTCTCCAGTAATAGTTCTTATGAAGATGGGGGAGGTTTATACGCATACGTAGATGCGGGTAATTTCTACGTAGGAAACAACACCTTCGACCAGAATGTAATTTCAGGTGATATTCCAGAAGACTGTGATGGTGGCGGCGCATATCTTGAATGTGAATCCGGAGATATGACAGTAGAAAACTGTTCTTTCACCAACAACTTAGGTGGATACAACGGTGGTGGAGTCTATGCTGAGCCTTATTACGGTGATTTTATCTTCAGAAACAACCTGGTGACAGGGAACACCTCAACTTATGACGGTGGCGGTGCTTATTTCTATCCGGAATATGTCAGATACGCTGATATCGTGAACAACACAGTCACCGGAAATACTGTAACTGACACAGGATATTATGGAGGAGGCATCTACGTCTACTGCGGTGATGACAATACGGTTTATTCTATTTACAACAATATAGTGTGGGACAATACCGCATCTGACGGGAACGATATCTACCTATACGACAACTCTTACCTGAACTATTTCTATGTCAACGAGAACGACTTTTCTGTTCTTTCAACAGACTTTTCTGGAGGAGATAGTTTCCTCTTTGAATCTTCCAACATGGACGTTGATCCCCTATTCGTATCTACCACTGACTTCCGTCTCCAGGAAACCTCTCCGGTTATCGACATGGGGAACAGCGATGCTCCATCATTGCCGGATGTCGACCTGGAAGGTAATTCGAGGATAAACGGAGCTGCAGTGGACATGGGAGCTTACGAGTTCAGTTCTGCCATAACAAAGGCTTCAGCCGGAAGCAGCGGCGGATGTAACACAGGTGCCTTCGTACCTTCCTTGATCCTGCTTCTGGCACCACTGTTCCTTCTCAGCAGAAAACGGTAGATATTCCAGCTAACAAGAACCTTTTTAAAGGAGCCCGAATTTCGGGCTCCTTTTTTCTGTAAGTTAAAGCCAAGCCTCACTTCCGGGGCTTGGTTTTTTTAATGTCTTGAAAGGAGGTCTACCATGGCAAAGGTAACCAGTGTTAAAATTGGAAAGACACCTACATACCTTTTTCGCAAAGGAAGCATCTATTATTTTCGTATAGCCATACCCATCGATGTTAGGGAGGCTTTTGGCAGAACAGAGATAAATTATTCATTGCAGACCAATGACCTTAAACATGCACTCTTCAAAGCCAACTATCTCTATAATATCCGTAAGGATAATTTTCAAGTCTTTCTAAAATCATATGCGTTGTTATAATACATTCAATTGTGAGATATATAATCTTCCGTTAGAGAAGCTTATGATCGATGACATTTCCAATGAGATATAAAGGAACGAAGGAATAACCTGTTGGACTCTATGAGGTAAGGAGACTTATATGACCCCAAATAGCACGGCGCAAAAGATATACAGGATAACGTTTCGTTCAATTGTTCCATTTCTCATTATCTCTTTCGGCTTGGCCTGGGGGATACTCGGGCTATACGTTTTTTTACCGGAACGTATGGGAGCATTGTTCGGGCAGCTCACCGGCAACCACCCTCTCTTCTTCTTAGCCGTTTACGCACCTGCCATCGGTGCTTTCACTATTGTTGTCCGCGTCGGTGGTGTCACAGGCCTGAAGCTCTTCCTTGGACGGGCATTGCTCTGGCGCTGCAGCGCAGCCTGGTACGCCTTTCTGATCATTGGCATTCCGTTGCTTTTCATTGGCGGATCCGCTCTTAGAGGGAACCTTTTTACAGACCCTTTCCCATTTTCGTCCGTTCAGGCCCTACTCGTTGGGTTGCTCCTCGCTGCCATTAAAGGGCCCATGGAGGAATTCGGCTGGCGGGGGCTTGCTCTTCCTCTCTTTCAGAGGAAGTTAGCTCCGGTATGGGCTGGGTTGGTTCTTGGAGCCATCTGGGGGCTATGGCATTTTCCTGCCTTCTTTTTGAGCGGAACCCAGCAGAGCGAATGGTCATTCGCAGCGTTCTTTGCCGGTTGTCTGGCGATAAGTGTCATTGCTACAGCACTCTTCAATAGGTCGGGTGGCAGCATCCTGCTGTCGGCGCTTTTCCACTTCCAGTTGATGAACCCGATATTTCCAGATGCGCAGCCCTACGACACTTACCTTTTGATCATTGTGGCCTTTGTAGTCCTTTGGTGGAATCGCAAAGATATGTTAACAAAGGAAGGTTCTGTCACAGAAGTCATTCCAAACCCAAGGGAAAGGTACCAATGACAGATAACCATGCGATGAACTCGGATGGACATTCCGCTATTCTTTGTCCCCGCGGGTGATGTCAAAGTTATGTTCCCAATTCCTGCTAGAGCAGTGTAAGGTGTATCGATAAATACTTTATCCAGTCAAGTCCATTTTATGGGCCTGGCTTGTTAGCCTTAGTGTATATCTATAACCTGATGAGTTGGAACATTTGCAGGTTTGTCTTTTATGACAGAAAGCTTGCTAGCCGGTTAAGTGTCTCTATTAGGCTGCGGGATAATTTAAATTATTTATCTTAAGTGTAAGAATAATATTAATACATTAAGACATTGGCACAAGGAGGGGTAATATGAATGAATATCAACTGCTCATAGACCTTCACAAAGATGCGGTACGGCAGGGACCTGGTGGAGAAGCGGAAACAAAAAAGGCTTTGGAACTGGCTGGAATCGACCGGTCATGCCCTTTGAAAATCGCGGATATCGGCTGCGGCACAGGTGCATCGACTATCTTACTCGGAAAGGAATTGGATGCGGAGATCACTGCTGTGGATTTTCTCCCGGAGTTTCTTGACGTGCTCCAATCCAGAGCACATGATCAGGGAGTAGCGGACAAAATAACTACTCTTGAGTGCTCAATGGATGCGCTGCCTTTTTCTGACGAGGAGTTTGACGTGATCTTGTCTGAGGGAGCTATCTATAACATGGGATTTGAAGCAGGTGTTTCGGCCTGGAAGCAATTTTTAAAACCAGGAGGAAAACTCATACTTTCGGAAATCACATGGCTGACTGCAGAAAGACCGTCTGAGCTTCAGTCTCACTGGGAAAGAGAGTACCCTGAAGTTGACCTTGCTTCGGCAAAGATAGGAATTCTTGAGAAGCACGGCTACACTCCCGAGGGTTATTTCTTTTTGCCTGCTTATTGCTGGCTTGATAATTACTATCGCCCTATGCAGAGCCGTTTTGATGACTTTCTGAAGGGGCATTGTCAAAGTGATCAGGCAAAGGAAATTGTTGAATGTGAAAAAGATGAAATAGCCCTTTATGAAAAGTATCAAGATTATTACAGTTATGGAGTTTATGTAGCGAAAAAACTTCAGACATGATTACTGAAATAGAATAGCAGTATGATCTGGAAACCATGTTGCGGGGTATCGAGAATGAATTGAATAAGCATATGGTCTATGTTTCGGGAAAACTTAGAGAATTAAATTTTTTGTTAGAATATAAAATTATGAAGTCTCTGGATGCTGTTTAAGTCTTTGTTTTCTCAAAACTTTTTATATTCAGCAGTCAGAAGAAATTCATCTGTCTGCTGTTTTTTGTTGGATTAACAAAAGTTTTTCCCAGTTTTGAATACTAAGTCCAGAAAAGAGATTGTGCAAATATATATCATTTCAGAATAAAGAATAAACATTAATTTCAATGTAAAATGATACTCAAAAGCCAGTTTATGTGCTACTATTCAATGTGATAACACTTCCCATTAATGATATTAACGCATTTCTTTTAAATGCCATATCCTTGTATTTTACTCGATTCTCTGTTAATTGAGAGGAGATGGTTTAATCAGGTAGTCTGGTTTAAATTATTGGTAAAAGCTACTGGTTTGAAGTGCATGTTCCCTATCAGTATATAAGATCCCTTATTCGCAATGTTTCTTTTCTTTCTGGGTGTCAGATATTTCGGCATATTAAATTTAATGCCGGCGTTCTGTATGGTTGTGAACTGTTAAACAGGAAAGAGGAGAGAGAAATGAGAGTCAGGTTCTTAAAACCTGGTATGTTATTGCTTTTACTGCTATTTGTTGTATTTGCAGGAACTACAGCTGTTTATTGTCAGACATGGGTGGTAAGGACAAATATTGACAATTATTCTGAACCCGGTGAGGGATCTTTGCGCTATGCCATTGAATGTGCCCTTTCGGGAGATGTCATTACCTTTGATCTTACTTATCCTGCGACTATAACTCTTGATGGTCATAATCTGTTAATTGACAAAGGAATTACCATTCGGGGTCCTGGTGCAGATCAACTTAGTATAAGCGGTAACAGAGTTTGTAGGGTTTTTTCTATTGTAGAAGCTGAGTCGGTTGAAATTTCAGGTCTTTCCATTATCAGGGGGAAGGAAAATTATGGAGGAGGTATAGCATGCTCGAATTCCAGCCCAAGGATAACGGATTGTATCTTCTTCTATAATAAAGCAGTTTACTATGGAGGAGGCTTGTTTAATATCGTAGGATCCAATCCTATTGTAACGAATTGTACCTTTGAATATAACTGGACTGATAGAAGAGGAGGAGGTGCAATTATGAATAATGCCTCACATCCCTTTATAAAAGATTGTACTTTCTATTTTAATGATGCACGTGATGAATATTACGGTAATGGTGGTGCTATATACAACGTTAATTCAAAACCCGCGTTGGAGGGTTGTACCTTTGAATCTAACGGTTCAGCATGTGTGGGCGGCGCCCTGTATAATGAATTTTCCAGCCCTGATATAACAAATTGCACTTTTTACAATAGTTGCTCGGCTACTGTTGGCGGCGGGATGTACAACGGGGATTCCAGCCCCACCTTAACCCACTGCACCTTTTCAGAAAACAGAGCAGTTAGTTATGGCCGCGGGATTTACAACGAAGGTAATTCCAGTCCCACTTTGACCAACTGCATATTATGGGATGAGGGCGGAAGTGAGATATTCAACGATGCTTCAAGCAATCCCACTATCAGCTACTGTATTGTTCAGAATGGCGATGTAGGGGATGGTGCTATTTCCAGCGACATCATTACTGAAGATCCACTGCTTATGGACCTTGCTGACAACGGCGGCCCTACCTGGACCTGTGCCCTTCAGAAGGGAAGCTCTGCAATAGATACAGGAGTTGAGATCGAGGAGGTAACTACAGATCAGAGGGGCGTCCTCAGGCCTCAGAAAAGAGCTTATGACATTGGGGCCTATGAATTTGAGCCAGGTGCTAAAGAAAGAGTCAGAGAACGCAAAAGGGAGCAGCAATTACTTTCCACCAGCATAGAAAACAATACAAGTGAAACAAGTACAGAAGAAGATGGAGGCTGCAACATAGTCAGCCTGAGATTGCCGATGCTTTTGCTTATGATCCCTTTAGTGGTTCTTGCAGTTAAAAACAGTAAAAGATGATCCTATTCGTAGAAGTTTAACTTTAGATAACAATAGTCAAGGGGCCGGAATTCCGGCCCCTTGAATTATAATTGGTTCATCTGTGCCTTGGATCAATTCGATTACATCAGTTATAGAACAGAGGCTCTAAATTTAATTAGGAGATCCTGCGGCGACAATAGCAATCGTTACAAGCATTTGCTACGCATAGCTGAGGGTAAATGAATTTCTCTTAATAGTTATTACTATCGAGGCTGTTTTGCAACTTTGCAGGCAGCAGACCTATACATCAGATTCGCTCTCTTCTGGTGCCGGACGTCTTTGGTGTCGTGCAGTTCATGTGAGCGTTACAAGGAGGCAAGGATATGGAATCTATAAAGAACTTTGTTCAATTGACTGAAGATGTTGCTACATCGGGGCAACCCGGAATTGATGAATTCAAGCTTATCGCAGGCGCCGGATATGAATACATAATTAATCTCGGAATGCCCGATCATCCTGATGCTGTCAAGGAAGAAGACAGGGTCATCTCCGAACTGGGTCTTATTTATGTACATATACCTGTAAAGTTTGATTTCCCGACAAAAGAGCAGGTAAGGTTCTTTTGTAATTTAATGGCTTTCCTGCAAGGTAAAAAGATCTTTGTCCATTGCATAATGAACTATCGTGTGTCTGCATTTATGTATCACTATTTGTCTAAAGTAGAAAAATATAGTGAGAAAAAGTCAAGATCTCCAATATTTGATCAATGGGAACCTGACCCGATATGGCAAGAGCTAATGTCGTGGTCATCTGCAGAAATTGGCTTGTAACCAAAAGCTGTAACAATACAGCTTGGAATTCACCGCTAAGCGACAGGCTGTAGGACTCGCATTCGCTCGGCTCTATGCTTTGCCTTTTATTCTTATCTGGCTGATATGCTATATTAATAAACAAATGCAAAAGTGGCTTCCTTAATGAATTCTGAAGCAGCTCAATGATCGTATTAATTTGTAATCTAAAACTCAATATCTGGCAGAATAGACCTTAAACTTACCATAAATATACTACAAGAAAGGAATATCTATGAATTAAAGAGGAAAAGGGGGATATCTATGTCTGAAAAGTTAGATGTAATCATTATCGGCGCTGGAAGTGCGGGACTATCTGCACTTAGCCAGGTGAAAAAAAAGACAGAAAGCTATCTTCTTGTCGATCATGGTCCATTGGGCACTAAATGCGCGCGTGTCGGTTGTATGCCCTCAAAAGCGCTTATCCACGTAGCAAATGAGTGTCACAGGAGTCGCAGTCTTATGGGAAAGGGACTTTTAAAGGCTGATCACTATTCCGCTGATATCCCAGCGGTAATGAAGCATGTGAGAAATCTTCGTGATCATTTTGCCGGAGGAACCCGTAAACAGACCTTGAAGGCAGCTGATGGTCATTTCCTTGAGGGAAAAGCAGAGATCCTGTCTCCTGGCCGTATCAAAGTGGGGGAACTGGAGTATGAGACTTCAAAGATCATTATAGCTACAGGATCGAGGCCTGTTATTCCAGAGCCCTGGAAGGATTTTTCTGATCTTATTCTTACAAGTGAAAATATCTTCGAGCAGGAAGACTTCCCGCGGCGAATTGGTGTCATAGGCCTGGGGTCCATAGGTCTTGAGATCGGATTTGCCTTAAGCCGACTGGGTATCGAGGTCCACGGTTTTTCCCGAGGGGAATTCATGGGAGGCCTTACCGATCCAGAGGTCAACAGTGCCATGGTGAAAGCCATGGAGGATGAGTTTTCGGTCCATATGGGTTCTGAGGCTGAGATCGAGAATAACGGGAATTGCCTGGTTGTCAAAACAGGTAGTGAAAGCGTAATAGTTGACAAAATCGTCGCGGCGGTGGGGGCTGCGCCAAACCTGAAGGGGTTAGGACTGGAAAATTTATCTATAGATCTGGACAACCACGGGCTGCCGCCATTCGATCCGGAGACTGCGCAAATTGGTGATTTACCTATATTTATAGCAGGAGATACCAATGGCTATAGTCCTATATTGCACGAAGCCCTGGATGACGGTTTTATTGCAGGGGTCAACTCCATGGAGGAGGAAGTTATAAAATTCTCCCGAAGGGTAAATATTAAGATAGTATTCAGCGACCCGCAGATCGCTGTAGTTGGACATGGATTCGATGAACTCAAGGATAAGAATTTCGTCACAGGAAAGTCCGATTTTGAGAAACAGTCAAGGGCCCGTATGGAGGGACGCAACAAGGGACATCTTCATATATATGCAGACCCCGATTCTGCAGAGCTTCTTGGTGCGGAAATTGCGGTTCCCGATGGGGAGCATCTGGCCCATATCCTGGCTTTGGCTATGCAGAATCGCATGAAGATCGCCGAGTTATTGCAGATGCCCTTTTACCATCCCACGGTTGAGGAGGGGCTTCGTTCTTCTTTGCGCGATGCAATGAAGAAATTGTCCTCAAAAAGCAGGCCAGGGGTAAATGACCTTTGTCAGAGTTGTCCCGAACAGACCTTGACATAAATTCTTACTTTTCGAAAAAGGAATCTGATGATTTGGAACTTTTTCCGAAGTCCTAAACTTTAAGAATCAGATGAGACATTCTTCCTCAATTTATTAATTTAAAATAACAGGGGCCGGTACCGGCCCCTTGAATTATATTCAATAAATCTTTTTGAATCTGTAACTACTACTTGTACTCTGTCAAACATCGTGATAAAACTTGATCTAACAAATTTTCAAGTGTAAATCAATAACTGATAATTTTTGAAGGAGGAACTTAAGATGCCGATAATAACAGTAGAAATGATACCGAGAGGATATGAAAAGAAAGTAGAAATTGCCAGGGTGTTTACTGATGAGCTCAGCAGAATTACAGGAGTACCAAAAGATGCCATTACGATATTATTTCATGACCTTACAGCTGAACATGTTTCTAAAGCTGGGGAGATGCTGGTGGAAAGACAGAAAAAATAGCAGTTGTAGTAATCTCCTCTAAATACAGGGTAAGATGGATAAGTATCAATTATCTGGACTTGTTTTGTAAACTTCTGGAAAAGAAAATGAACTAACACTTTTGTGCCCCAGGTGTTAGCTCATTTTTTAATATCCCTTTTTTATTTCTTTCTTAAATTTCATTACTGATTTGCACATTTTACCGAATTCTTTATCCTTCCTGCGTTTTTCATGATATGACATTTCATTGTGGGCATTTTCCCTGCGGATCTTCATGTAATTATCATATCGTTCCCTTGAAAGGGCACCATCCTCAAGAGCGGCAAGAACAGCACACCCTTTTTCCGTGGTGTGATTACAGTCTTTGAATCTGCACTTAAGGGCCAGTGCAGAGATCTCGTCAAAAGTAGCGTTTATTCCCTCTTGCTCGCCGATAGAAGCAAATTCCCTCATTCCGGGTGTATCTATCAGCATGGCTTCGTTATCAAGGATGATCAGCTGCCTTCTGGTTGTGGTGTGCTTACCCTTGTGGTCCTTATCTCTTACTTCCCGCACAGCGAATCTGTCCTGACCGATCAGGCGGTTGATAAGGGATGTCTTGCCTACTCCAGAAGAACCCAGCAGACAGTATGTTTTACCAGTGCTCATCATTTCCCTGATATTCTTCAGTCCGTCTCCGGTGATGTTGCTGAATTCCAGTGCCTTAAGATCCGGCATGAGATCATGGATTTCGCGGAGACGTTCTTCAATTTCATCATCAGAGAGCAGGTCTCTTTTGCTGAAAAGGACTACTGGAATTATCTTTCCTTCATTTACAGCTACCAGGTATCGTTCCAGGCGGCGAAGGTTAAAGTTATCGTCCAGGGCCTGGACGATGAATGCGATGTCAATGTTTGCTCCAATAAGCTGAAAGTCCACCTTCTTACCAGGTACTTTCCTTTTGAGAAGACTTTTTCTTGGCGAGAGAGCCTGGATTATGGCAAGATCATCCTGTAATATCTGTGCCTGGACCCAGTCACCAACTGTAGGGAGATCCAGAGAAGTTTCTATGTTGAATCTGAAACGGCCTGAAAGTTCTGCTCTGATCTCCTGAATGCCGTTACTTATGACATACTGTTCCTTGTTTACTGCCATTACTCTGGCTGATTCAAGCTGATTGTCGCTATCTATTACTTTGTGGGATGTAAAAAAAGCATCATAGCCAAGTTTCTGAAGGTGCATTCTCAATCCTCCCTCATTTTTGGATCCATCTATTATACACTTCCAGCAATAGCATTTTCATTTCTCTGAGCAAAAAGTTACATGATCATTATCAGTAACAATTACAAATGCACTTATCATCATTTGTGTTTTTTCCCCTCTTTTCTTTACAGAAGAGATGATCTATTTTCCTGGTTTGATTCCTGATATTACGTTCAAATCTATAACTGAAACATGAATGAATAAATAAAGTTTTTATAGCCAGTTTCTCTTTATGACGCTGTGATATAATAGCACAACAAAGTTAAGGGACAAGTTGGTTGTTTTGCTGATGATTACGATCAAATTGAAGTACCTATGTTTTATTCTGATAATTGTTCTTACGCAAATGAATTTTGTTGGATGTGGATATGCCCATAATTTTTCCACTGCAGCAAAACTATCTATTCCTGCTGTGGGTGTTGTTTACACTGATGGTGCCGTATCAACTGGTTTCTTTGTAAGTTCTGAAGGTGCATTTATTACAAATCTTCATGTTCTTCAGGATACCGAGCATTGTTCTGTAAAGATACACTCGGGAGAGTTCTTTGGAATAAAAGAAATAATATCAGTTTATCCCGAATGTGATCTTGCCCTTTTGCAGGTTGACATAGATAGCAGGGAAGTTCATGCATTGCCGATCTCATCCAGGATCCCCCAGGTTGGTGAAGAGATAATTGTAATAGGTGCGCCTCATGGTCTTGAGTATTCTGTTACTACGGGTGTTATTTCTGCAATAAGAGATATTGATCTCATGGGAAGGGTATATCAGATATCTGCCCCCATATACCCCGGTTCCAGCGGTAGTCCTGTGCTAAGCATGAGTGGGAAATTACTGGGAGTAGCTTTTCTGACCCTTTCGGGCGGGGATAACCTTAATTTTGCTATTCCTGCTTCAAAAGTCCATTCTTTGATCTCAAATGAACTGAACAAGAAAAAAACAACAAAGTAGTTCATGATTCAAAACGGATATCTTTTTTTCAGGGTTTTCCTTTCAATTAATTCCTAACCCTTGAAGTGTTACAAAACTGCTTAAAAAAGAAAATATCAACCCTTACTTTTCAAAAGATGGTTGGATAAGTTGTCGGCTATACATACTTTTCGATCTGACGTAATAAAAAGATATCTGGATCAAGCTTTTGTCCTTATTATCAGGGGAACTATGTGTTCAACATCCTTGATTTTTGTAAAATTGATCCACTAAATCAGTGGGTCAGTTCTCAAGTATCATCGAAACTGCAACTGACCCTGGACCGGAATTCAGTCCTATAACAGGAGAGATCTCCATGACGTATGCAGGGTCAGCCCCGGATATCCGGGACAGTTCTTCTGCAAGTCTCTGAGCTCTGTCATTTGCTCTGGCATGGACTACAGCATATTTCCAGATTCCCCGATTATTTTCAAGTTTCCTGAAAAGATCAATGATCTTGCGCAGATTTCCTGCTTCGCTACATGCATTACCATAATGAGTTCCTTTTCCGGCCTCGTCTACCGATATTATAGGTTTAAGGTTAAATAACTTTGCAAGTTTTCCCTTCAGGGGACTAATACGTCCACCTCTAACCATAAACTGTAGAGTGTCAAGGCTGACAAATATCTTTGTTTTTGGGATAGCATCTTCAATTATCCTGATAACATTTTCGCAGGAACTGCCCTTTGAAATAGCTTCTGCAGCTTTGAGAACGATAAGACCGAGTCCTGAACAGAGGTTTTTGCTGTCAATGACATGAATTTTATTCTGGTTTACAGATTCAGCAGCCTTAAGGCTGGTATTCCATGTACCGCTTAGTGCATCCGAAAGGTGGATAGCTATAACAGATTCATAATGCGAAGAAAGGAGAGAATACTTCTCGACAAATTCTCCGAATACAGGCTGGGAAGTTGTGATAGATTTGTCCGTTTCGTTAAGGATGTTGTAGATCCTTTCAGGTTTAATCGTGATCTTGTCCAGGTAGGTGCTATCGTCAAAGGAGATCCTTAAGGGCATCATTTGGATCTGATATTTATCCATGAGTTCTGCTGGCAGGTCACAGGAGGAATCCGTTAAAAGAGCGATGTTCGATCGTCTTCTGCTCTTGACCTGAACCTGTCTGAGCATGTCGTCGGCTTTCTGGTCATTTAAAGTGCCTCGGCTTGATAAGGTCTGAAAAAGAGTTGCCGGATGATCCGTGTGAATGTGTACCCGGTATTTATTTTCGTGTCCTCCTACGATGACAGAGTCCCCAAAAGGGGAAATCTCTGACATTAGAGTTTTCCTGGAAAGATTTTCGCCTTCAATAATTGCTTCAGTACAATATCTGTAAGAAGGGATATCCTCCTCGGGGTGTTCATGAGAATGGCTGATCTTTAAAGCTGTTTTTTCTGTTTTTATGTTTCTCAGATCACCATTTTCCAGAAATTCATTTATTCCTTCAAGAAAATTAACGAATCCCTGCGCACCTGCATCAACAACACCTGTTCTTGCAAGTATTTTGAGCTTAAGGGGAGTTTCCATAAGAGAACTTTCAGCTCTGGAAATAGAATTTGGAAGAATAACTGAAAAATCTTTTATAGATCTGCTGAGTAAATACATATATTCTGCCCAGTCTCTCAGAACAGTTATCAAAGTTCCCTCTACAGGGTTGCTGAGGGCTTCTTCTGAAAAAGGTATGGCCTTAACGAGGCTTTCGGAAAAATGAAGGGTATCGATCGTACATGTTTTTCCCAAAGCCCGGGAGATCCCGTAAATATATTGAGCCATAATAAGTCCGGAATTGCCTCTTGCTCCCATGAGTGCAGCATCTGCCATAGACTTGAAGGTTAATGATACAGATCTGGATACTGTAGTCTTTTCTGTAATATAGCGAATAGTTGACAGCATGTTGTTTCCAGTATCACCATCCGGTACAGGAAATACATTGATGTCGTTAAGATGCTCTTTCCTTTTTTCAAGTGCATTTGCTCCAGCTCTAAAGGCATTAAAAAGGCGAATTCCGTCAAGAGAACTTATCCTGACTTTACCTGATTCTGTCAATGATCAAACCTCCATGATCTTTATACATCCACCTGGTATCATATTTCATATACTATAAACCAGTTAATAAAAACCAGTTAATAAAAACCAGCTTAGTTTCGGGGGAACCAGGGGATGAATGGGCTGGTCCTTTCCATATACCATTGATATCCCGGCTGACTTTTGATAAGTTTCTTCTCAAGCATGGGGATGCCTGAAACTCTTAGGAGAAGAAAAGTTATTGTAACAGGACTTACTATAGCTGAGATCCCGCCGCTTAGGGAAAGACACATTACAAAAATACCCCACCACATAGTGGATTCCCCAAAGTAGTTTGGATGTCTGGTATATTTCCAGAGTCCATATTTCATAACTTTTCCTTTGTTGTCCGGATCTTTCTTAAACCTGTAAAGCTGAAGATCTCCCACTGATTCAAAGGTAAAACCCGTTACCCATATCAGCAGGCCAATTCCATCCAGAAAAGTCAGACCTTTCGATGGATTTAAATTGATAAAAATTACAGAAAATGATATTAAAAGCATTAATGCGCCCTGAAGCATGAAGACCTGTAAAAAACTTCGAAGAAGAAAATGCCTGCCCCATTCTTTTCTCCATTTAGCATATCGGTAATCTTCCCCTCTTCCCAGGTTTCTGTAATATACGTATATAGCCAGACGAAGCCCCCACATTGTTACCAATCCCGTAACCAGAACCTGACGAGCCTCAGCATATCCCGGGGCTAAAAAGAAAGATAAGAATGCAAGTAATACAAATCCTCCTCCCCATGCTATATCTGCAAGAGAGTTATCCTCCCTTGCTACAGCTATTACAAAGAAAGTCGACATGTACAAAAATACCGATAAAATTAATAATAGAATTATATTCATTTTGTGCTACCCCTTTCTCTATAAAGTCTTAAGGCATATCCACACTCTACCATCTTGAACAGTCAGAGAGGTACAACAATAAAAACATTAACATACTATCACGTTTTTTCACGTTGATAAATATTTGGACCTTAGCGCATACATATGTTCTTGCCTTTTGATATAATATAGCTGTAAATACAGATAATTGCGAAGATTTACATGCAATTTTAATTAAAATTACAACACTAGATCCAAATATTTAACAGGGGGTTTTTGTATGGATCGTATTATTGTTGATGGAGCATTTGGCCAGATAGGAGTGGAGCTGGTCCGGAGGCTAAGAAAAGAATATGGTTCTTCAAATGTTCTGGCATCAAGCATAAGGGACAAAGGGGCAGAACAGTTCGGAGAGGGTCCTTTTGAGCTAATGGATGTCAGAGATGGAAAAAAGATGGCAGAATTGGTAAAAATGCACAAAGCAGATACCATAGTTCATCTTGCAGGGATCCTGTCTGCAAAAGCTGAAAAAAATTCCCAGCTGGCCTGGGATGTTAATATGAATGGTCTTTACAATACACTGGAAGTAGCCAGAGAGAACGGCTGTGCTGTTTTTTTCCCGAGTTCCATAGCGGCCTTCGGTCCGCAAACACCAAAGAAAAACACTCCTCAGGATACTATTCAGAGACCTTCTACAATCTATGGGATCACTAAGGTTTCAAGTGAGATTCTTTGTGATTATTATTACAAAAAATACGATGTGGATACAAGAGGAGTACGATATCCAGGGCTGATCTCGTATGAAACTCCTCCTGGCGGAGGGACCACCGACTATGCAGTACATATTTTCTATGAAGCTCTTGAAAAACATAGCTATACAAGTTTTATAGCTGCCGGAACATATATGGATATGATGTATATGCCCGATGCCCTCGACAGTGTGGTCCAGTTGATGGAAGCAGATCCTTCCGGTCTCGTTCACAGGAACTGTTTCAACATTACATCAATGAGTTTTGCACCGGAAGAGCTTGCCAAAGCCATAAAAAAAAGAATCCCTGATTTTGAGATGAACTATGATGTGGATCCAGACAGACAGGCCATAGCTGATTCGTGGCCTGATTCCCTTGATGATTCTGCTGCGAGAGAAGAGTGGGGATGGGATCCGAAATATGATCTGGACACAATGATAGACGACATGCTTGAAAAACTATCTGACAAACCCGGGGTAAGTAAGGGATAGAAAGGAGTTTACTGATGCTGAAAAAACTTGAACTCAGACTGAATGACGATCTTCGTAAACTTAATGATGAGGGGAGAAACAAAGGCAAAGAATCAATAATCCTTGATGTTAAAAAACCTGATGGCAAAAAAGGGCCACGTTACATTGTCAAAGGCTATGGTGACAGAGAATTTATAAAAATGAACTCAAACTCTTACCTGGGTTTGAGCCTTAGAGAGGATATCCATAAAGCTGAATCTGAAGAGACAGAGAGATCAGGCATAGGTCCCGGAGCAGTACGTTTTATCAGCGGGACATTCAATGCTCACAGACAATTGGAAAAGCGTCTTGCAGAATTTCATGGACGAGAAGAAGCAATGCTTTTCAGCTCAGCATATTCGACTGTCAGTGGAGTTGTTTATTCTCTTCTTACAAAAGAGACTGCAATAATCAGCGATGAACTTAATCATAACTGCATAATCAATGCCATCAGAATGTCCAGGCCTCAAAGCAAAGCTGTCTATTCACATAATAACGTTGACGAACTTGAGGATAATATTCGTAAGGCAATCGGTGCTCAACGGCTTATTGTTGTTACCGATGGTATATTCAGTATGCGGGGAGACCATGCTCCGCTCGCACAAATTCAAGACCTTGTAAACAGTTATGATGACAAATTCCCGGAAGGAGCCCTGCTTGTTGTTGATGATTCTCATGGAGTTGGAGATTTTGGGCCGACAGGAAGAGGGACCGAAGAATATACCGGCACCAGGGTTGATGTTCTAGTGGGAACCCTCGGGAAGGCTTTCGGGGTAAATGGGGGTTATGTAACATCTTCGGAAACTGTTATCACATATTTACGGGAAAATGCACCCATGTATATCTATTCAAATCCTGTAACACCAGGAGAGGCTGCTGCAGCCAGAAGATCATTGGATATACTTGACAGTGAAGAGGGTAAAAAGATCCTTGAACATTTGAGGGCAATGACAAAACGATTTGAAAAAGGACTGAAAGACCTTGGATTTGAGATTATCGAAGGAGATCATCCTGTAGTGCCTCTTATGGTTAGAGATACTGCAAAGACAGGAGAGCTTGTCAAGTGGCTTACCGATCATGGAGTGCTTGCTACCGGGCTGAATTACCCGGTAGTTCCATCGGGAGATGAGGAGATCAGATTCCAGATAAATGCAGATCATACCGCATATGATGTAGATACAGTTCTGGAAATTCTTGGCAGATTCAGACAGAAATAAGGTATCAGGTCATATTATTGCATGATTAAGCATATTTTTTGACCTGAAAGCAGGGTATTTGTAGAATGAGATCAGGCTTGCGGGGAGGTAGATCTCATTATCAAATATCATAATCCATGAATCAGGGGGGATATCATGGCAACTGAAAATCCAAAACCAGAAGTTCAGAAACAGAATCAGAACGGTGATACTGTCACGGAATTGAAATTCAGGTTCGGACATCTCGGACCTGCAATTCCCATGTTATTTTTCATGTTCTGGGCAGTATTACTGAGTGTAATGGATGTTGTTACGGAGAATGGGCTTGTAGTGGGGGCTACTATCGGACTCGCTATTGGTCTTTTCCTTTGTGAAAGCGAATGGAAAGACTATGCCCAGGGTGTTTTTGAAGGAATGACCCAGACTGTAGGTGTTGTTGCTATTATTGCCTGGTTCTGGGCAGGTACACTTGCATCAGTCCTGCAGGCAGGCGGACTTGTAGAGGGACTTGTCTGGCTTGGTTTTGCAACAGGTGTAAAAGGTTCTATGTTTACTGTAGTAACATTCCTTCTGGCTGCTCTTTTTGCCACAGCAGTTGGTACAGGATATGGCACAACAGTTGCTTTCAGCATGCTTATGTATCCTGCAGGAATAGTTATGGGATCCCATCCTGTGATCCTGCTTGGAGCAATTCTGAGTGGGGCTGCTTTTGGAGATAATCTTGCTCCTGTTTCGGATACTACCATTGTATCTGCGGTAACGCAGGATACCGATGTTATAGGTGTTGTTAAATCCCGTTTTCGATATGCCGTAGCGGCAGCTATTCCGGCAATTATCGCTTTTGCCATTTTTGGCGGTGGGGGAGCAATAGACGAGGTTACCAATGCTGCTGCACAATCTGTGGGTAAGCCCGGGGGGCTTGTACTCCTTATTCCCTTTGCCCTGGTTCTTTTACTTGCTTTCAGGGGGCATCACCTGCTTACTTCCCTCAGTTGGGGTATTATCTCTGCGATAGTACTGATACCCGTCTTCGGTCTCGGTACTCTTGGAGATATTCTGCGTTTCAATTTCGAGGCTGGAGAGGTTCAGGGTGCAATAGCTGACGGTATCCTTGGTTATGTTTCCATGGCTATACTGATCCTTTTAATTGTTGCTGCGGGCCACCTCATAAGTCTTGGTGGTACCATGGAGAGGATAAGGCAGTTTGCCACAGAAAAGATCCAGGGAGTAGCGAGAAGGGCCGAGATAGCCATATGGGCTCTTGTCGGAGTTCTGAATTCTCTTATTACTATCAATACAGCAGCGGAGATCCTTGCGGCACCCTTTGTTTCCGATATTGGAAAAAGCATGAATCTTCATCCTTATAGAAGAGCAAACTTCCTCGATTCCATGACCTCGGCACTGGGCTACATATTCCCCTGGGCGGGTGGAACTCTCCTTGGAATTACAACTATTTCAAGCCTTACAGAAAAATATGATTACGTACAGGCCATAAACCCGGTGGAAGTAGTACCTTTTGTGTTCCATGGCTGGTTCCTTGTTATCGTAATGTTCATTGCTGCATATACCGGCTGGGGAAGGCGTTATATTGGCAAGAACGGTGAACCGGTAAAGGAAAATCCTCTGGAAAAATAATTTATTCCAGGCCGTAAAGGCCGTATCATTTTGATCTTAAGATGTAAGTAACCATTCCCTGCAGGTTCAACTGTACAGGTTGTCCAAAGATGACCTGTACAGTTTTTTGCAAAAGATCCCGAAAAAGTTTCTAATTCTTTTATAACGGGGGCAAAAAAGTGTATAATGTTCCAGTACTTTCAGCTATTTGTTCTTTTCATTAATTATGACCATCTAAACAAAGGGGTTATGCTATATGGAAAATGTCTCAACGAAAAGATCCTTTTCAGATCTAACCGCAAAAGGTTGCCGGTCAGTGGTTAATCCCTACAGCCTTTTGAACTTTGAGATGTCCCTGGGAAAGATCCACCCATTAAGGTGGATCGTAGGTCTTCTATTCCTGAGCCATTTCATTATCGCTTTTGCTTCCATCGGAAATTCCTATTATGTAGTTACGCTGTTCAAATTCCTGTTGCTGGTTTTTGTCTGGCTTTCTGTCACATGCCTGGTTGAAAACCTCGTAATATCTGGATATATGAATGGCGGTCAATATGTATCCCATTTAACATGGGGCAAGATGCTGCTTTTCAGTCTCATCATATGGACTATATCTATTTTTCTCTATTTGAGCATCATCATATTTGCCTGATGGTTCATGAATTTCATATTAGAAGAGCAATGACTCCGGTCATTGCTCTTCTAATATCGGTGCAGCAGATAAGAACTTTTGCTTCAGTTATTAATTATGTGTGATTATTCAGATACTGGAGTTTTTGAGAAAACTTTCCCTTATCATGTAATGTGCATAATTGATCTTTTCCTTTAATCTTTTTAGATTCAGTTTATGCATAATAGCCTTTTTGAAGTAAAATAAGTTCTGTAAATCTAAAATATTCTTACCTGAACCAGCAAAACACCCTCAGATTCGGGTATTTCCCCGAGATTCAAAGCAGTTCAATTTTATGAGGGCTGGAGGTTTTTCATGGGGACACTTTTAGCAATATGTATAAGTGAAAGCAGAACCTTGCCCAAGAAACCAGTCGAAAATGCGCTATTTCTCAAGGATACTGGTATTGATGGTGACTCTCATTCCGGTATTGGTACAAGACAGATCAGTCTTTTGAGAAAAGAGGATATTGAGGAAGCAGAGAAGGAATCCGGGTTCAGCTTTCCTCCAGGGGCTCTTGCCGAAAATATTGTAGTTTCAGGATTACCTGGAGAAATTGAAAAGGGTATGCTTCTTAAACTGGGCAGCGAAGTGATTCTCGAATTTATAGAAAAAGGGAAAAGACCTGATGAGCCTCATTCCTATGATTACCGCGGCTGGTGTCTTTTACCCACGAAAGGTTATTTCCTCAGGGTCAGAAAGGGAGGTTATCTTTCATCGCCTGCAAAGGCAGAACTCGAAAATAGCTGTAATTTACAGGATCAGTTTTAAGACCTTTTAATGTTTTTTAAAAAAGGGGGGAGTTCAGGCGTCATTTCTTCAAGAAGCACGACCCCTGAGGGGATAGTTAAAAGTATAACTATTTTTACAAAAGGGATTTGTGCTGTGTATAATGTATCCGGTCTAGTGATTTCAACCAGTTTACGGAAATACAATCGTGTGATGGGAGGTGCATTAGGTGTTCATTTTTTTCCTCTCCTTTATTTTTTATCTTTTCCTTGTTTGGTCCGGGGAGGGAGCGATAAGTCTCGTCGAAGTGGTCATTGGTATCATCCTGGGTCTTGCTCTTACTTTTGCAGGACGCAGCTGGAATTCTTCCAGGCGTTTTGGCCTTTCAGGTCTAAACCCGATGAGGTGGGTTAGTTTCATTTATTATCTTGTTGGCCCCTTTGCTTTAGGTATGGTGAAGGCCAATGTGGATGTTGCAAAAAGGGTTATTACCGGAAAGATACGCCCCGGTATAGTTAGAATTGACCCTGGTCTCAAAAGTGATCTGGCCAAAACAGTGCTGGCAGATTCTATAACCCTTACTCCAGGTACTCTGACAGTTGATGTCGATGATGAGGATGGAGCATTTTACATTCATTGGATCAATGTGACAGATGTATCTCCACGGGAAGAGGATGTTTATGGTCCCTTCGCCAAATGGGCAAGGAGGTTGGCGGAATGAGTATTTATCTTTTTGCAGGGGCTACAGCCATACTGGGTTTTCTGGCATTTCTGATCTGTTTCCGGCTTGTCGCCGGTCCCACCAGGCCCGACAGGGCAGTAGCTCTCGATACGCTGAATACACTTGTAGTAGCAGCAATGGTTATCCTCGGAGTCGTTAATGATTCCGTGGTTATGGTTGATGTAGCCATAGTGTATGCAGCTCTTTCTTTTGTAGGAACAATGTTCATAGCACGTTATATAGAAGGGGGGATGTAGTGTCATGGAGTTTTTCCTGGTGCTTGTCCTTCTTGGTATAGGTCTGGTATTTAACAGTCTGGGGGCTTTGTCCCTGTTCCGTTTTCCGGATGTTTACACGCGTCTTCACGGAGCTACCAAGTGTACGACCTTTGGAACGATATTTACTTCTTTAGCAGTCATAGCATTTGCAGTTTCCAGATATTTTTCCACCGGGGAAGGACGTTTCATGGTCCTGATCATCCATGTGGTAATAGCGGTTCTTGCACTCCTTATCACTAATGCTACAGGAGCTCATGCAATATCCCGTGCGGCTCACCGCAGTGGTGTTTCACCCCGTTTTGCAGTTGTTGACAGACTTGCTGAGAAAGAACGAAAAGGTGGTGTTAAAAAATGACGGGATATCTCCACCTGTTCATTCTTGTCATACTGTTGATCTCGGCATTTTACGCCGTTTGGTTTAGGGATCTTCTGGCATCCGTCATTTCCCTTGCTGTTTTCAGCCTGATACTTTCTTTAGAATTCTATATTTTGCAGGCCCCCGATGTTGCCATCGCGGAGGCGGCCATAGGTGCAGGCTTAAGTACTGCTATTTATATTATTGCGCTTAAAAGTTGCGGAAAACTCAAAAAAGGTAATGGGGGTGGCAGACGATGAAAAAGACCATTTTCATTATGGCCGCTCTGATCATAGCAGGTCTTATGTTTGGTGCTCTTGATACCATACATCCATTCGGTCAGCCCGGTGATTTTGCTATGGATGACTATTATATACATCATGCCCTTGAGGAGCGCTCATCTGAGAATATAGTCACTTCAATAGTTTTCGATTATCGTGGTTTTGATACCATTGGAGAGGCTGCAGTCCTGTTCACAGCTGTCTGCTCGATCCTTGCTCTGTTCAGAGAGGGGGCCAGGAAGCAATGAAGCCTCTTTCAGTAGTCGTTCGTACCGGTTGTGATATGTTTGCATGGTTCCTGGTTGTCTTTGGAGCTTATGTAATTATCCATGGTGATGTAACACCTGGCGGCGGATTCCAGGGTGGTGCAATAGTTGCGACCTTTGTTGCACTTCTTCTTGTTGCTCATGGTGGAGAAAAAGTCCTTGGATGGATAAAACTGGACATTTATAATGGGTTTCTGACAACAGGTCTTCTGTTGTTCCTGCTTCTGGCTTTTTCCGGAATGGGAAATGCGTTTTTATACAATTTCCTGGCAGTTCCGGAAGCTGTAGCCCAGGCTGGAGGAGCTCATGGCATAATTCCGCCCTCAGGAACTATCGCACTCATGGATATAGCCGTGGGTCTCGAAGTGGCAGGCGGTCTGACCCTTATCATAATGTACATGTTCAAGGGTTCAATTATGACAAATATTTCCGAGATAGGGGGGGAAACCGGTCATGATAATTGGTAATCTGCCCTTTCTCACAGTAGGTATTCTCTTTCTCATTGGCCTTCTTGCAATATTGAGAGAGAAGAACATGATCAAGATAGCAATTGGTATAACAATTATCGAATCTGCAGTAAACATGTTTCTGATAGTTCTGGGGTACAGACTTGGCGGAGATATACCGGTCCATTTCCTCAAGGGAGAAGTGGACGCGATGGTTCTGCCCACACCGCAGGCACTTACACTGACTGCGATAGTCATAGCTCTGGCTACCTCAGCCCTGATGCTTTCCGTTATAATGCTCCTTTTCAAGCACTACGGAACGCTTAACGTCGATGAGATAAGGAGGTTGAGAGGATGAACTGGCAGGCTCACTTACCCGCACTCCTCCTTGCCGTTCCGCTGCTTGGAGCTTTTGCTACTCCGCTATTCAGTCTTGGTGGTAAAACATTAAGAAATGCATGGTTCATTGTTGTCTCCACCTTTGTTTTCCTGATCGCCCTGGCGCTCTGGCACGAGGTTTCCGTCAGCGGGATCCTTGTCTATGTTATGGGTGGCGAGAATTTCGCTCTGACCCTTCCTTCAGGGATGAAATATCCCGTAAGGATAATCCTTGAAATAGACGCATTGAGCGCATTTATGGTTCTTGCAGGATCGATAACTTCCATGGCGGGCGCATGGTTCACCCTTAGTTACATGGATCGTTTTACCGGGATATCGAGATTCATCTCCCTCTACTTCCTGCTTACAGTCGGAATGCTCGGTATGATGGTCACGGGTGACCTTTTCAATTTCTTCGTATTTATCGAGATCGCATCAGTAGCTTCTTATGGTCTTGTTGCATTCTGGCGCGATAAGCCGCAGGCTGTAGAAGCGAGTTTTAAGTACATGCTTCTATCTCAGGTTGCTGCCATGCTCGTTCTTCTGGCAGTTGGATTCCTTTATGGAAAATACAATGTTCTCAACATGGGTGCACTTGGCAGTGTGATGCAGATGGGACTTGTTGAAAAATTTGCTCTGGCAATGCTCTTTTCGGCACTTGCGCTCAAATGTGGAGCCTTCCCGATGTATCTCTGGATACCCGATGCTTACGCAGAAGCTCCTGCCAGTGTCAGTTGCCTTCTTGTTACGGTAAGCCAGGCTTCCCTTTACGGTATTTTCAGAGTTGCTTTTTCCGTATATGGTTTATCCATGACCAATTCTGTAGTTGCATGGGCGATGATAGTACTTGGCCTTCTGTCAATGCTTATCGCTGTCTCTATGGCAGTTGTTCAGCATGAGGTCAAACGTCTAATGTCCTATCACGCCATTTCACAGACAGGTTACATGCTTCTTGGAGTAGGTATCGGACTTCTCGTACTTGCAGATCCTCAGGCACTCGCCGAGTATGGTTTCACAGCTATCAAGGGTGGAGTTTTCCATATCTTCAACCACGCCATGTACAAGGGTCTCCTGTTCCTCACTGCAGGAACGCTTTTTTACATGACCGGCACGAGGGATCTCAACAAAATGGGAGGTCTCATAAGAAAATCACCGATTACCGCAACGATGTTCCTCATTGCAGCAGCGGCCATTGCAGGGTTACCGCCAATGAATGGATATGCTTCCAAACTGCTTATTTACCAGTCAAGCTTTGCTATACATCCGTTCATAACAGTTGTGGCCCTGGTTACATCGGTTCTTACCCTGGCTTCTTTTGTCAAGGTATTCCAGACCGCGTTTCTTGGTCCGGAACATAAAGCCCTTGTAAATGCAAAGAAGGTACCTGCCACTATGATAATTGGTATGGGCATGCTTACCGTGGCGATTCTGCTACTTACCTTCTTCCCGACCTGGGCTCTGTCAAATCTTGTCGAGCCTGCTGCAAAAGCTCTTGTTGATCAGGCTGGTTACATTGCGGCGATCATGGGAGGTGCTTTCTGATGTGGCCTAAGGTAGTTAGTGGTTTTGGTTACTGGGACATATATGTATGGCTTATATTTCTGGCTATAGCATGTTTTTTCACCATGTGGCTCAGAAACACCGGACGTCAGGATTATAAGGAAGGAACGTATCAGGATGAGATATACTTTTCTGGTAATGACGTTCCTGAAGACGGCGAAGATATTTCTGTTCCCGCTGATTCGGCCTATTGGGGCTTCACCAAGTTCTTCCGCCCCTACTATGATTTCATGGCCTTGTTTCATAACGGGCTTGCTCAGGATTACCTGGGATACTTTGTTGTTTTCATAGCTATCCTTACAGCGTTGATCGTGTTTATTTAGGAGGGTTAGCTGATGATGAAACTTGAAAAATACCTTGAAGTGTTACCGAAATCCCTCTGGGTCTTCGCCTGTAATTCGGGTTCATGCAATGGTTGTGACATTGAGATCGTTGCTACGATAAGTCCCAGGTATGATATCGAACGTTTGGGAATGAAGCTTGTAGGAACACCAAAGCATGCTGATATCCTACTCGTAACAGGACCTGTTACCAGGTTCATGAAGGAGAAACTTGAAAGGATATATGCACAGATACCTGATCCAAAGGCTGTAATGGTAATAGGTAACTGTGGATGTTCCGGAGATGTTTTCTATAAGTCCTATAATCTTGTAGGGCCAGTGGATAACGTAATACCCGTAGATGTATATGTACATGGTTGTCCCCCGCGTCCTGAGGCAATTATTGAAGGTGCGGCTAAAGCAGTGCTCAAACTTGAAGAGAAGAAAAAAGCACTGATGCTGGAACAATCAGATTTTGCAAAGGCTGGTGCTGAGTGATGCCTTGTCGTAAAGAATATGTAAAAGAAAGCAAGGATCCCCAGGAAGTTCTCGACTGTTTGCAGGAAAAGTTTGATAAGGATCTTGCAGTCGAGATATTCAGGGAACAGAAAGCTGGAGTGGAGAACAAGACCCAGTTCATAGAGTTGTGGCTCAAGATCACCAGAGAGCGCTTTATCGAACTTGTTGATGAACTGTTCGAATTCGATTTTCTCCATTTCCACATAACTTCGGGAAATGATGATGGCGATGTAGTGACCCTTTATTATCATTTTTCCCTTTTCCGTGTAGCAGACAGAGGGAAACGCCTGGGTCTGACCATAGGTGTTGCAGTTCCCAAGGATGATCTCGTAATGCCTTCCCTCTTTGACCGTATCCCGGGGATCGAATACAGTGAGAGGGAGATCAGGGAGATGCTCGGAGTTGATTTCGATGGACTTCCGAACAAGGCCCTTATTTTCCTTCCTGATGACTGGGATCAGACAATTAAGCCCTGGCGACGTGATGAAACAGGACCTGGTCCTGATGTCGTCAGAGAGCTTTCGTAGGGTGGGGTGTGCAAATGGCCAGTGAAAACAAAAAAACTTATAAGATCCCGATCGGGCCTGTCCATGTTGGACTGAAAGAACCCATAACAGCATGGCTCGATCTTGACGGTGAGAGTATCACCAATGCGACCATAAGACCTGGTGCCATACATCGCGGTATTGAGTTTATGGCTCGGGACAGGAACCCGATCCAGGTTATTTCTCTTTCCGAGAGGATCTGTGGGATATGTTCATTCAGCCACGTAGTATGTTTCGTAAGAGCCGTCGAGAATGTAGCTGATATGCCCGTACCCGCAAGAGCCCAGTACATCAGGGCCATTGTCCTGGAACTTGAGAGGATCCACTCCCATGTTCTCTGGGCCGGAGTTGCGTGTTACACCATAGGCTTTGATTCTGCATTCCACCTCGGAATGCTTCTGAGGGAAAAGGTAATGGATATCCTTGAAGCATTCACAGGCAACAGGGTCAACTACGGAATGGGAACCATAGGTGGAGTAAGATGGGATGTAACGCCCGCAGTTAACCAGGCTCTCAGGGATATGATCCAGTACTACAGGGATGAGTTCGATGCGTTCTATGATGTTGTAACCGAAGATCCCATAGCAAAAGCAAGAATGCGTGATGTTGGAGTTCTCTCAAGAGAGGATGCCATATCCTATTGTGCTCTTGGTCCCACAGCAAGAGCGAGTGGTATCAGGTGTGATCTCAGGTGGTCTGCTCCTTATGAAGCATATGGTGATATGGACATCAAACCCATAGTTCCTCAGGATTACTATGGAGAGGTTCACGGAGATGTCTTTGACCGTTTCCTCGTTAGAGTCCTGGAGGTCTACCAGTCACTTGATATTATCGAGGCATGCCTTGATGGTCTTCCAGAAGGTCCAATAATGACCGAGCCAAAAATTCCAAAACTCCTCGGTCAGCTTAAAAAAGCCGATGGTATGGGCTGGGGTGCTATTGAAGCTCCAAGAGGGGATGATACACACGTTCTCAAGCTTACTGCCGGAGATGAAAATGTAACCTGGTGGAAGGTCCGGGCACCTACTTATTCAAATGCAGTGTCATGGCCTATCATGTTCAAAAACAACGAACTCGCAGATGCTCCACTCATAATTAACAGTGTCGACCCATGCATATCCTGTATGGAAAGAATGCTTATTACGGACAAAGGACAGGATACTGGCAAGGTGGTAACTAAATCTGAATTACTTGAAAGATGCAGAGATAAAACGAGGAGGTTGATGCAGGGATGATGACCTTTCTTCTCAAGATCATAGCTGGTGCAGCACTTATGCTGCTTGCAGGCATTTTTGCCATACTCTTCGAAGGTCTTGACAGGGTTATCCATGCAAAAATGCAGAGAAGGGTCGGACCGCCGGTTCTCCAGGCTTTTTATGACCTTCTCAAACTTCTCGGAAAAGAGAACATTACTCCAAGAAGCGGTAACAAGTGGATGTTCAACACTGCTCCCTGGTTCTCGGTCGCAGTAACTCTGCTGGTGTTCATGTATATTCCAATAGGGTCTCTGCCTGCCATCCTTGGCAACAGTGGAGGACTTATCCTGATCATCTATCTTCTTGGTCTTTCTGCAGTAATGATGGCACTTGGCGGTTTTTCAAGCGGTAACCCCATAGCCAATGTAGGAGCCCAGAGAGAAATGATACTCATGATGAGTTACGAGCTTCCCCTTGCGGTTGTAGTGACCACAATGGCATGGCTTGCTTACAAACTGGGACTTCCGGGACAGCCTTTCAGTGTCGAGACTTTTGTTGCAACACCTGTCTGGGGTGTCGTAGGCAAGGCCGGCATACTTGGTCTATTGCTCCTTTTTGTATCTCTGGTACTTGTAGTTCCCGGTGAAACCGGTAAAGGTATAATGGATATTCCAGAGGCAAAGACCGAGATCCTTGAAGGCTTGACCATAGAGTATTCCGGGACGAACCTTGCAATGATACATCTTGCCATATCGCTGCGAGCTCTCGCCATGTCAGGGGTGATCGTGGGACTGTTCATTCCCTGGTCTCTTGGTGCATCTCTGGGACTTCATGGAGCTGTACTGTTCTTCATTGACTTTATCTGGTTCTGGATAAAGACATTTGCAGTAGCCATCACTGGAGTTACCCTTATCAGGACAGCTTTTGGTCGTTTCAAGATCTGGCAGGCGTCTTATTTCTACTGGATCAAGATAGCAGGTCTTGCCCTTGCCGGCATGATATTGCTTTCTCTTGATGTGTTGCTTTAGGAGGGGAGGGTTTAAACAATATGTTTGCGAATGGAATGTCCCTTCAAATGCTCAGACAGCTTGTGGACAAGGTTTTTACGAATTCCTTCCCGGTCAGGGGAATGCCTGATGATCTTGGAGGCGCTTTAAAGCTGGCAGAGCAGGGGGAAATACAACTTAATCCCCCGGTAGAACCTAATCAGGTCGAACAACGTTTCCGTGGTCGTGTAGCTTATGACAAAGCCAAATGTATAGGCTGCAAGATATGCATAAAAGTATGTCCGGCAAATGCCATAGAATTTCTGGAAGAAGAAAAAAAGGTCCAGGTACATTCTGACAGATGTTGCTTTTGTGCCCAGTGTACTGAAGTATGCCCGGTAAACTGTCTTGCTATGTCAGATGATTTCCTTTTCTCTTCATATGATAGAAAAGCTGAAGTAGTTACAGACTCCGGTAACTTTGGAGTTACTACCGAAAATATCATGAAGGCGATCGTACTTGAGCCTCAGGAGGAAGCTGAAGGGGCCCAGGCCGAGACTGCAGCGGAGACAAAACCTAAATATGAAATAGATCAGGAAAAATGCATTGGATGTACCAAATGTGCAAGGATCTGTCCGGTTGAAGCTATTTCCGGTGAGCCAAAGAAGCCTCACGTCATAGATAAGGAAATATGTGTCGCATGCGGTCAGTGTGCGGATGCATGTCCTGTAAGTGCCATTCATGTTGAAGGTGAAGGAGCAGCAATGGAACCCGAAAAAGAACCTGAACCTGAGAAGGCACCTGCTGCCGAAAAGGCTTCCACTTCAAAGAAGAGTACAAAAAAGACTTCGTCCAAGTCAACTTCTACGAAGAAAGAATCTGAGGAAGAAAAGTAGAGCTAAAAGTAATCAGGATCTATATAAAAAAGAAAGGACTGCAGTTTTCTGCAGTCCTTTCTTTATCTGTTGATCGACAATATCAGGGCCTATACGAAGTCGTAATATTCGACCCTTTTCCTGA
>CAYPIU010000020.1:18634-29758 GCA_964410915.1 uncultured Synergistales bacterium | reverse complement strand
CGCTGCTTCCCTTATACAGGGGATGGTCGTAAAACTGCTACTTGACTGAGAATGGCTGATTTATTCTCGAACATAAAGAATCTTCGTGGAGGTTTTAAAATTGGCTGAAAAGGGAACCCGCAAGATCCATGTACCAAAAGTACAACTGGAACGTTATTTCTTTACAAAAACATTTTGTAATGCGACTCAGGCTTACAGGAGAGAAAAAGATACCGAGATGATCCTTGAGGTTTCATCTTCTCTTATGAACAGCAGGGAAAACAGGATAAAATGGAAAATATCCCTGTCTGCTGGATTGTCCTCAAAGATTGATAAGGCAAAGGTCCCCTATGATTTCAGTTTGACCATTGATGGGTTTTTTCGCTGTCCAGGCATGGAAGAAATGGGGGAGGAAGATATCAGCAAAATAGCTCCAGTAATTTATGTTACAGGGTCATCTGTGCTATTTGTTACTGCAAGGGAATATCTGAGAAGTATAACTGCTGCAGGTCCATATGGACCGCTCATTCTTCCGGGGCATCAATTCAGCCCATCAGATCTCAAGGATGGAAAAGCCAGAAGTACCAGTTCTTTCCTAAGTGGAGAACATCATAACAAAAAACTCCTGAATTGATGTATATACAGAAAGGGGTTTCAAAGGTCATGAATCCCCTTTCTGTAACCTTTAAGTCAAGTCTTTATGTTTGAATAACCTGTTCTTTTACAATTTTTCTAACTTCCTGCAGCATTTCCTGTCTTTCTTCATATGAAACTGATGCTACAGCATACAAAAAATGCTGCAATAAGATCTCCATGCCACAGAAACGGAATATTCCGTCACATATGCACTTTCTAAAACATTCCTTGAAACCATATTTTGCATAATTGTTCTGTTTTCCGCCTGTGGTATTGAAAATTGCCACTTTCTTTCCCCTCAACAGGCCTTCTACGCCCTCTTCAGATGGAAGGAACGCAAACCCTGAGGCAAAAACCCTGTCTATATAACCTTTTAAAGCGGCAGGCATGTTAAACCACCAGACAGGGTGTATCAATATGATAACGTCTGCATTGTTTATCAGTTTCTGTTCTGCAGCGATATCGTCAGCGAATGATCCAGTCTGGAGATCCTCAAGGTCCGTCTTTTTAAGTACCGGATCAAAGGGAGGGTCATAGATATTCCTTAACGTGTAATCGCATCTTCCATATTCAAGCTGGCTTTTCACCGCTTCGAGTACCGCATTATTGAAACTTTCAGGATTGGGATGAGCAAAAAGTATTAAATATTTCATTTTTAGACCTCCTGTGTATTAAAGATTAATAATATTCTATCTTTTAAAAATTTAATAAAATTCTGAGCCGGAATTTGTATCATAAATTGTGATCATAACCATTGACCTGTAATGACCTTAGTCTAATCTAAAGCTCTATCTGATCATCATATCATTATTTATCTTGTATGTTTATCATAACCGATTTAATGTAGAATAAGAATACAGGATTTTGCATCGGGGAGGGTTGATCATGGACTTGATACGTATCGATCGTAAAAGACTCAAAATGTCTCTTCTTGAAATGGGAGAGATAGGACATACAGCATCAGGAGAAGGACGTACCAGGCTTGCCCTGACAGAAGAGGACCGAGAGGGCCGGTTTCTTTTTGTGAAATGGTTAAAAGCTGAAAAACTTGAAGTTTGTATAGATCCTGTTGGAAATATCTGGGGGATCCGTCAAGGAAAAGACGGATCTTTAGCACCAGTGATAGCAGGTTCCCATCTTGACACAGTTCAAAATGCGGGAATGTTCGATGGAGCACTCGGTGTTCTTGGGGGGCTCGAGGTAATACGGACACTAAATGATCACGGCATCGAAACTGAAAAACCTGTTGCTGTTGCAGCCTTTACTAATGAGGAGGGTGCCCGCTTTCAGCCTGACATGATGGGAAGCATGTATGTTTCGGGTGAGCTTGATCTGGAGAGTGTCTATAATTCAACTGATGATGATGGTGTAAATGTCGAGACTGCCCTGAAAAATATAGGTTATATCGGGCGTGACAACCTGGAGGCTTCAGCGTATCTTGAGTTACATGTAGAGCAGGGGCCATTACTTTTCCGGGAACATGTCCAGACAGGCGTTGTGCAGGGAATTCAGGGTATTGCCTGGTGGAAAGGTATATTCAGGGGGGAGACCAATCATGCGGGAACGACTCCCCTGGAATACAGAAAGGATACCCTTCTTGCTGTATCGGAATTATGCTGCAGGTTGAGGGAATTGGCCAGCAAACTTGGTAACAATACAAGGACTACAATGGGACGGATTCATCCATTTCCTGATATTGTCAATGTTATTCCAGGCAGAACAACTTTTACGATAGACCTTCGTCAGTACAACCAGGAGATATTTGAGAAAGGGAAGATACGGGTTGAGCAGCTTGTCAATGAAGTTTCCGAAAAACACGGGCTTTGCTGTTCTCTGGAACAGGTGGTTAACGCATCACCTGTTGTCTTCCCGTTATCAATGACCGAATTAGTGAATAGAGCAGCAGACAAATGCGGTTATAAACATATTGCCCTTCCCAGTGGGGCTGGCCATGATGCCCAGTTTATGCACAGAATATGTCCTTCCGGAATGATCTTTGTCCCCTCGATAGAAGGACGAAGCCATTGTCCCGAAGAAAAAACAGATTGGGATGATGCCGCAGCAGGAGTTGATATACTTCTTCATTCTATACTGGAACTTGCAGGATCATAGATCCTGCAATGACATGATGAGGATGCGCGATTCAGCGCATCCTCATCAAAGGGGCTTAAAGGTTGAGTCCTTCCTTTCCCAAAAGGGATTCAAAATAGGAAATTGTCTTTTTAAGCCCTGTGTCCAGGTCAGTTTCAGGTTCCCACTTAAGTTTCTCTTTTGCCATAGAAATATCAGGTTTTCTTCTTTTCGGATCATCGAAAGGAAGTTTCTTATGAACAAGGTCAGAGTTGGAGCCTGTAATATCAATTATCTTTTCTGCCAGTTCCTTTATTGTAAATTCTGCAGGATTCCCAAGGTTGACAGGTCCTGTGATATTGTCAGGAGATTCGGTAAGCGAGATTATGCCATTTACAAGATCGTCGACATAACAAAAAGATCTTGTCTGTGTGCCTGTGCCATATATCGTTATCGGTTCGTCTTTCAAAGCCTGGACGATAAAGTTTGATACTACCCTGCCGTCTTTCATTGCCATTTGCGGACCATAAGTATTGAATATCCTGGCGACCTTTATCTTTAGAGAATGCTGACGGTGATAATCAAAAAATAGCGTCTCTGCACATCGTTTCCCTTCGTCATAACAGGAACGAATGCCTATAGGGTTTACATTTCCCCAGTGTTCCTCTTTCTGGGGATGTATTTCAGGGTCACCATATACTTCACTGGTTGAGGCCTGGAATATTTTAACCTTGAGACGCTTTGCCAGTCCCAGCATATTTATAGCACCATGAACGCTGGTCTTCGTGGTTTGGACTGGATCACGCTGATAGTGGATCGGAGAGGCTGGACATGCAAGATTAAATATCTCGTCACTCTCGACGTATAGTGGGAAAGTAATATCATGTCTTATTACTTCAAAATACTTGTTATCCAAAAGGGATAAAATATTACTTTTGGATCCTGTAAAAAAATTATCCACACATATTACTTCATTTCCCTTTTCAAGTAATTTTTCACAGAGATGAGAACCGATGAAACCTGCTCCCCCTGTGACCAGTATTCTTTTCTTTGTCATAAAAAGCTCCTTTCCCGTTTAAAGGAATAGTAGTTTCAGAAGATCTGGCAAATAGATCTTTCAACAGGTATCAAAAGCTTTTACAATTATAAAAGATTTTTGTGATTAAGTATTAAAAATAATGATATTGTTATAAATTAAAGCTTGTTTCACTGTAAAAAGCTTTTCTATGGTCTTTATTTTTCAAACGGAAAGGGAAAGAGGAGGTATTATATAATGAAAATTCTTTTTTGCAGCGAAGGGTTCCTCATTGATGGGGTAGCATCCTTTAATCTGTATCTTTCTTCAGCGCTCAGCAAGGCTGGACATGAAGTTGCTATTGCAGGCAGATGGGCGGGTTTTAAAAGTTTCAGGGAAAGACACATAAATAACGGTGTTCAAATTATTGAAGATATTTCTGTGGTTCCTGATAGCAGGCGTCTTGTTGGTAGATCACTTGCTTTTAAGCCGGATATTATTCTAACTGATTCCAGAAGGGCCTTCCCTCTTGCAATGAAAGTCAAAAAAAGATCTGGAGCCAGGCTTGTCACTATTTTTCATGATAGTATCTGGAATAAACCTCAGAAAAAAAACAGAGAAATTGAAACGATCCTTCGCTTTAGTGATGCTGTCGTAACCTCAGAAGATCATATTCTGGAACAGATAAAAGCCTTAAATCCTTCATGTCCTGCAAAACTGATACGAAGACCTGTTACAGATATGGTAAAAGTATCTCCATTCCCAGCAAAAGATCCTTTTAAAGTACTTTGTCTTGGGAGATTAAGTGGGTATAAATCGCCGGGATTTCGAGACCTGCTCGAAAATGCTGTTAATTTAAAGCAGTCTATTCCTTCTCTTGAAATGACCTTTGTGGGAGGCGGTGACAGAACTCCTATATACAAATTTATGGCAAACAAGGTCAACAGACGTGTGGGACAAAAATTTGTGAATATTACCGGTACATTGACTGACCCAAATCCATTTTTTAAATGGAGCACCATCGTGTGTGCAGGTGCGACATCAGCTATTGAGGGTCTGCTCAGCAATCGACCTGTTATAGCTTTCAGCGGTTTCTGGATGGGGACTGTCACATCAGAAAAACTTCAATCCGGAATAGATACTCATTTTGGAGAAAGAAGCGGGGATCTGCTGATGAGAGAAAATCCCGGGAGATCATCTGAAGAGGTATTGAGGTTGTATAAAAAATGGGAAGAACTGGATCTGGAAGCACAGACAGAATTAATGCGTACAAGACTTGAAAAAATATTCAGTTCAAGTCTTGTAGCCTCCTCATTTGAGGAACTTTTCATGTCTTTAGATTCTTGATATGACAATTTTCTGAGCATTATATTCAAAGGTTTGTGGAAATAAATTTTACAGAGAACAGGATGCTTTTTATCGTCAGCTCTTCACAAAGATGAGGCGGGTTGTCGCTTTTAAAACCCTCAGGTCGGAGTTCTCTGCAAAGAAGGCTCCCGAACTCATTGACAAACTGAAAGGCGTAATCGTAACAGAGCGTTTCTATTCTTTGGGAATCAAGACTCCGTTCAGAGGCAATGATACCTATGAACATCAGTGTTCCCTCCACAAGCCCGCATTGAGCTCCATATTTACCTGCTCCATGCATCCCTCTTGAAGCTGATAAAACCTGGGGATTAAGGGGAATATCAAAGAGTTCCGAGAGTACTATCAGTGTAGTTGTTGCACAGTTATGTTCGTTTATCCAGTAATTTTCATGTACCATTGTCGAGACAATATCCTGGATTTTCTTTTGGGGCAAGGGATACACCTCCTGAGTTTTCTATTATAACTTTCATTATAGCGTATGGATTTTTTCAAAAAAAGGGTTTTTTATGGATCATTGACTTTTCCTGATTTTATTATAAAATCCTTGTGAATAGATAGCTCCTGAAGGGGAGTAGCTTCGATGGACAGGGTCAACATCCTGGTATTTTTTACCTGGCTCTGTCGTTGGCATAAAGCCGATTAGCAAGACCTTCAGTATGGTATACCATACTGAAGGTCTTTTTTGTGGATAAACAGCGGAGGACAATTTATGTTATTTTTAATTTTGAAGGGTATTCTTGGTGTGATATTGCTTTATGTCGGAGGGGAAATGCTTGTTAATTTTGCATCTTCCCTTGGCAGAAGACTTGGTCTGCCAGACCTTCTAATAGGATTGACCATAGTAGCTTTCGGAACTTCAGCTCCGGAATTGGTTGCCTCAATTACAGCTATTCTGAAAGGATCTCCGGGGATTGTCGTTGGAAATGTGCTGGGGTCAAATATTGCTAATATAGGGCTTATCCTTGCTTTAACAGCTATGATAAGACCTTTTGCTACGGGTTTTAAAAAGAACTGGAAGGATTTTATGTTTCTTGCATCATCCTCCATATTTGCGGGATTCCTTATGCTCAGGGGCTATGTGCACTCTGCGGAGGGTATAGTACTTCTGGTAATGTTTTTCTTGTACATGGGTTACCTTTTCAAGAGTAAGAGCATCCCGGCTGAGAAAACTGAAAGCGCTGAAGACAAAAGGATAAGAACTTTTATGCCTGCTGTGGCTGGGATCATCATGGGGATGGCTCTTCTTCCAGCGGGTGCTGATCTCCTGGTCAATTCAGCAATAGGAGTAGCTGTATCACTTGGTGTGGCGGAACATATTTTAGGATTGACTTTTGTTGCCCTGGGTACAAGTCTCCCGGAACTTGTTACAAGTCTGGTTGCAGCAGCAAGAAGGCAGGGTGATATGTGTCTGGGGAATATCATCGGTTCAAATATCTTTAACGTGCTTGTTGTACCGGGAGTGTGTTCAATTATTGGAGATCTTAGCTATAAACCCTCTACTATAAGCCTGGACATTATTTTCATGCTGATGATCTCTGCCGCAGTAATATTTTTCTCTTCATACGGCAGATATCTTACCCGCGGAGAAGGAGCTTTTCTTTTCATCGGTTACATAGGTTATCTTATTCATCTTGTCCATTGATATAGAAAGTGTAACCCTCAAGTTTCGCTAAAGACCTGATAGTGAGGATCGTGCAGTAGGTTTGCTGACACTTTCTATCCTCGTATTTGTATTTTTTGTTACTTTACAGACTTATCATTTTGAGATGTTTTGCCTATCTGATTTCCTATAGATTCAAAGTTGTGGAAAATAACCCCGGTTCCATATCCATATGTAATTTCTTCAGTTCTGTCAGTATTCCAGGAATCTAATGCAAAAAATTTATATAAATGTTTCTCTTTATTCATGGTTACAATATAAACTAAAAGTTTTATCATGATAGTCTCCTTTTGATTAACTGGTAAAAGTTTTGTTTAAAAGCACTTTTGTTGAATTTTAGAAACCCCGGCCAGAGGGCAATGTGTGTCAAAACTAACCCCTGTGATCGAATATATTTTATTAATCTTGTAATTATTCTGATTTCAGGTATTCATTTTAGCCTGATAGAGGTGTAAAATTAAATTATATTGAAATTATATGTTCAAGGGGGACAATTCTTATGGCCATGGGAAAATCTTCTACAAAAGGGGAAGAAACAGTTTCTGAATTCACCGAGATCCTGCCGAAGCTTATATTTCTTTTCTGTATGGAACATCCTCTTTCCCCTCAACTTGCGGAGGAGCGTCTCAGTGCGACGGGACTCTTAAATTTCAATGAAGCGGGGGGAAGCGATTTTCCTGACATCAAGGGCCTTTTAGAAGAGCTGAGGATCAGGGGGATCCTTTACAAAAATCCTGACAGTACCTACGAACTTGCCCGTTGTGTTGAAAATACCTTCAGAAGTGAAATATCAGAAGCTCTTGGATCCGGGGGCAAAGATACAAAAGTGTCTGAACTTCTTAAGCGGGAAGCCCGGAATTTCATATCCAGGGCAAAATCCGTAAGAGAGTCCTTTGAGAAGGATGTATTTGATGGACTGATCCCCGAATATCATGATCTGACGTCAAGCCGGGCAAGGTCAATAGTCCAGTCCCTGTGGGACGAGATCGACCACAGGCGGATCTACAATTCCCTTCACAGTATTTTTGATATGCTTCCTGTGGGGATAATAGATTTTGGTATAGCAAAAGATGAAATTGCACTTGAAGAACGTTTCTTCAGAATGACTGATGATCAGATGTGTGATCATATGCTTGAATTGATCGCTGAAAGTTTCGAGAAACATCGAAAGGTCTGTGAATGCAAATTCCGCAGGAACAGGGCAGAGGAGATGCCGGTCCTTATAGATAAATTCCGTAAATTTCTGAATAATTAGATACTGGGGGCAGATATATTGAATAGAGTTTATTCCATAAAGCTGCAGTGGAAACCTTTTTATGTCAAAGATCATATTCAACGTCAGGTTCCGGGTTACTCCAGGGTTGTTTTATAAAGTGTAACTTTAAATGAAAGAATATGTCTATTTAACTGCTCTTATGACCACAAAAGATCCTTCCCCATAGCCTGTGCTGACAGGTTCAGTTTCATTGATCTCTTTCAATGGATTAAAAATGGTCTGAGTGTAATCAAAATTCATAAACCCTGCCTTTTGCAATTCTGTCAGGACCTCGAATGTACTGTAAAATGTTGCTGATCTGTAAAAGGTACTTTTATTCCTGTTTTCCAGATAGATCTGTCCTAATGGGCTTTCACGATCAACAAAACCAGTCAGCAGAGAGCCGCCTGATCTCAGGATCCTGTTAGCTTCACTGAAAGACTTTCCCAGATCTTCTACGAAACATATGGTAGTGACCATAAGTGCAAAGTCGAAGCTTTCATTAAAAAATGGAAGATCTTCAGCAAATCCCCTGATAACTGTTATTCCTCTACCCATTGCAATATTGGCCATTCTTTCTGAAGGTTCTACACCCACTTTTATTCCGAAAGGTGTGGAGAAACGACCACTTCCAACTCCAATTTCAAGGCCATTCCCGGATGAGGGAAGAAGAGCTCTTATTGCTTCCAGTTCTGATAAATAAACAGCTTCATTATTATGAAACCATTTCTCGTACAGATCAGAATGTTCATCGAAGGGGCTCTGGTTAAACATTATTCATCATCTCCGCATTATTTGATCATTCCGGTATCATTCTACTCTTCAGGAGGGTCATATAAAACATCAAATGAGATAATGCGATCAGCATTTCAAGAGATAGAGAGGTGGTGTAATATTAATATGTGCATCAGAGTATCGCTAATTTCCAGGGAGGTTTGCTTTGAAATGGATAATATTAGAAAGGCATGCTGTATAGGAACCGGAACCATGGGAAGCTCAATTACGTTAGCTCTTGCTCTTGGTGGCATGAAAGTTACCATTTATGGCAGGTCCGAAGAAAGTGTAAAAAGAGGATTGACTTCTATCGATGTATTTTGCGGAAATCTTGAAAAAGCCGGTTTTATGGATTCACGAAAGATACGTGATGTTCGGGAGAGGATAAGTAGTTGTACCTCTATTAAAAAAGCTCTGGATGGTGTTTCTTTTGTCAGTGAGGCAGTATCAGAAGATCTGGAACTCAAGCAGGACCTTTTTGCTTCTATAGAAAGTATGGTGCAGGATACATCTATACTAAGCAGTACTACCTCAGGTATGGATCCTGCCCGGATCTCCCTTAAAATGCAAAGGAGGGAACGATTCCTGGTTGCACATTTCAGTAATCCCGCACACCTTATGCCATTTGTGGAGCTTGTCCCATGTCCGTTAACTTCAAAGGAGACCATGGATCTTACCGGGCAACTTCTTGAAGGGTGTGGGCTGAGGCCTGTCCCATTGGACAGGTACGTTCCGGGTTTTGTCTTCAACAGGCTTCAATTCGCACTTTTGAGGGAGGCTATGGATCTTGTGGAAAAGGGCGTCGTTTCAGCAGAAGATGTGGATGCAGCAGTTACACACGGTCTGGGTCGAAGGCTTGCCTGTACAGGTCCTTTAAGAAGTGCAGATATGGGGGGGCTTGATGTTTTTGAAAAGATCGCATCCTATCTCCTGAAAGATCTATGTAATTCTTCAGAAGTGTCTAAAATCCTTGAAGAACCAGTAAAGAGCGGAAATTATGGAACTAAGACAGGCAGTGGGATCTTTGAATGGACAGAAGAAGAAATAGAGAAAATACGAAAAGATAGAGAATCGATTCTTATCGATTTCATGTAAAAATCAAAGGTTATTTTATGCGTGACCGCTTGACTTTTCCCCAGCTGTCAGTATGATACTTTTTTGAACTAATAATGATAACAATTCTCAAAGAAAGATGGTTTATCCAATATGGAACTATATTCTGCATGTGTTAATTGTGTTATGGGCAACCTGCTTCATATTGCCGGAAAGTCCATGTCTTCAGAAGAAGAAAAGATACTGTTCCTTGGAGAGTTCATCTCAAGGATCACCCCTGAGATAAAAACATCCTCATGTGCTCCAAGATTGACTGGAATTGGTTGTTCTCTGCTCAGGGAAATGACAGGTATCAATGACCCTTTCAAGGATATAAAACATGAATTCAATAGACTTATGCTTACGATCGAAGAGGCAACTCAGGAAATGATAGATACAATGGATGATCCTCTTGAGTCAGCTCTTGTGGCAGCCGGGGCTGCGAATCTCATAGACTTTGGTGCTTTCAGGGAAGTCTGTCCGGAAAAGATAGTTAAAGTTCTTCATGAGTATATTGAGACCATGCGTCTTGATATGTCTGTTTACAGAACATTTCTTAATATGCTTGACAGGCATCGGAGTCTTTTAATAATGTCTGATAATTGCGGAGAGATAGTTATCGACAAGATCCTGATCCGGCAGTTGAAAAAAGTCTTTCCGGATATTGAGATCACATGTGCTTTCAGGGAAATCCCGGTGCTTAATGATGCAACTATGGATGATGCAGTTGAAGTTGGTCTTGACAAGCTTTGTAATGTGGTATCTTCAGGCAGCCATACTCCGGGATATATAAATTTTGAGGCAAAAGAAGGATTTCGGGAATTTTACAGTAAAAGCCCGCTCATCCTTTCAAAAGGGGTGGGGAATTTCGAAGGAGCGGAGTTTGAAGATCCCAGGAACTTTTTCCTTTTTATAGTAAAGTGCGATAACTTTTCTGAAAAACTTGATGTTCCTTTAAATACCCTGGTCTTTCAACAGGGAAGAAGTTCCCTTCTGAAAGATGATAATGAGAGCAACCCTTATTCAGAAAATGTCAGGAGATTCATAGCTCATTCCTGTTCAGAATAATTGCTCCGATAAGCTAAGACAGATGACAGGAAGAAAAAAGGCCTCTAAAAAAAAGACGGAATAGATCTTCAACGATCATTATATCCCGTCTTTTTTTAGCCATTTCTTAATAATATTCCCGCCTGTGTTCAACTATAATTCAGAAAATACAATGTTCAGTTGCTGCAGAATGCTATTGCTGTCTCGGCAAGTATTCTCGCAGAATCT
>CAYPIU010000020.1:0-18534 GCA_964410915.1 uncultured Synergistales bacterium | reverse complement strand
TAAGTTTTTTCTCTTCCATTTCATGTATGGCAGCAAGCAGCTTTGCTGCTTTCATTATTGCATCGATCCCTTCATCGGGTTTACTGCCGTGAGCTGCTTTTCCCTTAACAAGTATTCTTTCCCAGGCGAAACCTTTGTGGGCAATACCTATTCCCATATCAGTAGGTTCGCATACTATTGCACCATCTGCAGAATATTCTTTTACTAAAGCTTCAGTTCCTATACTCTTGTATTCTTCGTCCACTACACATGCAAGCAGTAGATCACCATCAAGTTCAATCCCTGCCTCTTTAATGGATTCCGCAGCAATTATCATAGCGGCGACGCCGCTTTTCATGTCCAGGCTTCCTCTTCCATAGATCTTGCCGTTACTGAACCTGGGATTAAATGGGTCAGAGTTCATTCCCTCAACATCAACAGTGTCCATATGGCCGTTCAGCATAAGCGTCTTACCAGTACCCAGGCCTTTAAGTCTTGCTATTACATTTTTCCGAGTTTGTGAAGCCTCCTGGACCGTAACTTCAAATCCAGCCTTATCTAAATATTCTGCGAGATAAATGCTCAGTTTCTGCTCTCCCGGGGAAGAACTGTCAAGATCTGGATTAATGGAAGGGATCCTGATCAATTCTTCGAGCAGTGCCCTCAGTTTTTCGATATTAACAATTATTCCGGCGCTCCTGTCTGTCATGAAACTCCCACCTTTTTGAGTTTTGATCATAGATCTGATCTGAAACTTCAGATAATTTCATATCAATAACTTAACAGGTTTAATTTTAATTGTTAACGGCTACAGGTCAATAAATAAAACATAGTTTAATTATTTAAAAACCATTGAATAGTATTAAGATCCTGGTTTATGAAAGATTATTTGAACAGGGTAAATCTGTATGTATCAAAAAGATCAGACTTTCTTGTTTTAGCAGGGTCTGATCTGGGTTTGTATCCAGGTTTCTTTTACAGAAAGAATGAATGGATAAGGTATATTTCAGTATTGGAATTATTAGACGAAGGCCAGTCCAAATAATAAAGCCGGGCGCTGCCGGAAGATATGCATATTCAACTGCTTCAGGCGGGAGACATATAACAGAGGATACTGAAGATATAAAACTGAAATTCTCAGTTCAGGAAAATTGCACCTAATATGAAAGCTATTATAAGTGAAGGTAACATGTTCATTATTCGAATACGTTTTATCTCAAGGAGGCTTAAAGCTATCCCTATAAGCATAAGTCCTCCCACTCCACTTATTTCATCAATTATTGGTTGAGTGAGAAGATCCTGAATAGAATCGGCAAAGAGTGTTATGCTTCCCTGAAAAAGGAACATAATTCCTGCAGCCAGTACAACGCCGGGTCCAAGGGATGAGGCAAGGGCAATTGAAGCTATTCCATCGAGCATTGATTTTGCCATAAGGAGATTGGGAAATCCACCCAGTCCTTCTTCAATAGCACCAAGTATACCCATAGATCCCCCGCAGTAGAGAAGGGAAGCGATAACGCATGCTTCATGGAAGGAAGTACTTCCATTTTCATTTCCACTGGTGGGGTGGTGCCTGGAGATACTGTTTATCTTCTGGTCTATTCCGGCAAGTTCGCCTGTTATGGAACCAGCAACTATGCTGAAAACCATTATGAGCATGTTATTACTCGAAAGGGCCATTGATGTTCCTGCTATAAATGTGAAAAGCCCAAGAGCCTGAAAGCTGATTGCGGTCACTCTTTCAGGCAATCTGGAATGTATTAAAAGTCCCAGAAGGGCTCCTGTAAATGCAGCAAGCCCGTTTACGAGACTTCCAAAGACAGGTATATAAGAAGAAATATGTTCCATATTTTAAATAACCTCTGTAAAAGTGTTTGGATCGGAGTTATTGAAAGTGGCAGAATAGAAAAATATTCCGCCACTGATATAATTTGAAAACTGAGGGTTCAAAGCTGAAAATGTTCTTTTGAACGTTTTACTTATATTTGAATTCAGTTTTATCAATGGGACCGGTCTTTAGATGGTATTTTTTTCAGTTCAGAATTATTCCAGGTTTATTATTTATTTGAAGATCTGTTTATTTGCAAGTTTTTTACGTTCATTCTCGCTGGTTATAGCTTTTCTTACTCTTACGGATTGTGGTGTTATCTCCACAAGTTCATCTCCATCTATCCATTCTATGGCTTTTTCAAGATTAAGGATCCGGGGAACATCAAGCTTTATTCCCATGTCTTTTGTAGAAGCCCTGTGGTTCGTTACCTGTTTTTTCTTAGCGGGGTTGCAGGTCATGTCACCAGGTCTTGAATGTTCGCCTATGATCATTCCTTCATAGATCCTCTCCATTGGCTTGATGAAAAGGGTTCCTCTCTGTTGAAGGTTGTCAAGCTGATAACCTGTTGCTTCTCCTGTTTCAATGCTTATCATGGATCCACGATTTCGAGGATTGATCTCTCCGGTCCAGGGACCATATCCATTAAAACAGGATGACATTATGCCCAGGCCTCTCGTATCAGTTAAAAATTCACTTCTGTATCCGATAAGCCCTCTTGTAGGTATACGGAATTCTATCTGCAGCATACCAGTCTGTGGATTGTTCATATTTACCATACGGGCTTTTCTTCTTGAAAGTTTATCAAATATTACTCCCTGGAATTCTTCAGGTATCTCTATTGTAAGTTCTTCCATAGGTTCAAAGACCTTTCCTTCCAGAACTTCTGTTATTACCTCAGGTCTGGATACACAGAATTCCATACCCTCACGACGCATTTCCTCAATGAGGATCGCCAGGTGTAGTTCACCTCTGCCTGAGACTTTTACGCCATCAGGCCTGCCAAGGTCTTCCATGTGCAGGGCAACGTTCGTCTGCATTTCCTTTTCGATCCTTGCTTTAAGCTGTCTGAGAGTAATTGCCTGTCCTTCCTGTCCTGAAAAGGGGCCGTTATTTACCAGGAAAAACATGGATACAGTCGGCTCCTCTATTACAAGAGGAGGCATTGCTGGGTTTTCAAGTTCCGTAGAAGAAAAGGTATCCCCAATATTTATTTCCCTGGGGCCTGCTATCCATACAATATCCCCGGCAGATGCTTTTTCGATCTCGATCCTGTCAAGCCCACGGGTTACCCATATCTGAGAGATCTTTTCGCTGAATTCTCCTGTAATTTCCCAGGTGCTGTCCTCTTTCTCGGGATTGACCCATCTGCATGAAGTACGGTTGAAGGTTTCCCCTTTACCGATACTTCCCTGAAGTACCTTGCCGCAGCCGATCCTTCCTGTGTACTCGTTCCATGCCAGAGTACTCACCTGCATAAGGAAGGGAGCATCGGGGTCGGCTTCCGGTGCAGGAACATGTTCAATTATCATTCTGAAAAGAGCATCCATTCCTTCTCTTTCCGTATCTTCAATATCGTCTACAGCCCAGCCCATCAGGCCCGATCCGTAAATGACGGGGAAATCAGTTTGTTCATCAGTTGCCCCGAGTTCGATGAATAGATCAAATGTCTTGTCGAGAGCGCCGTCAGGATCTGCGTTTGGCCTGTCAGCCTTGTTTATGAACACCAGGGGTTTAAGACCAAGTTCCAGTGCCCTTTTAAGAACATATCTTGTTTGAGGCATTGGTCCCTCATTGGCATCAACAAGAAGAAGGACCGAGTCTACGGTGGAAAGGACCCTCTCTACTTCGCCAGAAAAATCGGCATGTCCCGGAGTATCTATAAGGTTTATGAGGTAATCATCCCATGTGACCGTACAGTGTTTAGACCTGATGGTTATACCTCGTTCCTTTTCAAGTTCATTATTGTCCATTATCCTCTCGTCCAGCCTGGCGCTATCCCTGAATACCCTGGCTGATCGGAATATGGAGTCTATAAGCGTTGTCTTGCCGTGGTCGATATGGGCAATTATTGCAAGGTTCCTTATTTTTTTAACATCAAGCATTTAGTTACATCTCCGTTAATAAGATCTCGATTTTTGAAAAATGATATTTATATCCACAGAAAAGGAATGATACAACCAGGAGGGAATAAATACAAGTTTTAAAGTCAAAAAGGGTAAAGTTTACATAAATCTTTACTTTTCATTCATATAAACTATATTCTAATTGTATGGAAGAAAGGTTTTTTATCAGAAAAACTGCAGATATATCTGAAACCCGTTTTAACAAGTATTTCAGTTGCAATGGCAAAATCATTTCCGATCTGTTCAGATAAATGTGCATCTGATCCGAGGGTTATGATCTCTCCTCCAAGTTCCCTGTAGCGTTTGAGTATGATCTCGTGAGGATGCGGATGTCCCAGGCCATATCTGAATCCTGATGTATTTATCTCAAGACCTGTCCCTTTATCTATAGCAAGGCGAAGGATCTCCTCGATTATGTCCATATGGAGTTCATAATTGATTTCGGTGTGTGCCTGGCCATATTGGCTTTTACCGTATCGTTTTATGAAATCGAGATGACCAAGGACGGATATTCCATTCATAAGTTCAAGGTTATGATAAACGGTTTCAAAGTAGATCCGGTGGGCTTCATCTTTAGAGTATCTGTCGAAAAAAGATCCCTCAGATAGATCAGTTCTGTTTACACAATGTATGGAGCCAATAATAAAATCAAGTTTCTCTTCATCTATGACATGCCCAAGTCTTTCGGCAAGATGTGGTTGCATTCCGACCTCGATACCCCTTTTTACAAGCAGGCCTTTGTGAGAGATATTATGGAGTCTGGACAAGGCTTCTCTGTAGGCGGGCAGGTCGAGGTCAAAATTAACTTTTTCGCTGGGGAAATCAAAGTCAAGATGATCTGTAAGGGCTATTTCGTCAAGCTGGAGACTAATGGCCTTCTCAATAATATTCACGGTTGATTCATTTGAATCTCCCGAAAAACAGCTGTGAATATGATAATCTGCTTTAAACATATTTCCTCCAGGTGTTTCTTAAAACGTATTTTGAAGATCTTTTGAGAAAACTCGTATCCTGACAATAATCAGGGAATGTCCCTGACGGGACATTCCCCTCTGTATTTCAATGTCTTTCCCGTGTTTAAGTTTTTCAGCCTTTATAGGCTATAACTTCGACTTCTACCTTTGCTCCCAGTGGAAGAGCTCCCACCTGGAAAAAAGAACGAGCGGGTGCTTCTGTGTCGAAGAAAGTGGCGTAAACTTCGTTTACAGCCTTGAAATCGTTGATATCTACTGCGAATACAGTTGCCTTTACAACATCTTTCATACCAAGTCCCTGTGATTCAAGGATAGCTTTGACATTGTTGAGAACCTGAACTGCCTGACCTGCAGCGTCATCTCCTACAAGTTTTTTCTCTTTTGATGCCGGATCAAGTGCAACCTGGCCGGAACAGAATACAAATCCGCCAGCTTCTACTGCCTGATTATAAGGTCCCACAGCTGCTGGTGCCTTGTCAGTTGAAATTATCTTTTTCATCTAACATCACTCCTTGAAATATTATTAATGATCTGATCGTCTACGCTGAAAGCAAGTTTATCAGAAAAGTGTTCCTTCTGCTGTAAAAATAACATTACCTCCCACGTGAACCTTTATTTCATCGTCCTTTCTGTACCCGGAAAGAAGGAGAAGGGAAGGTCGGTTGATCTCATAGCCCTGTTCAACCCGTACTTCATGGAAATCTTCCTGGCCCATACAGCGGTGGTTTACAAGGTAACCTGTAAGGCATCCATTGGCACTGCCTGTGGCAGGATCTTCTGCAACTCCGTGACAGGGAGCGAGGACCCTGTCATGAATGTTATTTTTGTCAAACAAAGTTTCCCTTGCGAATACAAGGAACAGGACTTTTTCGTGTTTATCAATGAAGGGAACATAATCCTGCATCTGGATGCTGACCTTTTTTACTGCGTCCAGGTTTCTCAAGGGTACTATAACGGTTGCAAGTCCTGTGGAAACCCATTGGATGGGGAAGGAAGTTTCGATCTCCTCCTCATCTATACCCAGAATGGGTGCTATTTCTGAAGGTGCATAAGTATCTCCAAAAACAGGAGGAAGCTGCTCCATCCAGAAAACGTCATTTTCTACGGACACTGGTATTCTTCCAGCCTTAAGGTTAAGGATAACCTCTCCGGGGTTTTCAGGGCAGATCTTTTTTCTTATGAGTGCGGCGGTTCCCAGTGTGGGGTGCCCGGCGAATGGTACCTCACCGCCGGGAGTGAATATTCGAACGTCATATCCACCATCCCTGGGATGGTCAGAAAGGATGAAAGTACTTTCAGAATAATTCATCTCACGTGTAATGGATAGCATATCATCTGAAGAAAGATCGGAAGCGTTCCTTATCACTGCCAGCTGGTTGCCTGTATATTTCTTTTCAGCGAAAACATCTGCTATGTAAAAGGGATGTCCATTCATAATTTATCCCTCCTGTCCATTAAAATGGACCATTTGTCTGGTTAATGTAATTTCATGTTCAGTTTAACTCTATTCAGGGTCTTCTTCAATATTCTGTACCAGTATGTGTTCTCTCAGGGCTTTCATTGTTTCTTCAAGGTTCCCGTTTTCAAGGGCATCTACGATCTGGTAATGGATACTGGCAGAAGATTCGATATTGTCTTCAAGTATAAGATCCTGAAGCATTGCCAGCCTGAGTTGGAAAAAAATATTTTTCAGCATCTGGATGAACCACTTTTTACCTGATCGTTCCCAGAGGTAACAATGAAATGCTATATCAAGATCATTGAAACGGATGAACATTTCCTGATCTGAAAGGTCTGAATCTGTTATTTCGACCATCTGGTCGATTATCTTTCTCAACTCTTTAAAGTCATATTCTGAAAGCAGGTTCTGTTCAATAAGGACCCTGTAAATATCAGTCTCGAGAAGGTAGCGGAGTCTGTAGATCTCAATAAAATCCTCGTGGTCGAAATCAGAGATAAAAGTACCTTTTCTGGGAATCGTGCAAACAAGTCCCTGGGCCTCGAGTTCTTTAAGAGCCTCTCTGAGGGTAGATCTGCTTATATCGAGCCTTTTTGCAAGCTCAACTTCCCTGAGATGTTCTCCCTTTTTGAATCTGTGCCCAAGGAGTATTTCTCTTCTTATATGATCTGCAACACGATTCCTGAGGCTTTCATTTTTAAAAATACCAGTATCTTTCATTACTCATTACCCTCTCTGAGCTGAAATAAAAAATCCGTTAAAGGTTAGGAGGCAGGGGTAGAGCCATGGTAGCGGGTACCCCTGTCATTTTCAGAGCTATCAGCTCCAGCCTCTTATCTCCATTGCTTCTGTTATTTTTTCAAGGGCATTCACCCAGACAGCGGTTCTCATGGAAATATTCTTTTCTTTCATTACCTTTTGTGCTTCCCTGTATGCGTTCATCATTCTTTTGTCAAGGCGTCTGTAAACTTCTTCTGCTTCCCAGTAATCTCCACTGAGTCCCTGCATACGCTCAAAATCGCATACTATACAGCCACCTGCATTTGCAAGAACGTCCGGAACTATTCTTATACCTTTTTCCTGCAGTATGCTGTCAGCTTCTGGAGTAGTTGGTGCATTAGCTGCCTCAACCACCAGTTTTGTCCGAAGTCTTGAAGCATTTGCAGAAGTGATCACATCCTGGACTGCAGCAGGGATTAGGATATCACATTCCTTTTCAAGGAGGGTTGAAGAGTCCATTGCTTCAGCACCGGAGAAGCCCCGGATGGTTTTTTCCTTTTCTGCATATTCCATAAGAGCAGGGATATCAATGCCATCATCATTGAAGATGGCTCCATTTATGTCAGATACTGCTGTGATCCTGAAACCAAGTTCATAGAGGGATTCTGCAGCAATGGAACCTACCTGTCCAAATCCCTGGATAACCACATTTGAGGATCCTGGTTCCATGCCAAGTTCTTCAGAGGCTTCCACGGTACATCTGGCAACACCTCTTCCTGTGGCTTCATAGCCTCCCAGGGATCCACCGATCCCGAGAATGGCAGGTTTATCATTTATTGCTGCAGGGCAATGCATACCAGTTATCTGCTCATATTCATCGAGCATCCATGCCATTGCCTGTTTACCAGTACCGATATCGGCTCCCGGAACATCAACCCAGGCTCCTTTGGGCCTCAGCTTTCTCATAAATCCCCTGATAAGCCTTTCATATTCGCCTTCGCTCATCTTTGATGGATCAGCCTTGATACCGCCTTTCCCTCCGCCCGCCGGTATATTTGATGCGCCATGTTTGATGCTCATGAAAAGAGATAGAGCTTTTATTTCCTCAGGAGTGAGGTCAGGTTTAACTCGTGTGCCATCTTTTGTAGGTCCTGTGGCATCCTGATGATTCGATCTGTAAGCCGTAAACATCTTTCTTGAGCCGTCATCCATGCGTACAGGAATAGTGAACTCTGTAAAACGCATTGGCTTGGCAAGCCTTTCATGAATGTCATTTTTCATTTTCATTGCCTCTGCAGCCTGTTTAAGGTTGAAAAGGGCTTCTTCCCAGACATTGTTCATTATTAAGCACTCCTCGGTTTTTCAAATTGCTTTTTGTTTTTTCTTTAATCAACTACGGGGATACTCAGATCTTCAGGTCCCTGCTGAGACATTTTGAGCTCAGGTGCTCTTCTTTCCATTATCTCCTGCAGTATAGATGCTATTTTGACCTTCTGCCTGATGAATTCCTGGTGCCAGCTTTCTGTTACCCATGGTTTGTAGATGTCCGCTTCAGATGTTCCCGGTTCTATCTTGAAGTATACAGGTGCAGCTGTTCTGACTATCTCTGGTACTTCGTAGGCTCTGAACATTCCGCCGAAGCTGTCAACGATTATCATGTAGACATCAAGGGGTATATCTACGGTGCTGCGAATGCTTGAAAGGATAGGCAGAGATACATCTGAGAGAGGATTCATGGAGTCTGCTCCCAGTTTTTCAAGAAGTTTTGCTCCTGCGGGACTGCACTGTCCTCCAAAGACAGACCATTTAAAAACAGTGTCAGAGGGTATAAATCCATCTTCCCTCATCTTGTTGACAATAGTGAGAGCTCCTTCATCATAAACGAGGAAACCTCTTATTCCTGCCTCAAGATTACGCATCATATCTTCTAACCAGTAAGCTACGTTATCTGAACCTCTGTGGCGGGGGCCCTGCACGATCCCTTCGGAGTATCCAAGTTCTTTGGAACCCGTATCCCATGCTTTTCGATGTCCCATGGTCATTATTATTTCTATCTGTTCATCTCTCGCAAGTCTGGCCATATCCTTAAGTTCCTGAAAATCGCAATATGTGGAACCACCTACAGTGCAGATAGCCCTGTGGACGTTAAGCTTTCTCTTTTTTGCTTCGTCAACCATTGCAACAAGGGTAGAGTATCTCTCAATACCTGCGATCTCTATCCTGTAGTGGCACCCGTCAGGGAAAGATTTTTCCGAGTCCGGCAGAGACCATCCATCCCTTCCGGGAATTCCCATTGTTTCCATGAATTGACCTATTTCCTTGAAATGTTTAGCTTTGAACATTTTATCCATCCTCCATGATCCATATATGATTTTATATTTAACCTGTCAGAACTTGATTTTTACTGATCAAGGTACGCAAGTGCTGTTCTTACATGCATTTCGATCCCTATGGGCAATGAATCCTCGTCGATGTTGAATTTCGGGTGATGATGGGAATAGTCTGTCTGTTTGTCACGATTCCCTGTCCCGACGAAATAAAAGGCACTTCTGACGCTCCGGCTGAATTCGGCAAAATCCTCTCCTACCATCATTCTCATATTTTTTTGTATGTTTTTCTGGCCAACCGTTTCGGAGGCTTCCCTTAGGACCAGATCAGTCATATCGTTATCATTGGACAGAAGCCTGTTCCCGATAACAATTTTGAGTTCATATTCAGTTCCGGTCATAGCACAGATATGAGAAATGATATCTTCAAAACGTTTTTCGACAAATTCCCCCCTGTCATGAAGAAATCTGATGGAGCCCTGAATTTGTATCTCTGCAGGTACAACTGTTGGTGCAGTTCCGCCATGTATTCCGGTGAACATGATAACGGTAGGTTCCTCGAGGCTGTCCAGCTCTCTTGTCTGTAGATGCTGAACATCTTCAATGATCTTTACGGCAGTGCTTATTGGATCTATAGCTTTATGGGGCATGCCTGCATGTCCACCCCTACCTTTTATGGTAAGGTAAAAATAATGACTTGCCGCCATGACAGGGCCGGGGTTTAGTCCTATGGTCCCTGTCGGAAGGGGAGACCATAGATGAAGGCCCATTGATGCATCTACCTCAGGATCTGAAAGGACTCCATGTCTGATCATTTCCTCTGCTCCGGCTTCTTCTTCGTTTGGCTGGAAAGCGAATTTGATATTGCCCTTAAAGCTTTCCCTGTGTTTCGTCAGTATTTTTGCTGCGATCAGTAACATTGACATATGTCCGTCATGGCCGCATGCATGCATCACTCCCTCATTTACAGAGGCAAAGGGTAGCCCGGTCTCTTCGTTAACCGGCAAAGCATCCATGTCCGAGCGAAGTAAAAGCGTCTTACCCCCTTCCTTTCCTCTCAGCAGGCCTGAAACGCCTGTCCCGGCAATGTTTCGTTTTACCTCGAGGCCGAGGTTTTCCAGGAAAGATGCTATCTTTTCCGATGTACGGAATTCCCTGAAACCCGTTTCAGGATGCCTGTGAAAGTCTCTTCTCAGTTCAATGAGTGTTTCAAGGTTGTTCTGTATTTCATTTTTGATATTCAGCAACATATGACCTCCTTTCGGAGCAGAGAAGTAATTGAACAGTTCTTTCTAATGTCGACATTCAGACAATATCATAATCATGAATATAAGTAAAATGTGTTTAAGGGAATATCTAACTTGTTGTAAAAATAATTTCAATTGAAATAGTATTAAGCTGATTAAAGATTTAGTTTTCTTTTGCAGGGTTGGCCTGTCTTTGGGAAACTGTTATTGTAATTCTGGCGGTATCTAAGGGATATCCTGGTTCAAAGAGAGAATGGAATAATAATTTGCAGATATTTTCGTCTGCTTATATATAAAAACCTTATTTGTATGTTATCCTACTATCAAGATAACTCTTCAGCTTAATAAAAAGAGGTGATCACAGGTGTTATCCAGTTTGAAAGGAAAATTGTTCCTGTCAGTTCCCGCCATGGTTTTGTTGATTCTTTTGTTTCAGGGGGTTTCTTTCGCAGAAAGTCCTATGTTCAGGGTCAATAGCCAGCAGACAGGGAGATATGAGAAAAGTGAACCACCTTACCATGGAGAGGTTGAATGGACCTTTGATGCAGATGCGGGGATATCGGGTTCTCCTTCATGTTCTGAGGGAAGGGTATATTTTGGAGATTCCATGGGTATGGTCTATGCTCTTAAAATCGAAACAGGTGAGTTTTTATGGAGTTTTAACACGGGTAATTCGATATATGGTGCGCCGGCTATAAAAGAAGATATGCTTTATCTGGGGAATGCTGGAGGACGGTTCCTTTGCCTGAAGGCATCTACAGGTGACCTTATTTGGGATTTCAATGCTGGTACAGAGATCAATACAGGTGCGATCCACTCTTCTCCCGCTATATCCGGAGAGTATGTCTATTTTACAAGTGCAGACGGAAATCTCTATGCTCTTGACCGTAAAAGAGGTAAAAAGGTATGGAAATTCGATACTGGAAGGGAATTAAGATGTTCACCGGTCGTCCATGATGATCTGATATATTTTGGAGATCACACATGGAAATTCCATGCTCTTGACGTCAAAACCGGCAGAAAGATATGGGGAGGTGGAGCAGGGGGACCCATTGACGCTTCACCTTCCATCTATGACGGAATGGTGTATTTCGGCGGTTGGGATGGTACCCTTTATGCAACGAAGATCAGGGGAGTTATACCTTCATGGCGTTTCGAAACGGGATTTGAGATAACAACTTCCCCCGCTGTAGATGGAGGTCGTATATTCGTGGGGACAGTAGCAGGCAAGCTCTTTTCCATAAATGCAGAATCGGGGAAACATTTGTGGACTTTCTCTTCCAGTGGAGGTATATATTCATCACCTGCTGTGACAGAAAAGACTGTTTTTCTGGGGAGTTCTAACGGAAATATGTACGCTGTAAATGCAGTTACGGGAGATCTTATGTGGACTATCTCTACGGGCAGGGAAATTCTTTCTTCTCCTGTTATTGTTTCAAAGAGACTTCTTTTCGGAAGCATGGACGGGAGATTCTATTCGGTGAAGTGATCTGCGATTTTAAATGTCAAGTTCCTGATGGTCCTGTTTCTCATCCACAGGTTTAAATGAATTGCAGGCTCCTGGAGCCTGCAATTCATTTTCAAACGATATCAGGTGATATTTCTGACCTGGCTTTCCTGAGGGAGATCTTCGATCTCCAGCTTGTCTGAAGTTTCAGCCATATCGTATTTCATGCCACTGTAGAGACTTCGGCACATAAATACCATTATTATTGTAAAGGGAAGAGCTGCTGCTATTGCCATTTTCTGAAGAGCATCAAGTCCTCCTGAAAGAAGAAGTATGGCAGCTACAGAAGACTCTGTAAGGCCCCAGATGATCTTTCTTGAAGTTGGAGGAATCAGTTTCCCGTTCGAAGTCATCATTGCAAGTACATAGGTTGCAGAGTCTGCAGACGTAATGAAGAAAACTACAAGCAGCATTATTGTAATAATTGTCAGCGCTGTACTGAAGGGATAATAACTGTATAATTCGAACAGTCCTGTAGAAATATTAGAAGTTATGGTTTCCGCTATCCCCGGTGCTTTACCGAATTCCAGATTAAAGGCCGATCCTCCAAAAACACTGAACCATAGGAAAGTAAAGATCGTAGGTACGGTCAATGCTCCCAGAACAAATTCCCTGACAGTCCTTCCTCTGGAAATACTGGCCACAAAAAGTCCGACAAATGGTGACCATGATATCCACCATGCCCAGTAGAAAAGAGTCCATGAATGCGTCCAGTCATAGCCCTTAAACGGATTAGTGGAAAGGCTCATGTTCAGAAATGATGAAAGATAATCTGCAGTTGTACTCGTAAGAATGTCAAGAATATACGATGTTGGACCCACTGCAAGCATGAAGAGCAGAAGACACGTTGCTATAAGTATGTTGAGCTTGCTCAGAAACTGGATCCCTTTATCCAGGCCAGTCAGGCTTGATGCGAGAAAAAGAACAGTAATTATAGCGATAAGTATCAGATATACAGTATTGGTTACCTCAAAATCCAGGACCATCCCAAGTCCGCTCGATATCTGTAAAGCTCCAAATCCCAGGGAAGTTGCTATTCCAAAGATAGTTGCAAAAACAGCAAGGATGTCAATTATATAACCTGTGAGCCCGTAAATCTTTTCCCCTATCAGTGGATAGAAACAGCTTGAAATAAGCGGTGGCATTCCTCTTCTGAAAGAAAAGAATGCAATTGAAAGGCTCATTACTATGTATATAGCCCAGGGCTGGATACCCCAGTGAAAGAAACTGTGGGTCATGGCAAATTCCGCAGCTGTTCCTGAACCGTTGGCAATATATGACGGCGGGTTAAGAAAATGGCTCATTGGTTCTGCCACACCCCAGAATATAAGGCCGATCCCCATACCGGCAGCGAAGAGCATGCTGAACCATCCAAAATACGAATATCTTGGTTTTTCATGGTCCTTTCCGAGTTTTATATCTCCAAACCTGCTGAAAGCAAGAAAAAGAGAAAAGCAGAGAAAAAAGAAAGTTGCTGTAAGATATCCCCAGCCAAATGATCTTATGATCTCTTTGTGAAGTGTTTTGGAAAGCTGAAGGAGGAATTCCGGGCTGATGATACCGGTTGCCACTACTGTCAGCACCATGATCAGCGACATTATGAATACGGTGTTGTCAGGTTTTTTATCCATTTAGAACACTTCCTGACTTTGAGGATCCCGTTGCCGGTATAAGGATAATATTCGTATGTGATTTTATTGCTACCGATTCTGCCGTAGATCCCAATATCCTGTCGATACTTTTTTTACTGTCTGTCTTCCCCATAATTATCATGTCCGCTTTTTTCCTTCTTGCCTCCCGAACTATTTCGGTCCTTACCGAGCCAACTGTTTCTATGGTCTCTACATTATCAAAATTGACACGACATTCTTTTGCCAGTCTATCAAGACTGTTCCTGATAAGTGATCTTCTTTTCTGGTCTGCTTCAGGATCGGGAGCCCTTTGCCCTGCATGCAAAAGGTATAGAGTCCGGGCATGGAGAGAGTTTCCACTGAGATATGGAACTACAATGCTGTCGGTTCTTTGAAAATTGGTTGCATATATAATCGAGTCCAACCCCGGGTTCGAGCTTATACTTTCCTTTTTATAAATAAGGGCAGGAATGTCAATAGATCTTACTATGTCGATGTCAATGCTTCCCACAAGTGATCTTCTCAGGGGGTCTATGTTATGCCAGGGTAGTGCTGCAAAATCTGGTGTAAGTTCTTTTGTAAGATCCATTATTCCGTCAACAACAGATCCCTTAAGGCTGTGTGTACTTACTATAAAATCCATACTCCTGAGTTCCTCTGCTATATCTCCCATCTTTTCAGATTGTTTCTGTCTGATTCTTTTCCCTTCGAAAACGTGTGATAAAAATATTTTTTCTGTACCAAGGTCTTTAATGAACGATGCGATCGAACGGATCGTTCTGAAAGATTCCTTAAGTGACAGAGGCAGTATACATGTACCAAGCAAAATAACTCATCCTTTCCCTTCGATAAAGACTTTTATCATGTTTATCCCTGTCTTTACAACTAAGGGGAAACTGAACCCGAAATGGATAGTATCAATTGAAAGATCTTTTTTCAAGGAATTGCTAAAAAGTATATAAATGGCCTTGCAATTTTGAAAATTAGTAGTATCATTTCATAGCTTGCAAAAGGGCTTTATTTGTATTATGTATAATGTATCAGAATAAGCCCCGGATCAATCGGAGTTATAGAGTCTATCGGAGATGTTTTTCATAATGAGTATAGTCCAGTTAACAGGTCTTACGATCTTTCTGTTTACATATGTTTTGATAGTAAGTGAAAGGCTCCACAGGTTAAAAGCTGCCCTTGCCGGAATTGCCGCCGTTCTCCTACTCCACGTTATTGACCAGTCAGATGCTTTTTCCTACATAGATTTTAATACCATAGGCCTTCTTTTTGGGATGATGGTAATAGTTGGGATCATAAGAAAAACGGGGATCATTCAGTTTGTCGCTGTAAAGGCGGTAAAACTGAGTTTCGGAAAACCCTGGATACTTCTTTTTCTACTCTCTTTTTTAACAGCAATTATTTCGGCACTTATTGATAATGTCACTACAGTTCTTCTTATCGGCCCAGTTGCCCTTGCTGTATCGGATGTTCTTAGAATAGATCCGATGCCATTTGTTTTTGCAGAGATATTTTCATCTAACATAGGTGGTACAGCTACTCTTATAGGAGATCCCCCCAACCTGCTTATTGGCTCTGCAGCAGGTTTTACATTTAATGATTTTATTATTAATCTGGGGCCTGCAGTACTTGCTTCTCTTGTAGTGATGTATTTTTTCCTTTTTATCTGGTATGGGAAACAACTGAGACCCAGCGAAAAAACGTCTGAGATAGCCGAAAACTTCAAGGAACCCAGGAGCACTGATGATAAAGGCCTTACAAAGAGGATCCTTTTTGTTATGCTGCTTGTTCTCGTTGGGTTTGTCCTTCATGGCAGGCTTGGTATTGAAGCTGCTACAGTAGCTCTTTCTGGAGCTGCTCTCGGGCTGATAATCTGTCCTGTTGATGTGGAAGAGATAATGAAAGAAGTTGACTGGGTGACCATACTGTTTTTTACAGCTTTATTCATGCTTGTCGGGACCATTGAACATCTTGGGTTGATCCATATGCTGGCGAATTTTGTGTTCAGTACCATTGGAGAAAACCTCAAGATCTTAAGCGTTTTCCTGATATGGGGATCAGGGATCCTGTCGTCCATAGTGGATAATGTCCCGTATACTGCCGCTGTAATACCACTGGTGAAAGAATTTGCATCCATGGGTTCAGCCAGCCCGGATGTACTATGGTGGTCCCTTGCCCTTGGTGCATGTTTTGGGGGGAACGGAACCCTTGTCGGCGCTTCTGCAAATCTTGTCATGGCAGGAGCAGCAGAGAGATCAGGCCTGAAAATAGATTTCAAGGCTTATCTTGTAAAGGGAGGAATCCTGATGCTTTCTACACTTGCCGTATCCAATCTATATATTTTTATAAGATATTTTTAGGTTGAAACTTATAATTAATGATCTAAACCCCTATTCTCGATAAATAGCTCTCTGGATGAAGCTTTAAACTGATGGTATCATTATCAGTGGATCTTTATTGACTGTTTCCTGAAGGGGAGTGTGAGAATTGACATTGAAGAGAGAACTGGATGAGCAGGTGCGTAATAGTTCAGCAAAGTTCCCTGATAGTGCAAGAAAAATCCTGGAAAAATTTCGAAATGATCTAAAATATTCAGGTATCGAGGATATTATTCCGGATGAAGGTGCATTCTTTCCGGCTTTTGACCTTCAGGATCAGGAAGGGAAACAGGTCTCCTCGGAAGACCTTCTTGAAGAAGGTGATCTTGTAGCTGTTTTTTTCAGGGGTAAATGGTGACCTTACTGTCGTCTGCAGTTGCAGGCCTATCAGGAGATTTTTGCTTCAGTCAGGAAGAAAGGTGCTTCAATTGTGGCGATATCACCTATGCTTCCTGAATTCTCAAAAGAACTGAAAAATGAGCTGGGACTTGATTATCCCCTTCTTTCAGATATTTCGAACAGCTTTGCCGCTGATCTTGATCTGGTCTTTACCGTGCCTCCTGAGGTAAGGGAAATTTATAAAGGTGCTGGACTTGTGATACCAGAATACAATGGAGATGAATCCTGGCAATTGCCTGTTACTGCAACCTTCATCGTGGACAGGTCTGGAATAGTGCTTCTGTCATGGAAAAGATCTGACTACAGGCAAAGACTGGAACCAGAGGATATTTTACAGGCTCTTAAAAGGTGATCGGTCAAAAAGGTCCCGGAATTCAAGATCTTTATTCCGGGACCTTTTTCTTTTCTATTTATAGAGGATCAGTTAAATCGTTTCCTTATGATATCTATTATTATGGAATCGACATCTTTCATTCCTTCTACATTTACTCTCGCAGCGTTTTCTACGGTTTTTTCGATAGTTGTATCGATAACGCCCTGACATCCTGACAGGTGCTGTCCCTTTAAGGCAAGCATAGCTGCGTAATAAGCTTCTGAAGCTCCTGTACTGACTTTCAGCGAACAGGTTTCCTTCGCTCCATCACAAAGCATTCCTACAAGATTTCCTATTACTATCTCCACTGCCTTGACTGATTGATCAATGTCGCCGCCCATTAGATGGACCATACCTGCCGCGGACCCTGCCCCGGCTGCTACAGCGCACCCGCATACAGGGCTTAGACGCCCCATCCTGCTTTTTATAAATGATGTTGTAAGGTGACTTAACGCCAGGGCATGCGCAATATCTTCTTTTGATCTTTTATAGTGTTCACCTGCTATTGCTACGGGAATAATTGCAGTTATACCATGATTTCCGCTTCCTGCGCTGCTCATAACTGGAAGAGGTGCTCCATCCATTCTTGCGTCAGATGCAGCAGCACATACAGATTTTATTTTCGCGCTGAGATCATCTGATTCGTATTGGTCTCCAGCAATTTCTTTTATGGTCGAGCCCAGATTAAGGCCGACATTATTTTCAAATCCAAACTCTGCGATCCTGTAATTCATAGCCACACCCTGAAGAACGTGGTCTATGTCTTCTTCGTCCATATGTTCAACAAGAGAAACAAGCTCTCTGTAATTCATTTTCAATACCTGATCCGGAATTGATCTTCCGCTATTTCCATTAGAATTATCGGTATCATCTGCAGAAAAGACTATCTTATTATCTTTTGTAACTCTGGTTATGTTGGAGTGTTCTTTCTCTATTATGCAGGTTGCTGAACCTTTCGAGGATTTAACAGAGGCTTCTACATAAACTCCGTGACGATCCATGTCGGGGATTATGTAAACTTTGTTGCTTTCGATCATTTTCCCGGCTTTTTCGAGGTTTTCCTTGTTGCAGTCTTTCAAAACTTCAAGTCCATATTCTGATCTGCCGCATATTGCTCCAAGGGCTGCCGCGATGTCGTTGCCTTTCAGCCCTCCTGTTCCGGGTATGCCCACGTACATTCCGTTCTTGTATATACTGTCACTTACGGTTACTTCAAGGACATCAATCTGAGTTTCGCCGAGTTCCTCTACAGCTCTTGCTACGCCCAGTGCTACTGCACCGGGCTCGGTACATCCTAAAGCCGGTTTTACTTCTTCATTGAGAAATTCCTTGATGGTGAACATCGATTCGCCTCCTATTGAAAATCAGTATCAGCCTTATATTTTACAACAAGATCTGCTTTTCGATCTCGTTTTTAACTTTGGCAACATAATATAGCTCTTGTTCCTTAACTGGAATATGTTAACATGTTCAAAAAAAGTGAGGTATGTTAAATGGGAAATTCCTGTGTTGACATCAAGGATCTTGAGAGGATCTCGTCCACGGCTTTAAATGAGTTTTCCGAAAAGTCAGACCTT
>CAYPIU010000019.1:0-30030 GCA_964410915.1 uncultured Synergistales bacterium | reverse complement strand
GCAAATGCCGGAGCAACAGCCATGCGAAAAGCTACAGCAAGAAGAATAAAGATCGTAATTAAAGCTATCAGGGATGTGTACCCCAGGCTCCTTGTTGTATAAACCATCTCGTCATGCTGTATAACAGGGGTACCTGTCAAGCCTGCCGTGACATTTGGAAAATCTTCAAGTGTCTTGTGAACTACACCCTTAACAGCCTTAACCCCCGGGAGGAGGCGTTCCATCTCTATCATACTGAAGTTGGGCACCACATCCAGGATAAGAGCCTCTTTATCGTAGGAAAGTATATACGGATCTCCAACAAGAAGCATATCAGACGCATTCATTGCCATCTCCTCAGAAATGCTTCCCATTAAAACTGATCTCTCTATGGTACCCAGGAAGACTTTAAGCCCATCCAGAAGATTGACTGCTCTATCTTCCTTTTCTCTGGTAGAAAGGGATTCCTGCTTGCCTACATATTCCTTTTCCAGACTGTCATTCATATTTTCGATGAGACCGGGAAGACTTGCCGACTCAAAAAAACCTTTAATATTCTCGAGGTATTCCGATTTGATCATCATAAGTCCATGTTCCCGAATGAATCCTACTTCTTTTTTGTAATTCACCCTTTGAACAAAAGACCTTTCCTGGCTGTCTTCAAGTGCTTCTATCCCTGGGACAACAGCCTCTGCGAAATTCTTGATGTCTTCCTCTTTCCCCTCAACCACAACGATAATACTGCTGGAGGATACAAATTCCCGAATAACCTTATCGAACTCAACGGTCCTGGGATCATCCCCGGGAAGAAGATCGGACCATCTCATTGTCTGATCAAGCTGCAATGCGAAAAACAGGGACAAGAGTGAAAGTAATGCCACAGCGAGCAGCATTTTGCCCGTGTGTCTGGCATGAAGACTGGAAAGCAGGTTAAAAAGTTTTTCTCTCACAATTCAGCCCCCTTTCAGAAATACCAGGTTAATTTGGCCAAAACCCCATTACCCAGTTCCCTGGAAAAAAGAGTACCTTCATCTCCCGTATTTACAGCCCCGAAGAACTCCAGATAGATATCATTGAAAAGACTGTATTCAACTGTGGGAATTAAGACCATGCTACCATCCGAAATGCTGGAGGCCACTGCCAGACCTACAGTTGTGAGGTCATTCCAGGGATAGGAACAATACAGATACAGATTATCTCTTGACAGAGAACTGATCTCTCCACTGATGAACCTCATCCAGCCGTTCAGATCATAATTCCCGCTGTCTGAATAACCCTGCGTTGAGTGAAAATACTCAACAAGAAGATAAAAACTGTTTTGCCAGGTATAGTTCCATCCAACCACAAATTCATAGAAATTATCATTCCCGTCTATCCAGTTGTAAGCTCCCTCGAACCAGACACCTAACCCAAATGCCTCCCCAACAACACTGAGACCTGCCATTTTTCGTCTATACCTCAATGTGGAAAAAGAATTGTGATCAACCCGGTACAAATACCTGTCTGCAAAGGTAATTGAGTAATCAAAATGGCCCAGATTGGTCTTGTACTGGAGAAGGACCCCGGGATCATCGTATTTATCTTCGAGGTCATATAAGAAAAGGAATCTGCTTGACAGGGACAGAGGATAATCAATTCTCAAAGCCTTATGACCACTTTTTTCTTCCCCAGGATCAATGAGACTCTTTACATTAAAAACATCAGTGGGGTTCCAGGCATAGCCGCTTCCAAAGTTGATCTGCTGTTTGCCCACCGTAAGATCAAATCTTTCAAACCTGTACTGAAAGAAAATATTATCCCATTCCATGTCATCATCGAAAGAATATCTGAAACTGTTTCTTAACCCGGAAGGTACTGAACCCGAGATCGAATCAGGGATATTGTTGAGGAAGTTACCTTCATCATCACCGCCATAGAAGATAAGGTTAAAGTTACCTGCAAGATATAACTTCCTGCTGAGGGACGTCTCAAAATCCAGCCTGAGCCTGTTGAGTATCATAAACCCGGTACTCTCTGAATCACTCGCAGTCAGCTCACTGCGAAAATAACCAAAGAATTGAACTGGTTCCGCATTAGAGATACTTGAACCGAAGGAGAATAAAAATGAAAGGATAAAAATAATTAAATAGATCGTAGATGAAAATATTCTTCCTGTTCCATAAGGGAATTTTAAGATGCTCATTGTCTTAATGAGCGTTCAGTGAACATCTCATCCGGCAGTTCAGCACCATACTCAATATTTAAAAGCTCCATTCTTGTAGCAGTAAGGTCTCGCTCGTTTTTCATAGTCAATCTCATGGCAGTCGGAATATCCTGGATCAATAATATATCTTCAAGATAAAGTACCTTGGAAACTTCGCTTATTCCGTCTTCGTAATATTCGATAACAAGCGGTGAATAATCGCGCTTTCTTACCTTGATGATCAGTTTTTCATAAGAAGAATCACTCGATAGTTTTCTTTCCATTCTCAGGATGTAACAGTCCTCTCCCCTCTCCTCTGAATCATCCAGCCTGATGGCATCGTAGTCGGTTAAAAACAATTCACCACTTCCCATGTCCTCGTAGGAAAAATCACTTCCCTGCATTTTCTGTCTTTTCGCGTGAGTAGCAAGCTTTCTGACCCTTCTTGTCCTCGGAAAATACATCCAGATATCATTAGCATTATTAAGCATGAGAATGGCCTGCCCTCTCGCTCGAGAGGGTTCAGTATATCGGATCAGGGTCTTCTCTCCCCTGTCTTTAGCCCAGCTTTTGAATTCAAAGGTCCTGATACCTCCCGAAGAAGTCTGTAGGATCATTCGGGTTCTGGATAACGCTGTTTCCTGGTTAAGAAGGTCATTGACTTCCCTGATAATATCTTCACCCGTAAGATCCTGTGAAAATGATGCACCAGCCATGAGGGAAATAACTAAAAAAATGACCCCGAGAAAACGTCTGAACATCCTGATCTCTCCTTAGGAAAATGAGCAATTAATCAATATTTTAGAACTTCTCATCAACTTAGTAAAGAGGCATACAGATAATGTTTTGCTGGCTTCATTTAAGTTATGAAATGTATCCAGGATGGGGAGCCATAAAAATTGTCACTGGGAAACTTCGCAACGTTCCCCAGTGACAGACAAAAAAGAAATATTGCAATAATTAGTATTATTAAAAAGTGAGGGAAATGCAACAGAAAGAAACTTGCTAAAAATATATATTCTTAAAATACTGAAGTTTAAAATCAAACAATTATGCCTGTTCCTGCTTAAATATTATTTTGATCTTTATATAACTACAGCAGGCAAGTCAGGATGAGGACCTGAAATAACTGAAATATCTACAAGTAGCCCCTGTGAAGAAACAACCTCTTCAGCAGCCTTTGCCGAAGATTTTACATCCGCAACTTCTCCCGCAAAACTGAAAAAGGCTTTCGCACCCATTCCCTGACCCAGCCTTATCTGGACAAGCTGTACATTAGCAGCTTTTGCTGCGGCGTCAGCGGCTTCCAGAGCTGAGGGAGCACTCATTGTTTCAACCACTCCTATAGCTCTAACCGTATCAACCTCGGTGGCACTGGCAAGAGCAGAAAAGACATCGGGGTGACAATTGGGAAGGACCATGCTGCTCGTTACCGCCTCTAATCCTGTAGAAAGGCCAGCTTTCAGGGACTCATTAACAGCAGCAACATCTCCTCCTACGACAATGAAATACTTGCCCGGACAAATAGGCGCTGACTGAAAAAGAGTTACCTCTCCTGCTTTCAGCATGGCATCGACGGCAAGAACCCCGCGTGCCACACTTATAAGTTCGATGGCGGCAATAGCCATAAACATGGTGATCACTCCTCATCCTTTATTATCACTACATTTTCAGGGTCTACACTTGAAACGACCCCTTTGATCGATGCATGTATTCGAGATCCCAGGGCATCCTCGGGGATCATCCCGATAATCTGGCCCGACCTTATTTTTTCTCCTTTTTCTACAACTGGCACACACGGAGTACCAATATGCTGCTTCATGGGTATTTTTACCTGGTGGACATCCAGATCTCCCCTGAACGGAGAATGAATATCATAGGAATCCAGTTGAAGCCTTTTTTTGAGCCTGCTGCCTGGAAGAAGTCTGTAATCTCTTAGAGGATGAGCTTCCATTGTCCTTTCAGGAAAATCAATTTTTACTCCCTGTTCTCTGAGAGACCTCTTGATCTCCTGATTCACTCTTCTTGGACTCAACTGCATAGGACATGCGTGAAGGCCGCTGCAAAGATTACATTCCGAGCATAGCATCGCCGTCTTCAGAACTTCCATATTCTGCTGGTTACCATATGCCATGGCCCTCATTATTTTATGGGGTTCAAGATCATAACCCACAAGATTACGTGAACAGGCAAGAGTACATTGGTTACACTGGCAACAGGCGACCCTGGCCTGTTTCAACATATTGCTTAAAGGCATGGTCTCATATTTGACAAGAGCAGATTTTTCCGGCAGTACCAGAACCGCCTTTGAGATCTTGGTAAGGGGAAAATCGGGGGTCTTCCTGTATGTACCCATCATGGGACCACCGTCTACGAAAACAGGATCCTCGATCGACACCCCTCCAGCTGCTTTCAGCAGATCACTTGCTGATGCGCCTAAAGGGACCCTGTAGAGACCGGGAACATTTACTGCTCCCCCTACAGAAACAAACGTATGTGTAACCGGAATATCCTGTATTGCATTGTATATGTTATATAGACTTTCCACATTGTTAACAACTACTCCGACAGAAAGTGGAAGCTTCCCTTCCGGAACTATCCTCTGCAGAGCTTCGTGGATCAATATTACTTCATCACCCGCGGGATAGTAGTCTTTTATTTTTACCGTCTCGGCACCTGCCTCCTCAAGAGCAGATCCTGCTTCTTGATTTTTAGCTTTAAGACCAAAAAGAAGCCTGGCCCCTCCAAGAGCTTCAGCTATCTCATTGCCGGCGGAGACTAATTTATCTGCCTTCTCGGTCATCAGGAACTTATCCCCATCGAGAAGCGGTTCACATTCAGCTCCGTTGATCAGGTATGTATCCACACTGGCTTTAAGCTTCACATGAGTAGGAAAGCCAGCACCACCGGCGCCAACTACTCCTGCCTGAAATACTTTATAGATCAGTTCGTTAATATCCATTACTCTCACCTGCACTCCTGAGTAAAGCACAAGATAGGAAAAAGGACCCTGATTTCTCCTATACAAGTTACATCAAGAAATAAATTGCCTCTATCTTTTTGAATATCGAGTATCAATATCTACCGTATCAATATGTCCAACTATTACACTATCTATCGGAGCATCTGTTGCTCCTGCCGCTGCCCTTGCAGAACTTCCATTACATATAACAACATATTCACCAACACCTGAACCAATAAGATCTACGGAAACTTCAAAACCATCGACGGACCGTACAGGTTCAAGTTCACCCTCTGGATCCGGGATCAGGATCTGTACAACAAGTATCTTTTTACCCACCAGACGATCATCCTTGCGGGTAGCTACAACATTTCCAACCACTCTTGCAATTTTCATCCAACCATTCCCTTCTCCTGGAGAGCCTTTAAAGCCTGTTTGACCTCAGCAATATCTCCGACAAGAGCTATGGTAGTAATATGCTGGGGACAATTCCCCCATACTTCCCTGGCAGCCACATTTGCACTTTTAGTGGATACGTCAGCAGCAGCAATTATCTGAGCAACTTTCCCCTGTACAAGAAGTGCTCCGGCCCAGTTTTCATTCTGAAAACAGCCCTCATCAAGCCCCATCCTTCTACAAAGTATCCTGCAACAGTCAGCCGAAGGGGACAGGATCAGTTCATATTCAAGAGCCAAAATCTCAGTCCCCCTTTTGCCTTTTTAATGACAATCCCTATTCAACTCCAGGCTGTGGGAGAATATATTCTACCTCGGCGTGAGGTCTGGGTATTACGTGCACCGACAAAAGTTCGCCAACCCTGTCTGCCGCCGCTCCTCCAGCGTCTGTCGCCGCCTTTACAGCTCCTACATCACCCTTAACCATTACAGTTACGAGACCTCCACCTATCTGTACTTTACCGATAAGGGTAACATTTGCTGCCTTTACCATAGCGTCTGCAGCTTCAATAGATCCCACGAGCCCCTTTGTTTCAACCATTCCGAGTGCTTTCTGTTCACTAACCATTTTTTAAACCCTCCATACGGATAATGTTATTAATTTATTAAGATGTAACTAACTTTGCAGTTTTTTCACTACTTCCATCACTATACGATCAACAAGTTCGTTATCATTCTGGACGTAACCTTCTTCCCTGGAAGGCTCTTTCTTCTTGCCGCCTTCTTTAACAGGAGCTTCGCGGTTCTTAAGAAGATCTTCACAAACACTATCGGCTTCTTTTATCCCGTAGGCCATTCTCTTTATATTAAGCAGATTTTGAGGTCCGAGGTTGTCCGAAACAATATTGCCCCCATCAGTTCCACACCCAAGAGAAAGAGCCGGGAAAAGTCCCGTAGTAGCACCTACTCCTCCAAAGGAAGAAGGAGTATTTACCAGAATTCTCATTGCCGGTTTTTCGAGTGCGAATTTCAGAGCTACATCCTTATCCTCGGTATGCATAGACATTGTATGGCCAAGCCCACCAAGGACGAGAAGTTTCCTTGCAAGCTTACATCCCTCTTCCCAGTTATCAACAACGTAAAATGCCAGGACTGTACTCAGTTTCTCGTGAGAGAGGGGATACCCTTCCCCGACTCCTTCGACATCCCCTATAAGAAGCTTCGTTCCTTCAGGAACTGAAATACCTGCCATTTTTGCAAGCTGCAGGGCACTCCTGCCTACGGAAGAAGCAAGCATTGTATTTTTGGGGCTAAGAAGGATCTTCTCTACCTTTGTACGTTCATCATCGGAAAGAAAATAGGCACCATTTGCTTTAAAATGCTCCCGAACCTCTTTTTCTTTAAATCTTTCACAAATAACTGACTGTTCCGAAGCACAGATCGTACCATTGTCGAACGTTTTGCCTGTAACTATATTCCTGACCGCTTTTTCAATATCTGCTGTTCTTTCTATAAACGATGGAGCATTTCCTGCCCCGACACCCAAAGCAGGTTTCCCGGAACTGTAAGCCGCCTTGACTATTCCTGGCCCACCTGTGGCAAGTATCATGCTTACTCCGTCATTTTTCATCAGTTCATTTGTAGCAGGGATGCTGGGTTCAGCGATACACCCTATACAATCATCGGGGGCACCGGCATTAACAGCTGCTTTACGGAGTATTTCAAGGCACTTGACAGTACATTTCCTGGCTCTTGGATGAGGACTGAAAACTATTGCATTCCTCGCTTTTATGGATATAATCGCATTGTTCATGGCTGTCGATGTAGGATTTGTCGTAGGGGTAACTGCTGCTACCACTCCCACCGGCTCTGCGATCTCATAGACTTTCTTTTCCTGGTCTTCAGATATCAGACCAACTGTTTTCATATCCTTGATCTCATCGTAAAGAACTTTTGTAGCCAGGAGATTTTTAATTATCTTGTCTTCATAACGCCCTATCTCTGTTTCTTCCACCGCCATTTTCGCAACTTCTTCAGCGGCCTCTGCCCCGGCATCTGCCATAGCTTTAACGATTCTGTCGATCTGTTCCTGAGACATTACTGCCAGCAACTCCTGGGCTTCCGCGGCCTTTCTGACCAGGTTTCTAACTTCCTGTATAGTCATCAGGTCTTTATCTAAAATCAAAGTCTTTCACCGCCTTTATTCCAACTTTATCGCTGCTTAAAATCATTACCTTCGAATACATCCAACTTCTATCTTTATTCAGATCTTCCTGACAGGAAGCACCACTATTGTGTGGCATAACTCCCTCAGGTCCTGATCAACGATATTTTCCTGTCCTTTGCCATGTCCATCGCAAGTGGAGTAACAATGGCCTCTGGTGATATCAATATTTTTCCTGCTCCTTCTGATATCGCTTCCTGGAGCATTCTGGCGGAAAGGATCTTTTTTGAAGAGAGGTCCAGTTCTTCAGATCCGGGATCCTTTGATACAGACCGGGATACTGCAGAACCTGATACCGTGGTAACGGGATCACTCACACCCGTTTTCAGGGAATTCACTCTGTTATCGTCTTTACTCTCCCTGATAAAGTTTTCTATTTCTCCTGAAAAACCACCCGATCTGATAACTTTTACGCCTATTCTTGAAAGCCGTGAAAGAATATCCCGGCAGAAAGCGCTGTATGCTGCAGGCATACTATCAGTTTGAACAGCATCGGATAGTGCCAGTACTTTTCTGCCCTTTATCAGCGAAAAAGCGATAAGGTCAGAACCAACAGAATCTCTTATTCCACGTACAGCTTTTGCTGCAGTATTCTGAGTGAGATTCGGGAAAACTACCAGATCTGTCTTTGGAATGACCTCATAAGCTTCATCAACCTTTAAAATATTGCATTCTATCCGATCAGATATCCAGTTTTCTCCAAAAAGCCTGGAGGCTGTTTCTGTAAGGACAACATTATAAGAAAGATCCGGGATATATCTCTTCAATAGACCCAGAATATCTTCCAGACCCGACGTTGATCCGTTAAAAACAAGAAGAACCTCTTTGCGTATTTCAAGATTTTCCTGTATACCTGACGAACCAGTAGCGGATTTACTCCTTTTATGGATCTCCTGGATTACAAGATCCACTATTTGTTCTATGGTTTTTTCATCCACCCTTATCACCTCTGGAAACCATGACTTTATTCAGTATGCATAAGATATTAATATTTGTTGCTTTTAAACTTGCACATCATTATATATATCGCGCTGCTCAGTCTGTTCAGCAGGGTTAAAATATCCTCTCTTGTCATTCCGGAATCAGCATTTCTGAAAACATTACATGCCACAAGTTCAGCTTCCCTTATACGGGTACGAACAACATTCAACAAAGCCATTACTTCTCCCATTTCCCTTGAAGGGAAAAAATGGCCTGTATCGAAATATTTTTCCGGATGGTGAGAAACTTCCCTCAACTGATCCTTGCTGAAACCCATTAATGTTTCAACGATAATTTCAGAACCGGTAACTTCTCCTTTAAGTATCTCCTTAACCAGGTCAAGTATCTCCTGAAGATCATTTACCAGTTCTTCACGTCCAAGATCAGCAATTCTGACCTGCGCGAGTATGATATCTGCCTGAAGTGAATCAAGTTTACCCCTGAGCTCTATCCTGGGATGATTTTTGGGTACAAGCTTATTACCGCTTAAATGGGTATAGTGCTCCGGTTTACGGTCAACTTTCAGATCCGGCCCTATGAGAAAAAAACTGCCTTCTTCAGCCATGTTTTCCGAAACCCTGTCTTGTGGATCCTGAACTTCACCTGTCCCCCCGAAGGACAATCGTATTCCCCTGTCAGATAAAAAACTTCTTGCTGCAGGAGTAATGATAGTACCTGGCGGCACTAAATATTCAGGAGGATACTTAGTGCCGGGAAGATCAGATCTAAGCCTGTTTTCAGTTAAGACTTTCACCTCTTGTCACCTCATAGAATCCAGCTGTTATTGACTTTACGAATACTATTATTTATCCAAACCTGGAAGAATTGATTCAACTTCAGCATGTGGCCTTGGTATGACATGGACAGAAACGAGTTCTCCAACTCTTTCAGCCGCTGCTCCACCTGCATCTGTAGCAGCTTTTACTGCCCCCACATCTCCTCTTACCATTACAGTTACGATACCTCCGCCCACATGTACTTTTCCTATCAGAGTTACATTCGCAGCCTTCACCATTGCATCCGCGGCTTCTACAGAACCTACCAGCCCCCTGGTTTCTACCATTCCGAGCGCAATTTCCTTATAATTAGCCATTTCAAATACCTCCTTCTATTCTCTAATCTTTTTATTGTTCTAACAGATCAGCCCTTAATCAGTTTTTTCAGAACTATCCCGACAATATATCTTCAATGCCTCAAGGATCTCCTGCTTTTTCATCTTTGATATGGCCCGACCAGTAATACTTTCTATCTCAAGTACCCTGAGGATCTTTCTCAGTTCTGTTACCCTGTAATCCTGAAGCATCTTTCCCTTCTCAAGGTACAACACCGCTGGAGAATCTTTTAAAACGTCATATAAAGTGGCTGAATTTGTATCTTCAGATTCTGAGAACTTTTCAGCTATTCCATATTCCTTCTCGACCGCAGGTTTTACATATCTGCGTCTTTTACCGCCTTTCGAAGCTTTGATCATTTTAATAACATCTGCTGATGGCCTTGGGATCACATGCATACTGACAAGACCATTAAGCTCACGGGCAGCAGCAGAGCCAGCATCAACAGCAGCCTTTACAGATGCAACATCACCGGTCACCGCTAAGCAGACAAGCCCCCCGGTTGTAAATGTCCGGGACAAAAGGCCAACTTCCGACGCTTTCAGAGACACATCAAGAGCCTCTACTGTTGCCACAAATCCTCTGGTCTCGATCAATCCAATGGCCTTACCTTCCATGATGAGTTTCACCTCCGCTCATCTTCTATTCACCTTTAATGTCTATTGGATCACTTGCAACTGCCATTACGGCCCCCGCAAATGCTTCACAGGCTGCCTTGCAGGCGGACTGAGTACCAGTAAGTTGTCCTCCTGCAAAATTTGTTTCGCTTGGAGGCCCAAAAAATGTTGTTAAAGTTACATCTGCTGCCTTGATTGCAGCATCCAGTGCATACATCGCTTCAACGGGAGGAGCTATAAGATAGGCTAAAGGCTGCCCCTCAGCAATATTGTTCTCCTTTGAAAGATAACTTCCTGTTCTTGAAATACACTGTGCAAAAAATGCTATCTCACCTTTGCTTTCAGCCGCATAAAAACAGGCATCATTTTCTATGCATTCAACTGCAGCCCTGATTCCGCTTTCAACCTCTGCAGGATCAGGCCCTGCAAGTATTCCGATAAATTCCCCGGAAAGGGGGCCTGAAGAATGAGCATCTCCAGCATAAAAAGATTTCGCGTAGACCACTTCGACATTCGCCTTTTTAGTTGCCTCATCTATAGCCGTATAACCGACGTCATCTATCGTCACGGTAAGCATACCTATGCTGTTGTATCCCGGTTTAAGTTTAAGTTCTTCCCTCATGAACTTATTTATGTTAGGAATAATTTTTACAGCAAGGACCCTGGCTTTTATCGCTTCGATCCCGTACAAGAAAGATCCCTCCAGAAAAGAGCCTTAAATATATTAATCTTTGATCTTCATTCCACTTTCTTTTGCCTCAAGTATTTTTTTTGCAAGCCCTGCCACATGAGCTCCTGCTTCAACGGCAGGTAAACCTCCGGAATGAATATTCGCCACCAGTGTACGATCGGATTCGATAGTCTCATTAGAAGGCCTGAAGCAAAGATAGGCACTCATACTTGCTGCAGTAACGAGTCCTGGCCTTTCACCTACAAGCTCAACGATAACTTCGGGATCCAACAGATCTCCGATCTGATCCATAACCGCAACTCTACCAAATTTGACAAATATAGTTTCTCCTATGGAGAGACCAAAACTTTTTATTGTTTCCTTAAAAGCCTGAATAAAATCAGATGCATTTTCTTCAATGGCGAAAGAACTGAGGCCATCTGTCACTACCAGCTGTATCTGGGCTTTTTTCGTACACTCTGTTACTATCTTCTGCCTGGCCTGATCATTAAGCTGTCTGCCAAGATCAGGACGTGTCAAATACTGTTCTTTTTCGCAAGCCTGGCTCTGTACACATACAACCCCCAGATCTTCCATTACACTGGAGGATATTTCGTGCCACACAGCATCTCTTGCCTTGGCATGGTCAGCACGAAATCTCAGCCATGAATCAACTTTCAGTCGCGGCCCACTTCTCCATGAACATATCCTTGCAGGAGTGGATGCTTTCATTTTTTTCATACCCTCAGGATTTTCAGGTTCAGGGACAAGGCACCATTCATAAAGATCATGATCCATCAGGTCTTCAAGTACACTTTCATCCCCATCCCGGGGCACAGAAGTATCATCGGACTGCTGTTTTCTAACTGTGGGATCATTTTCCGAAAGCGAAGTGTTCTTTATTACAGACTCCACTATCTTGCGTATCTCGGATTCTTTTAACATTTATTTCACCTCTTATCCCTTAGCTAAAAAAATTGAGGGATCTCCCGCTTTTTCTGTGAGGATGCCATTTCTTGTTAATTCCATTTTTTCCATCCAGTTGTGAAATTCCGGCGCTGGAGTCAGACCGAATAATTGCCTCAGGGTAGCAGCATCATGATATGCAAGAGACTGGTAATTCAGCATAATATCGTCCCCCATGGGTACACCCATGAAATAGTTACACCCGGCAGCGGTCAAAAGAACTGCAAGACTTTCGACATCATCCTGGCTTGCCTTCATGTGATTCGTATAGCAGGCGTCACAACCCATTGAAAGTCCTGTAAGTTTGCCCATGAAGTGGTCTTCAAGGCCAGCTCTGATAACCTGTTTACTATCATAGAGATACTCAGGACCTATGAAACCAACAACAGTATTAACAAGAAAAGGATTATATTTTTTGGCCAGACCATAGCAACGGGCCTCCATTGTCACCTGGTCCGTCCCGTTATGGGCATTGGAAGAAAGTTCCGAACCCTGGCCCGTCTCAAAATACATGTAATCAGGCCCCTTTGCCGTGCTGAATTTTCTGGTCATATCATAAGCTTCATCAAGTATCGCTACCGAGATACCGAAGGATTCATTACCTTTCTGACTCCCTGCGAGACTCTGAAATGTCAAACCAAGAGGAGCACCCTGTTCCATACACCTCATTTGGGTAGTTACATGAGCAAGAACACACTGCTGGGCGGGTAAAGACCACTTGTTCATAAACTCATGGACAGTTCTAAGAACCCTTCCTACACTCTCAGGTTCATCTATACATGGGTTTATCCCTATTACAGCATCTCCGCAACCATAGCTCAGACCTTCCATAAGAGAAGCCATTATGGCATCAATATTATCTGTTGGATGATTTGGCTGAAGCCTCATGGACAAAGTCCCCGGCAAACCGACTGTTGTGTTGCAACGGGCTACCCTGGGTATCTTTTTAGCTCCGTATACCAGGTCCATGTTTGAACATATCTTGGCAACAGCCGCCACCATCTCACTGGTAAGACCGTTCGATACCCAGTTAATATCATCAGCGGCAGTTTCATCTTTCAAAATGTACTCCTTGAGTTCTTTAACTCTCCAGTTTTTGATAAAGTTATAGGAATACTCGTTCAAACCATCCTGGATCACCCTGGTAACTTCATCGTCCTCATAGGGCACAACGGGCTCATTCCTTATTTCCTCAAGGGTAAGTTCAGCAACTACCTGTTTGGCAGCAACTCTTTCTTCTTCACTCTCTGCAGACACACCAGCAAGGATATCCCCGGACTTTTCTTCATTGGCTTTACCGAAAACATCCTTAATATCCCTGAACTGATATGTTTTTCCTCCGAGTCGGGTTTTTAACCTCACTTGAGTTATCCTCCTTAGCGTCAATCCGAAAAAACCAATGACTTTAAAACAACAGGAACTATGGTTCCTCCATAAAGGGGTTCACCGATATCAAGATAGTCCAGTTCTTTTACATTGATCTGGTCTATTGAAATAATCTTTTTGTCGCCTGTTACTGCATTTGTCAATAAACTACCAAGGATCTTACCAATATCATTTTCACTTATAACCACTACCGAGCCATTAATCGTGACATGATTTAAAACTTCGCTCAAAGCAGTAGCTACCTCGTTGACTCTGGCAAATGATACATCCTCCATTTCCCCTATAACGATCGCAACTCCGGTTGACCCTTCCTTTTCAAAGATCTTCAGCATTTCCTGAAGTCTTTTTTTATCAATGTAACTGTTGGCAAAGCTTGCCTTTATAACGGGCAGATCCCTTAGCGGCAATGCACCGGGATCGGAGATATATATAGTAGATCCGCTCAACTCTGTAGAATGAATTCCTGCTCCTATAACAGTTGCATAGATCGTCTCTTCCGGACTAACAACATGAAACGGCGAAATAGACATCTTGTTTCTTAATGAGCTCGCAAGGGCGATCCCTATATCGTCATACTGAAGCATTTTTGTTACATCCGTTCCCTGCTCCAATGAGGTACTCCTGTAATAAATACTTCCAACTCCTCCGGAGAAACTTACGGCATCCAGATCGAAGGGCCCTTGTGGCATATCTCCTATCAATAAACTGGATGCAAGATCATCAGGTTCTCCCCTGAGTACTGAAACAAGTGAGTCGGACAATGCATCACAGATAACCCGCAAATGCTGTTTTACAAGGTAATGTCCCTTCAGAAGATCTATTTCACAGAATTTCGCAACAGCAGATCCCCATTTGTTAAAATCTTTTACTTTAAGTGAACCTGACTCGAACTGTATAAGCCTTCCGCCAATATTCATACAGATCGTTGAGACACAGTAACCCTTGTCATAAATCGAACAGTTCGTAGTACCTCCGCCAATATCAATGTTCAGTATTCTGCAGTCATTTTCTGCCGAATATTTTGCCGCCCCTGAGCCCTTGCCGCTGATCGCAGCTTCCATATGTGCCCCGGCAGCAGCTACCACAAAAGATCCGGCACTTGAAGCAGTCGCAGAGGAAACATTCCTTGCATTCTGTTTTCTTGCTGCTTCTCCTGTAATTATTAATGCCCCCGTCTTTACATCCTCTGGTGATATCCCTGCAAGATCATACTGGCGAAGAAGAAAGTTCCCTACTTTATTCGCATCAACATTTTCACTGTCAACAAAAGGAGTTGTAATGATCTCACTTCTGAAAATGATCTTTTTATTTATTATTCGAACTTCAGGTACACCTATACCTTCAGCAACATTTTCTATCTCCAGGTCACTCATAACTATTGAAGTTGTAGTTGTCCCTATATCCAGACCAACGCTTATTATGTTTTCTGCTCTTGCCATAGATCCACCTGCTCAGTTATAAGGGAACATTTTTCCGGCTTTTATCAGAACACAGATCCTCATCAGGCCTGTTTCTCTGAATTACTGTCCATAAAAAGGGAAAGAGCTATACCAGCCGGCGTGACCAGCATTGGGGAGGATGCTATATATACTTCTCCACCTGTGACCGTGGAAAAGATCTGGCGGCTTTCAGAAAAAGATGCACCACCACCGACAAGTATCACCGGCATTTCCCCTGCATATCCCATTTTTTCAAGATGATCCCCCGCAATGGTAGCCATCTTCTCGATAACCGGTTTTACTACCGGGAACAGTTCCTGCTGACGTTCAGGATCACACTTTATTTTCTCTGCTTCGTTATAGGGGATCTTTAGAGATCCCGCCAGGACAAGGGTCATATGTTCCCCTCCGGTTGGTTCGTCTGCTGTGTAAACAACATTCCCGTTTTTAAAAACAGAAATACCTGTAGTTCCTCCGCCTATATCAACTATCGCTCCTTCGACCACCCCAAGGGCGACTGCCGCGGCTACCGGCTCTTCAAACAAGGAAGTACACTCAAGCCCGAGGGAATTTATGACATTACCACATGCTTCTACTGTTCTCGCATCTATACCCGGAGGATAGGCAGCAGAAGCTCCTGCTATCTCGGGATCACTACAACCAATTTTTAACTTCATGGCATCAAAAAGTTCAGCCATTCTCCTGGTCGCACCCCAATAATCCACAAGGACCCCATCTCTGATGGTTGCCTTTGAACTTTGGGAAACTGCAGTAACTACCTCTCCCTTTTCATTTAATGCAACAATAACCATGTTGGCAGTTCCAAGGTCAAAACCCAGGAACAGCTTTTTCCATTTCGCCAGAGGTTTTTCAGATGCAATAGCTTGTTTTGTCCTCTTCACGATCCTGGATTTAATTACATTTTCTATGGCCGTTAAAGTCATCTCAGGACCCTGACCTTATCCCCTGTCCGCAAGCCGCAGGAATTTGCCTCATCAGTATCCACATGAAACTCACTGATCATCTTCGAGCTCACTCTGACCCAGACTTTCCTGAAGATAACACCTCTGTCTCCTGAAACTTCAATATCCACTTCGTCTCCATCTTCTAAATTTAAGCGGGCCCCTTCTTCGATGGACAGATGAAGATGTCTCCATGCAATTGCTATACCGGTTTCCAGCACAACATTTCCCTCAGGGCCTATAAGTATCACGGGAGAACAGCTTTCCTTACTGCCGCTTTTGGCGTAAGGGGGATCTATTCTCAATCGACGTGCATCTGAAGCTGAGAGCTCGAATTGAGTGCTCTTTCGGACAGGCCCCAGTATCCTCACCTTGTCGAGATATCCTGATGCTGTAGCCACCCCGATCGTTTCCTTTGCTGCATACTGGTTCGGCTGCCTGAGATCTCGGTACCTGGTTAAGGCGTAACCCTGGCCGTAAAGAATATTGAGATGCTCCCGGGATAGGTGGACATGCCTGTTGCTTACTCCTGCCACAACAAGGTTTTTATCATTTTCACCGTTTATTTTCTGAATGACCTCTTTGGTAATTTTCACAATGAGATCTTTCTCAACTTCCATATGTATTACCCCTTTTCAATAACTGAAAGGTTTGATCTCTTCATCTCCAAAAATAACAAACCCTTATATGAAGCCATATTTTGAACCAGTTTATGGGATAGTGGATAAATTGGCATTGGAAGGGTATTTAAAAATCTAAAACTTATGAGATTATTTTTTGTGCTCCTGCACAATTATCTCCTGCTCAAAAATTGTAAAATATTCATGGAGCATTGAAGGACTATATGTTAGACAGGCAATGCAGTCCGGGATCCGATACTAACTGCCATTCGCAAATTTGATATTCCGGGAGCATGGCAGGTAATATAAAGTACTGGCTTCCCAGGGAGGTAAATATGCTAAACGAAGGATCGAACGAACAAAAAAAGGTACGACTGGTACAGGAGTATGTTCCGGGAAAACAGGTTACTTTGGCGCATGTTATCAGACATCCCCGGGGCGAACTTTCAGATAGCCTGGGGATAGAAGAGATCGGTGCTGTAGGGATCATGACCATAACTCCAGGGGAGGGATCTGTTATTGCTGCTGATATAGCATCTAAAGCTGCTTCTGTCCACATAGAGTTCGTTGACCGTTTTACAGGCTGTTTAATGATCACAGGCACGATCGCTGATGTAGAGACTTCACTTGATGCCACCGTCAAAGGTTTGCAGACCGTTCTCGGATTTTATCCATGTGAAATAACAAGTACATGAAAAAGAAAATAATGGCGATTGGACCTGTTGGCGTGGGTAAAAGCACATTGCTGAACACTCTGGGGCTTACCGAGAAACATCCCGGAAAAACCTCGGCAGTTAAATTTTCTGCCCAGGCTCTGGATACACCTGGAGAAGCATTCGAAATACCACACCTTTATCACATGCTTATCACTTCTTCAGTTAAAGCCTCACTTATTATGATGCTTATAGATCCGGTCCGGAAAAAGTCTCTTCCTTGCAGATTCATACATTCTTTACGTGCCCCAACTATTGGAGTTATGACAAAAATGGATATTGCTGACCCAGAGCACCTCAGCAGGAACATGAAAGCTTTAAGGCGAAGTGGTATCAAAAAGGTCTTTCATGTATCATCTCTGACGGGATCGGGCATCGATTCTTTATCAGAGTTTATTTATCCCTACAGGAAATAGAAAGTATGCAGGTCTATAATTGTTTCAGGAAGGCATTTTTCAAAAAAGGGACCTGGACCTGGATTTCAGTAAAATGGAGGCTGTATGAAGATCAAAATAACTAAAAAGAATATTTTCGCATTTCTCGCAATTGCCTGCGCACCTCTCGGACAATTCCTCTCCCCCATGTGGTTCTGGGGTGTACTTATTTTTGGTGTACTTTTTCGTCTCGAATCAAAAAAAGAAGATGCTGCAGAGACAAGAAAAGATCTGGATGAAACCTTTGACGAAAAAGGTCCCAATAAAGATTAAAAGACCCCTGGTCCCTTAGCTTACTTCGTTCAGGGCAGAGTTGAGAAACTCCTGATCCATATAAGAATAGTCCTTAAGGGTAAAAGAGGGGACCGAATTGAACTCCGTCTTACCAAGACGCTCTACTGCATTCTCTACAAGCATTACAGATTGGTTATCGATTTCAGGATCTGCTGAAAGGGAGAGTAATACAGATCTGTATGGACTGACTATCATACGCAGATTCCCGGAAATAGGCATTCCCACTAACTTGTGCCCGTCATAGATCCTTCTCTTGACTTCCAGCATGACTTCAAGAGGTGTCCCATGCACTTTGTAAACATTCGGGAATTTCTTCCAGACCTCCGGATTATTACTTATAATAAGCATAATTTAACAAAACCTTTCAACGTATTATAAACTTACATGATAAGTGAACCTTTTCTGTCGCTAAATAAAAAATGGGGGAGGATATTAATCCGCCCCCATTCAGCGGAAAAGCATAAAACTTTATTTTTTACCAGCCAATGATCAGTACTTGCTGAATTCTTCCCGCATTGAGCTCACTGCCTGGGATATGGAATCACCATCAAGGACCATTTCCATCATGGAGATCTGCTCTTCCCATTCAGTCTTATCAGCTTCAGCCTTTACTTCTTCTTCAAGTACATGGTATACAGAGAGTCCCAACTGAACTCCCGCTAATGGGCCTGCAAATGTAGGATCCCCGTTCGCAACTGTCTCCGCATAGATCTCGGCACCCTCGGCATCAGAAGATCCAAGGATTACGACCAGTTCTTCAGGGCTATACTTATCAGCAGCATCTTTTATTCTCTGCTGATTCTGCAGATCCATTGCTCCTGCCGCAGTTCAGACGAAGCACTCGGTTACAGAAAAGACTATTTCCGCACCGGTTTTACCAAAGACTGCTTCCATCGCAGGTCCTGGTACTCCATCCCTTTCTCCAAGCAGGATAAGTTTTTTACCTGTAAACTTACCCACTATTGTCACCTCCAGTAATTATTTGTTGAATATAGTCTGATCCGAAATATCAGTAGAAATAGCTTTCAAAGCCATTTCAAGTAATTCTCTTCTTATTTTCTGGTCATGTTTGCGATCCTTCGAAGGATCTCCCGAGGGATGAGGAATGGCTACCCCTGGCACTATCCTGTTCGAACCTACAGTCATCATGATAGGAACAATTGTCGCAATATGCACAACAGGTATACCTGCAGTTTTTTCTATTTCTCTAACCATCGATGCTCCGCATCGAGTACAGGTTCCTCAGGTAGAAGTTAAAATTGCTGCATCTACACCCTCTTTTTTCAGGAGTTCACCTATCTCCTGGCCAAACTTTTCAGAATTTGCGACCGAGGTGGCTGTCCCGGTGGTATAGCAGGCATATTCGAATATTTTCCCAATGGCGCCTTCTTTTTCAAGCTGCTTCAACATGTCAAGGGGAAGCACTCTATCCGGATCTTCGAGAGCCCAAGTCCTGTCATATCCACCATGGATCGACTCAAAGTTATCAGGAGTCAGATCCTCAAGACCGGAGATATCCTCTTTTGCCCATTTCATTGCAGATGACACCCTGATCTTTTCAGGATTACCCTTGGGTACTATCCCGCCTGAAGTACAAAGAGCTATGGTTGCTTTTGAAATATCTTTGACAGGTGGTGCTGGCGTTATCTTTTTGAACACTGGCATTTCGTACTCGGTCCTGAAGGCCTCGCCTCGAACTTTTGCCAGGGCCATTTCTACACCTCTCTGAGCACCAGTCTCTTCATGAAAGAAATTTTTTCTTATTCCCCTGTGTAGATATCCTTCCAGCCTTGCAGGTTCAAGCTTTTCTTTATTAAGGATTTTACAGGCAAGTTGCACCATTTTAGGAAGAGCCTTCCGCATACCCCTGGCGCTATCTGCTACAGAAACTATGTAAGTACGTTTCCCATACAGATCAACACCCGGATTTTCATTATACATACCTGTCACTGCTGGAATACCAAGTTCTTCCGTTACAGAAGAGCATATATCCCCACAGGCGAAACCATAACGTCCCGCATTGAAAGCGGGCCCTGCAATTACGAGATCCGGTTCGAGGTCTTTTATCATTTCAAGACTTGCAGAACGGGCCTCTTCGATGTTTTCCCCATAATAGCTGTCACCACAGATAACTGTACCAACAACCTGTGCTTCTTCTCCAAAAAGCGAATCAATTTGCATCGCAGGTCCGACAACCTCCTGCCTGACCTCCGGGGGAACGTGGGCGGTGTCCTCGCCTCCCATACCTGCAAAGAACTGATTGATATAACATACAACTCTTTTAGTCACTGCGATTTCCTCCTCTCGCCAATAGTTTCTATGTCCATTCACAACCTATACGACTGAATCCAAGCTCATTTGTTGAACCTATTATTGACTGGATCTCACAGGTTATAGATCCATCTTCATGAAGGGCCTTACCATCTCCGCCCGAAAGATTCGATATAGCCCTGACATCTCCAATGATCTTGTCCATTGCAGGCAGATCCACAACTTCATTGATGTTCCCACAGGATACATAGGCATTCATTTCAGGCACAACATCGGCAAGCCCCTGGCTCGAACCATCCTGACCTGAAACCTCGTTCCCGATGATAACTGTTTTTATTCCTGCTTTTTCAAGTTTCTGACAGTTCATGCAGAGATCGGTATCCGGATTTCCGCATCCCTCTTCTGTAACAATGGCAACTTCAGCACCAAGCATCTTTGAGAGTTTTACAACATAATCAGAGGACCTTACCTTGCCGGCAAGAGTCATAAGCTCTGTAGTCGCTATTACTCCAAGAAAATTAAGGTCCTTGCCATGGCGTGCATAGAGTTCTTCAATTACCGGGTTGTTCTGATGATGGAAAGTGTTCTGTTTATCGCACGCAGAAACACAATTCGCTGAAACTACCGCCCCATCCATTACCTCATTGGGGTCAAGTATAGTAGGCAGCATATATTTGAGATCCATCCCATAAATGAACGTATCGTGAAGTAATCCCTGGCTGATGCCCATATAAACATAAACGAACTTTGGAAGATCTTTGCACTGTTCGTTCCTTTCTTCAATACTGTCAGGCATTTCGAAAACCCTGGTACTGTCAACTTTTGCTTCACGGCATTTTTCTGCAAGATAATTAGCAAGCTTAAGGCCTGCTTCTCTCAATGCAGTTTCGTATTCATGTTTCTCAAGACCCTCAACAGGCTCTTCAACCAGGACAACGTTATTTGTATTACCGTAGGGATTATAATCAGCTCCAGGACCTGACATGTCTATAAGCCCTTCCTGTATGCCAACAATGGGGCCTACTGTTATGACTCCGGCACCTTTAAGAACAAGGGTCGCACCGTTACCCACTGTCTCAGTTCCACTGATAAACCCCGGGAAACATCCACCTCTCCCCTCGACCTTGTATCTTGGTTCAATGACATCCTTAACTGGTATTATCCTTACACTCTCTCCTGGCCTTGCCAGATCAAGGTCAAGACTGGTGAAACGATCATCTCCTGATACTACGGAGAGGGCCTCTGTTTTGTCCACGTAAAGTACATTATTCTCAATACATGTCTTGCTACCCCACTGGACATCCTTAACATGGGCCTCACGAAGTTCTAACCTCATATTGCCAGCTCCCTTCACAATATTTTGAACATCCTGAAAATATACATTTTCAAGAGTAGTTTTTCGAACAATGCGATTATATTGAAGACCCGCCTTCATTTCATTGTTCACAATGAAAGAATAGTGTTAGAATACAGGCACTAATTTGTGCTTGAGCACAAATTAGTGCCTGTATTCTCCCAGATAACGTATTTATTCTGTTGAAAAACACAAAACACAAGGGGGACGTCCGTTCATGTTAACTGAAACTGCCCAGAAAGTTGTGGATGCAACACAGAGCATAATCGGAGAGGACGTTATAATAACAAACGAAAAGGGGATCATTATTGGCAGCTCGGATAAATCACGTCTTGGAACATTGCATGCAACCTCTCTTCCAGTTATGAAATTTAACAGGGTGGAAACCTGTGATCCGGAAAAGGCTTTGAGAAAAAAAGTGAAACCTGGGGTTGCACTGCCTATTATTTATGCAGGTAAAGTTGTTGGTTCAATAGGGATCGCCGGGGATCCTGAAGAAGTGATCAAATATGCACATCTTGTAAGAAAAGAGGCAGAGATCTTTTTACGTGAAAAGAATCTACTGGCCAATTCCCACCTGAGGGAAAGGGCCCTGCACAACCTGATCCAGGAAATAATATCTTTTCATCCCGATGAAATGGATGAATCTCTTCTGATAACACAGGCAGGTGGCCTTGGTTATGATCTTCGACTTCCACGAATAGCGATCCTAATAGACATTTCCAGATTCAGAGACCTGGCCGCAGAAATAAGAGATAAAGCTTCCTCACAGGAGATCCATGACACTGAAGTGCATATAGAATCTTTCAAAATGTCTATCCTCAACAATATAAGATCCGTCTTTTCAAACCCCCAGAATATCATTTCAAGCTTCGGTGCCGATAAATATCTCGTTATAAGAGCTCTTCATCCCAGAAACAATAGCCATAAAGATATTCGGGAAGATCTACAACTTGAATGCAGGAAGATGCTTTCAACTCTCGAGGATAGGAATATCAATGCCGCTATAGGTATTGGGAGAATAGCTATAGTCCCCCCCTGCCTTGCAGATTCCTATTACACAGCATGGAGAGCTCTTCACCTGGGGAAAAAACTTTCTCAAAACAGTTGTATTTACGATTACAGGGAACTGATGGTTGAAGACCTGCTTTCGACGCTTAACACACAGAAATGCAAGCTTTTTGTAAAACAGCAGCTTGTGGATTCACTTTCGGAACTTCCCAACTGGCCTGATCTGAGAAAAACTTTTCTTACATGGATGAAAGATCCTTTCAACCCGGGAGAAGTAGCTAAAAAACTCAACATTCACCGCAACACCCTTTCATACAGGCTGGAAAAGATAGCACATGCCTGCGAAATCAATATCAAGAATTTTGATGATGTTTTTTCTCTTTATCTTGCAGTAAAAGCTCGTCAGGTTCTGAATCTACACTCCGGAAAAGATGCCTTGCCAAAACCGCAATAGTTGTCATCAAACAAGATTGCCCCTGATGAAAAATATCAGGGGCAATCTTGTTTTGCTTTTAAAGAATCAATTATTTTTAGAGGCCTGTTCTTAACTGCTTCATCCAAGTATAAGGCGAGGAAGCCACATTGAAAGAGTTGGCCAGTAAGTTGTTACAGCAAGTGTTGGTAACCAGGCGAACAGGATCATCCAGAGTGTGGGCATAAGAGTCTCATTAATTGGTGAAGACCCTATCCTTCCACTCAGATACAACATCGGAGCAGTTGGAGGTGTAATATTTCCAAGACCTGTGTTGACACCTACTATTGCTGCATAATGGATAGGGCTGAACCCAAGCTGAAGTATTATTGGCAATAGTATGGGTGTTGTCAACATTACCGAACTAATATCATCCATGAGCATCCCCATGATGATCAGGAAAATATTGATCATAAACAGAATAACATACCTGTTTTCAGAAATAGACTGTAACATAACCAGCATTTTCCCGGGCAGATCTTCCATAATATACAACCGGCTGAGCATCATTACCGCATAAAGCATTACCATTATTACACCTGTTGTAACAGCGGAGTCCTTGAGAGTTTCAAGAAAGCTTTGCCAGGTAAGACCTTTGTAAATAAAAAATCCAACTGGAACTGCATATAGACATGCTACAGCAGCAGCTTCAGTCGGAGTCATGATCCCTCCATAAATGCCTCCGAGCACAATAACAGGCATCAAAAGCGCTGGCAGGGCAATTTTACCCTTAATACTTGCCTGCCTGAGAGTCTTTGAAAGAGGCTGAGGAGGCTCCACAAGTACTGTTGTGTTCTTCCTTAACAGGAAAATATTAACTACTGAAAGCAATGTTGTAAGAATTATTCCCGGAACTACCGTAGCAAGAAAGGAAGCCAGTACAGACTGTCCCCCTATCCATGAATAAAGGATCATTATTGAACTTGGAGGTATAAGCATTCCTAGAACGGATGAATTTGCAAGCAGAGCAGCAGAATGACCTCTTGGATATCCAGCCTGCTTGAGCCTGGGGAACATTATCGAACCAATACAGGAAAGAGTAGCACAGCCACTTCCTGTGATTGAACCAAAAACAGCGCAGGAAATGGTCGCCACTACACCAAGACCGCCCTTCAACCTACCAACAAAGACTTCGACAAAATCTATAAGTTTTTCTCCTATTTTGCCCTTTTCCATTATTCCACCCGCAACAATAAAAAGACAAATAGCGAGAAGAACTATAGAGTTCATTTGACTGAAGCCATATGGAAGAACCATAGTCGGTGAATACCCCTGCATGTCGGGACCACCAAAAAAAAGTAACCAGGCAGTGGAAGCCATAAAACTGAATGGTACTGGCACTCCAATTACCAGAGTTACAAAAAGTATCAATAGTGCAATATATATCATGTAGCCGACTCCCCTCGAATTATCACATTTAAACTGGCTATCAGTTGAATTATCCTGAAAAAGATCTCTTCAGGTTTTTTATCAGAATTATCAATTCTTATTTCCGTCCCCTTAAAAAGACTCTCAGGTCATGAACAAAATGGACTGTAAAATAAAACGACATCAGTATATAGCCAAGGAAAACTGATGCATATGAAATTGCCATGGGAAGACGCCAGACAGGAGATCTGGGAAGAGCTACTCCCGTTCCTAATGGCCCCATGAAACCAAACATAAAGAAATCATACGCATAATAGGTGAACAGAAAAGCCATGCCAATGGTAACAATATCTCGTATCACATATACAAACTGCTTGAGGTTGCCTTCAGGCAGATAGACGTTCATAAGATCTGCGGAAATGTGAGTCCCGTTGTAACTTCCGTAGGCCCCTCCCATGAAATACAACCAGAAAGCAAATATCGTAACAATTTCTTCATAACCGTAAAGGTTAGCGTGGAAAAAGTACCTTGCAATAACTGAAAAAACTATTATCAGTACAATCAGCATACTACTGACGGTCATAACTATTTTCTGCAGACGTAACAACAAGTTCCATAAAAACCCCTCAGAACTATATAATTCCCTTGAGGTTACTTCGACTTCACAGGAATCTGTCAAATCCAGATCACTCCTTAGGTAGAGACATTTCTTCCCTCTCTAAAGGGGCCCCAATAAAGGGACCCCTGAAAAACTTTATCTGATTATTGATTATTGCTTATGATACTACTCTTCAGCATACTCTGCGCGGAACTCATCCATCAGTTCCTTTGTCATAAGTTTCTCCATTCTGGGCCAGGTAACTTTCTGGCAATGTTCAAAGAGAGGATCAAGTTCTTCGTCGGTATATGTGATAACTTCGATACCAGCATCTCTAAGCTTGTCCATGTAAGTGGAATCTTCTTCCTGTGATATTCTGATGCTGTCATTAGCTGCTCTTGCGCATGCTTCTGAAATTATTTTCTGATCTTCCTCACTCAGTTTATTCCAGACAACTTTGCTCATCATGTAAGATTCACTCTCTACAAAGTTGTTGACCTGATAGTAATATTTGAGAACATCCTTAAAGAACAGATAGGAATGTACGGGGGAACCTCCACTCCAGCCATCAGCAACACCTGTCTGAAGCGCAGTGTAAAGTTCTGCATATGGAATTGTTACTGTTGAGTATCCGCCATCCTCAGCTGCAAGCTTGAAAGCCTGGATAGAACATACCCTTAGAAGAACATCCTTGTTCACTGTTGGGTCAAGAGGTTTGTTGATCTCCTTGGTCATACCAAAACCGCCAAAACCCTCAACATTGAAACCGAGGAACTTGACTCCAAGGTTGCCATGGAACTCATCCATTTTGTTATAAAGCCAGCCCTTTGCTTTGTAAACGTTTTTTACATCATCATAATTGCGGATGTAGTAATTTACATAGGGGAGCTCAAGTCTTGGATCAAACTGGCTCGGGACTGAAGTCAGAGCCATGTCAATTGTTCCTCTTATCATCTCTTCATATACAAGCACATAGTCACCAAGCTGGGATGTAGGATAAACTTTGATCTCGATTCGTCCATCTGTTTTTTCCTTTACTTCCTCTGCTACCTGTTTCATCAGTCTGGTTGCCATATGATCTGCTGTCTGCTGTCCTGCCATACGAAGAACCATATCTGGTTTAGCCTCGGACATGGTCCCAAAACCTGCAACAACAAGAACTGCCAAAAGAACTACTGTCAATATTGACCTACCAAAACTCTTCTTCATTTTCGCATTCTCCTCCATTTAGTTAAATTTATGGACCTTCTCTCTACTACACTCAACGGGGGTAAAAACTTCTTGGAGTCTCCTTCTATGAAAAATGAACTTTCTTACCTTTCCCCGGTTTTCATGTACTGCTTAAAGGAGTCCAAATCCATTCCCTGAATCCCCATCACTTCGAGAGTACGTCCATCTCCCCACATATCTCTCTGAATCACAGATCCTTCTATCGTCGCAAATGCCTTTATCAGTGGTGTTTGCACTCCAGCCATATCCCCTATTTGAGACCAGGGTACCAGACCATGCAGCCCATCCTCGGTAAAATACCTGCTCTTGACTGAAGTAGGGCCTTTTATATAACAGAGTCCGGGATTTCCATTTGTTTCCTTGAAAAGCGTACCAGGATTCTCAAGTCCGGAAAGAAGCTGCTCAATAGAGCGTGTTTTATATCCAAAAGCTTCTCCTATTGCCATCCGCTCCTTATCCATTTCGCATGTAACCCTGCAAACCGTATCGGTGAAAGCTTCCTCGTAAAGATAGAACTCCCCTTTTGATCTCTCTATACGGCTGACGCTCATTATACAGGCAGGAGTATGTAGAAGCGGGTTATGACTGTGAATAGCACACTCCAGTACATCCTGCATGGGCACAAAATCATAAACTCCCTCGAGCTTTTTTATGGCTTCTTCAGTACGATTTGAAGGGAAAACACCCAACATGAGAGGATCATTCATTTTGTAAACAAAGGACTCTCCAGGAGCGAGAATTCTCGTATCGTAGGGATTGGTATTGGCTTCCGCCAGTATCACATCTTTTGTTACACCATTTTTCCTGAAAATTTCAGCAAAAACAAGCGTCCCAAGGGTACCTGGAAGCAATACAATTACCTGCCCATCCTCTACCAGGCCAGACAAACTCTCTGCTACACCCTTATGGGCAAAAGCTGGAAGGTGAGACAATATAACATCCGCACCGCTTACAGCTTCTGCCATATCTGAAGTGACAACGGAAATAGAAGCAAGACCTTCAACTCTACAACCGCCTTCTGGATCTCTATTAAGCAATATCTCCCTGGTATTAAAAACTTTTTCCATATCTTTAACAAAGTTTTGATCCTGATAAAGTCTGCACTCAAACCCGAGCAGCGATAGCTCAGCCGCAGATGCATGACCAGCATTCCCACCACCCAGGATTGCAATAACCGGTTTTGACATATAGATATAACCTCCTGCAAAGTTTTTAAATACCACCAGTTCCTTTGTTTCACGCCACATTTTAGATGGCCATCTGTAGTCATGATGTCACTTGGAGGATAAAATCCTCTGAAAAAACTTTCGTTTCTGGATACTTAACAAAAACCTTTTGGCCAAAAAGGAAGAAGCCTAACATATGGTTTTATCTGCATTCCTATTCTTCAGACACAAAGAGTTTATTGAAGAATAACAAATAATGCCATTGTCCCTGCTCCAGAATTTAGCCTTCTTTTACAGCGCGGATTTGTGCATATGCACAAATCCGCGCTGCTATATTTGGCTCCTGTAACCATAAATCGTCCATCGCCAGCTTCTTATACGTCAATCTCGACAATCCGGGATAACCTTGTGCATATTTGAGATATCAACAAAATGATTCCACTTTGCAGATCAATGAACGATCCGGAGAGAACCTATGCTGAAAGTTAATCATAAAGGACTTGCAGATGGCGAATGCCATACAAGAAAAGTTTTCATTTATATTTCTTTCACTTGTGAGCGTGTACCTGGTAAATGCTAAAAAGAACGGTGACTGAAGTATAAAACTTCCACTGGGATCAGAGGCAGATATTCTTAGCTTATCCATAGTATTACAAAAATCGTTACTTCTATATCTAGTTTTTTGGACAAGTGCCCAATGAACTAAAAAACAATCTCAAATACTATTTCAAGCAGGCTGTATTTCTATAAAAAAGATGAAATGAGGCAAACCAAAACTTTAAAGGGGTTGTAGTTATGGAAATCAAGATCATTTCCCAAAAGGAAGTTGAAGAACTTAATATCCCGATGTCAGAAGTAATAAGCGTTGTTGAATCAGGGTTGAAAAGCAAAGGTGAAGGTTCAAATGAAATGCCAGCAAAAACAGGCATTCATCCCCGACAGAATTCTTTTATCCATGCTATGCCCTGCTGGGTAGGGGGAAACACAGATTACGCCGGTATCAAGTGGGTTTCAGGTTATCCGGCAAATCCGTCCAGGGGTCTTCCTTATATCATGGGTATCTGGTGCCTGAACGATCCGGAAACGGGTATGCTAAAGGCCATTATGGATGCAAACTGGATGACAGCATGGAGAACCGGTGCTGCTTCAGGGGTATGTGCCAAATATCTTGCAGATCCAGCTTCAGATACAATTGCTATAATAGGCCTCGGTGTTCAGGCAAGAACTAACCTTATGGCAATGAACGAAGTGCTTAAAAACCTTAAAATCGTGAAAGTATACGATATTTTTGACAAACAGATAGAAAAATTTACTACAGAAATGTCAAAAACATTCCCTCACCTTAGATTTATTTCCTGCAAAGATACAAAAGAAACCGTAAGCAGTGCAGACGTAATAATAACCTGCACACCGGTAATAGAAAAACCAGAGCCATCTATAAAAGCTGAATGGCTTAAAAATGACGTACTAACAATTTCTGTTGATCATGATGCAGCATATGAGAATGAAGTTATGACCGAAGCGGATATCTTCGTCTGTGACGATATGAATCAGTATCTATGGATGCAGAATGAAAAAGTGTCTTTCCATCATGGATATCCCGTTAAAGAAAAGATCTATGCAGACATGGGACAAGTAGTAGCAGGTAAAAAAGAAGCAATCAAAAAAGGAAGGCGAAGCGCAGTTCTTATGGGAATCGCATGTCACGATGTAATGACAGGCCATTTGATCTATAAGAAAGCAGAAAAGGCTGGAATAGGAGTAACTGTTAACATTTAGCTCATGCAAAAACGTAATACGTTCATTTACAGTAAATCGGTTTGATCTGGATCTGGTATTGAATTTTACAATTAAAGTTTTATACTGGATCCAGCCTTATTCTCAGGGCGGGGTGAAAGTCCCCACCGGCGGTGTACCGGATCTTTCCGGGTAGCCCGCAAGCGACTCCCTCAATGGAGACAGCTGATCTGGTGAGATCCCAGAGCCGACGGTCAAAGTCCGGATGGAAGAGGATAAGAAAACGGAATGAATCGTGTCTTTTCTACCCCTCCTTCTTCCGACCATCCCTTCCCTGATCCAGGCAAAAAAATATTGGAGGAATTGTCTTGGATCATCAAAATGGAAAAACTTTTCAGACACAGGTTGAAAAAGCCCTCGAAGCATTGCGTAATAACAGTGGAGTCCTGGTAATAGATGATGAAAACCGGGAAAACGAAGGTGATCTTATCTTTTCGGCAGAAAATCTCACCAGACAGCAGATGGCCATGCTCATCAGGGAATGCAGCGGAATAGTGTGCCTTTGCCTTACACCTGAAAAGGTCCGGTCACTTGACCTGAGCATGATGGTGGGTCACAACACAAGTCGTTTTCAGACGGCCTTCACGGTTTCCATAGAGGCCAGAAAAGGTGTGACCACTGGAGTTTCAGCAAAAGACAGGCTAACCACTGTCAAGACAGCCATATCCGAAAATACCACCTTTGAAGACCTTTCAACTCCAGGACATGTCTTTCCTCTCAGAGCTTGTACAGGAGGGGTGCTGGAAAGACAGGGACATACTGAAGCAACTGTGGATCTCATGCGTCTTGCCGGGCTCAAACCATATGGGGTTCTCTGCGAACTCACC
>CAYPIU010000018.1:22471-30347 GCA_964410915.1 uncultured Synergistales bacterium | reverse complement strand
ATTGTCGGATAAACAGGTTCAACGATACTACCCGGATTCAGATCACCGGAATTGTCTACTATCCTCTCTGCTGCAACTGAAGGTAATACAAAAAAACAGAGAAAAGCTGTAACCAGGAGTAAAAAACTAAACCGTGAATATTTTTTCATCATCATCTCTCCTTATATTTTGCGAAGTCAGGGTCTTCCCGTGAACCTTGAATACTCAACTTCACTCTACTTACATTGTTCTAAACAGATCGGAAACGGTTTGAACACATATCCCTCCTTTTAAATGAAATTATTCCTGCACAAAACAACTGAACTTGCCCTGCAGGGACAAACTTAGTGAATCCAAAGCAACATATTTTGTTAAGGAAAATCTTCAACTACCTGGACGGGAATCCGGATCAAATAATGTGTTCATATGGAATGAACCAGATCCTCCTTCTCTCTTTCTCTCATGGTCCTAATGAATTCTGACAATAGATTTTTGGATGGTATTTTGAACTATTCTGACACATTTTATTAATTGCCAATAGGGCGATCGGCTCAAAATGCTCGGGACTAAAGACCCATATATTCATTTTTAATTTTAGTTTGTTTAAATTTCTAATCTGCAGATAATAATGTGGAGGTCAGTATTGGTGAGCTTTTATGGACTCTTTATGAGGGCTGAAAGTGGAACATTTACCTTATCCAGTAATAGAAATTCTTCCATAACTATCAATGGCGAGAACCAGAATCCCTGGATACCAGGCATAGCCTTACTTTCAGAAATATAAGTTATTACTCCCCTCCGGTACGCGGCAAATACGAATTTGTTAAGGAGGCAAAAAATGCAGTTCTATGTACTTTTCTTCCGCCAGGACCTTATTGAAGGAACAGCAAAGAGAATAGAACCAGAAAGAAGAACAAGGGATACAAAAAGATATGCAAATCTGAAGGATGTATCATTAAAAAACTTTCCAATGACGCTGATAAAGATCGGAGAGAGGAACTGTCCCAGGTATATCATGGAACTTAAAAGGGCAGTGACTTTAACCGACTGTTCCGGGGGTATTTCATGGGTAGCTTTGAAGAATATCATGGGATAGAGAGACCTGTTGGCGAATCCGATACAGGCATTGCCGGCAAAGACTCCGGCAATTACGAATGAATAGTGAAGCATCATAAAACCGCCGGACATGAGCAGCAGCATGAGGGGAACATGGAAGAAACCTGTAAATTTCCTTGTTTTTTGAAGAAATATTCCTGAAAGGAAACCGGCAGCAGTGGAACATGATATGGCCACACCGGTCAACTCGGGATTTCCGAGGGAATTCTCCCTTATAAAAAGAGCTATTGTAGGTGGAAGAACAAAGAATGTCAGGTTGAGGAAGAACATGCCAATGGCGAGGAAATAGATCCGCCCGGGCAGGCTTGAACCAGAAAACTTATTATCGTGAGCAGGAGGCTCGGGAAGATATTTCAAGTTCATAAGAAATACTGGAATTGCGAAAAGATATATTGTGAATGGAAGTCTCCAGCTGATATCTGCAAGCAAACCTGAGAGAAGAAGCGCCACAAGCCCTCCAAGCATGTTTGACGCACTTGAAAGACCCATAAGAGAAGCCCTTTCTTCCCCTTCAAAAAAATCGGAGATCAAAGATGTGGAAAAGGGCATCACCATTCCTACTCCCACCCCCAGGATCGACCTGAAGAAGAGAAGTATCATTATACTGTTCGAGAAAGCTCCGCCCATTCCCCCCGCTGTATAAACAACAAGCCCTGTAAGAAGGATCTGACGTCTTGAAAAAAACCGGGTAAGCCAGGTAGCCAGAAAAAGAGAGGGTATTATCACCAGTGCCGGAAGGGATACCACCATCTGCACAAGAAGCCTCTCTGCCTCCGGAAAACGTTCAGCTATCACTCCAAGTGAAGGGGAAACAGCTGCCCCCGCCATGACCGTCAAGAGGGACAACGATAATATAGCCGGCTTAAGAGTATTTCTCATACAGCCTTCATCCCTCCCTGTCCGTTTTTAATTTATCCGGATGGAAATCCAGGAATACTGCTCAAATATGGATCTTTAAAAAACTAAATCTCAATTTAAATTAAGGAAAAGCAGATCAACCCTCACAACTACCGCAACTGGAGCAATCTCCGCTGCAATGATCATGCCCCTTCTGGAGATCATCGAATACCGGCAGGTAAAGTTCGAGTATCTCCTCAATATCAGAAGAACAGCATCTACCCGCCGGATTGAGGCGTTCACAATCACTCCCGGTACATGCTCCTGTAACTCTTTTGACATCTTCAATGGACCTTGCCCCTTCTATCATGATAGCCGAAAGGATATCCATCTTATTGACACTTTTGCAGTAACATACTGTTGTAGTTCCACCTTTTTCCAGCCAGGACATTATTATCTATCAATCCCTTCTTTATCAGTGCGTATTTATAAAATCTTCCACCGCGGCTTTGATCTGATCACGGACGATCCTTGCTTTTGCCAGCATGTCATCCCATTCTCCCTTAAAACCGCCAATATCGTCAAAGGGCCAGTTGATCTTCTGGCTCTGTCCCGGAAATACAGGGCACTGAGCAGCCTTAGCCTCATCACATACTGCTATGACGTGATCATATACCCTTTCCTCCTTGAAAAACTCCATTATACTGTTCACCTGATTACCGGATATGTCAATTCCCTCTTCTTTCATTACCTCCGCAGCTAAAGGATTGACCCCCGGGCCTGGTTCAAGACCGGCACTCTCTGCTTCGAAACGCCCCTCCCCAAGGGTGTTGAGATACGCCTCTCCTATCTGACTGCGGGCAGTGTTCTGACCACATACGAATAGTACCCTTATTTTTGTACTCATTCCCTCTAACCTCCTTAAGACAATCAGTATATATATTCTATTTTTTCATTGATCTGGCAAGACCAATGGTCCTTGCAGAGTTCAGAACTGCCAGCAGGGCTACTCCCACGTCAGCAAAGATAGCTTCCCACAATCCTGCAATTCCGGCCATTCCCATCGCCATAACAACAGCTTTTACAACGAGAGCCATAAAAATATTCTCCCAGACAATTCTTCTTGTTTTTCCAGCAATGGTAATAGCATCCGCTACTTCCGAGGGCCTGTCGCTCAAAATGACAAGATCTGCTGTCTCCACAGCTGCTGCTGAACCAAGCCCTCCCATTGCCACTCCTATATGGGCGGTAGCTAATGAAGGAGCATCGTTGATACCGTCTCCGGCAAAAAGGACCTTTCCTCTTCTTTCTTCAAGGATCTTTTCAACTTCACTGACCTTCTGATCGGGAAGAAGTCCTGCCCGATATCCGTCAAGTCCCAGGTAACTGCTTACGGAGGATGCTACTTTTTCAATGTCTCCTGTAAGCATATAAATGGCCTCTATGCCGATTTTTCTGAGGTTTGCTATAGCTTGCCTGGCATCCTCACGGATCACGTCAGATATAACAATATATCCCAGGTATTGCCCGTTCCTGGCAACGTGGACAACTGTATTGTTTTCCTCTGTCCCCGGAACTTCTATTCCTTCTGATATAAGAAGGGAAGCCTTGCCCGCAAGAATAACAGATCCATCCTTCTCCGCCCTGATACCATTTCCGGGAATTTCCTGCATGGTCATACCTTGAGCAGAGGGTTTCTCTTTGCAAGCCTCAAGAATGGATCTTGCAATAGGATGGTTCGAGTGCAGCTCTGCAAGGGCTGCGTTCTCCAATAGTTCTTTTTGGATTACCCCATCTGCCGGAACAATAGAAGTAACCTTGAAAATCCCCTGGGTCAGGGTGCCGGTCTTATCGAAAATTACTGTCTTGACATCGTTTAAAGTATCAAGAACGTTGCCTCCCTTAACAAGAAGCCCGGATTTTGAAGCTGCTCCTATTCCTCCAAAATAGCCAAGGGGGATACTTACAACAAGAGCACAGGGACAGGATATTATCAGAAGAACAAGGGCCCTGTATATCCATTCACCAAAAGTCCCTAATCCCGCCACTGGTGGCACTATCGCTACCAGGATTGCCATCATTACAACAGATGGAGTGTAGTATTTTGCGAACCTTGTAATAAACCTTTCAGTTGGTGATTTCCGGGATACTGCAAACTCCACCATTTCAAGTACCCGGGCTATTGTGGTATCCCTGTAGGCTGAAGTTACTTCCAGCTCAACATTTCCGGAGAGATTTACAGTTCCTGCATAAAGGCTCTCTCCTTCGAACGCCTGGACAGGTACCGGCTCGCCAGTTAGAGGAGACGTATCCACCTGGGAATGTCCTTTCAGTACTTTGCCGTCGAGAGGGATCTTTTCTCCAGGTTTCACAAGGATCACTTCACCCACTTTGACCGTCTCCGGGGAGACCTCCTGAAGTTCACCGTTTCCCAGCATATTTGCCTTCATCGGCTTTGATGCGAGAAGGGATTTTATGGACCTTCTTGAACGGGAAGCAGCAAGTTCCTGAAAAAATTCTCCCGTCCTGTAGAAAATCATTACCCCAACAGCTTCGCCGAGAAACCCGAGGGCAATTGCAGCAAATGTGGCAAGTGTCATCAGAAAAAACTCGTCGAAAAGGTTACCTTTCAGGATGTTTCCAAAGGCCGACCTGATAACTGTCCATCCTGCTGTTATATAAACCGCCCCAAAGACAGCATAATATCCTGCAGACCATGGAGTTGCCTCAAGTACCGGTTGTAAAATAAGCCCCACTGCAAAAAGGACCGCAGATATAAGTATCTGGGCCAATTCCACAAGGTTCTCCCTTTCCCTCAGGGAGGACAAAATGCTGACAGTCTGAAGGTCTTTCTTCTGGTCTTTCCGGCTGTCCAGTCTTTCCACCTCAACTCCCGGCTCTATCTTTTGAACTATACTGGTAACTATTTCCTTGTCCGGAGCTATTCCATAAATGGTAAGAATAGATTCGTCCATATCTATGGAAGCACCTTCAACTTCAGGAAAATCAAGTATAGCCTGTTCAATTTTTGCAGCACATCCACTGCAGATGAACCCCGCCAGTTTATATCTTTTCATTAAGATCCTCCATTACCAGTTATGACAATAACCCCGAAGTCTTTATCAACCTGCAATGAAACCAAATATTGTTCCTGCTATGGTTGAAAGGATAACCACAAGCATTACATAGACCAGGGTTTTTTTCGTTCCTATAACACTTCTTATAACAAGCATGTTGGGCAGCGATAACGCTGGTCCTGCAAGTAACAATGCAAGCGCAGGGCCCTTACCCATACCCGCTCCCAGAAGACCCTGAAGAATGGGAACCTCAGTCAGGGTTGCAAAATACATGAATGCACCTGAAATGGAGGCAAATAAATTGGAGAAAAGGGAATTTCCTCCCACAAGAGAAGCTACCCAGTGACCCGGTATGATAGCCTCGTGCCCCGGCCTGCCCAGTAGAAAACCTGCAATCAGGACACCAGCAAAGAGAAGCGGCATTACCTGAAGGGTATATTCCCAGGTGGATTCCATCCATTCCGACCTCTCCTCCCTGTTGAACCAGAGGACAGTTGATAAAAGAACAGACAATAACCCTGCTCCGGCAATGTACCACTTGAAGGAATATATCGTAGCCCATATTCCTGATGAAGATTCTGAGGCAGCCCAGTTGGCAAAGACGAGAAATACTACCATGCTGCCCATATGCCAGACAGTTTTCCATAGAGGTCTGCCGCTATCTTCCTCTTCCATGGCAGCAAAACCTGCCTGGCGCTCATTTTCATCGTTCCTGAAAATAAGGGACATGGCCAGGCCGATCACCACACTGAAAATTATTGCTCCAACAGCTCTCGCTATGCCGATCTGGAGACCCAGAACTCTTGCTGTAAGGATTATGGCAAGCACATTAATGGCTGGCCCGGAATAAAGGAAGGAAACGGCAGGTCCAAGACCAGCACCTCTTTTGTAAATACCTGCAAATAAAGGAAGAACAGTGCAGGAGCATACAGCGAGAATAGTTCCTGAAACAGAAGCGACACTATAGGCAACTGCCTTTTTAGCATTTGCTCCAAGATATTTCATAACAGACTGCTGACTTATAAAGACAGATATAGCTCCAGCTATAAAAAAGGCCGGGACAAGACAGAGCAGAACATGCTGACGGGCATATTCATGGGTCATCGCCAGGGCTTCGTTCACAGCTCCTGATATTCTTTGACTACCCTCCGGGAAAAAATAGAATGCAAGGAAAAAAATGAGGATGTAGAGGAATTTCTTTTTATTGTACATATCCATAGCCTCCATTATGTGAGGTTTATGTCACATATTATTTCAATGAAAGCCCCGACCATCTTCCGTGTCGGGGCAGATATTCTTACTATCTATTCTGATCAAGATCTATTTTGAAAGAAGATCTTTCATCCTGTCTTCCGAGGGAACTTTTCCTGCGATCAGAACTTTACCATCAACAGCAAGAGCCGGTGTTGACATGACTCCAAAGTCCATTATCCTGTCGATCTCTGTTATCTTTTCTATCTCATGATCAAGATTCAGGGAAGAAGCTGCCTTTTCCGCAGTTTCAGCCATTTTTTTGCATTTGGGACATCCCGTACCTAATATCTGAATTTTCACAGGTAACAACCTCCTTTCATCTGTCGATCTTAACTGCCACAGTTACATCTTAACAATGTAGCCTCGGGCTCCTCTCCATTTACTACCATCTCTATACATTTGAGGAGAGTTGACAGGCACTTTATCTTAAGAAAATAGTGTATATGAAGCCCCTCTTTGCGGGAGCCAAGGATACCGAGATCCCTCAAAAGGGCCAGATGTTTGCTTATAGTAGTCCTGTCGCAGGAAAATCTCTCGGCTATTTCGCATACGCACATTTCTCTTTCCGAAAGGGTCTCCACTATGGATAATCGAACAGGATGCGCTATTCCCTTGAGTATTGTTGCTTTCTGTTCCTGTAATCTAACGTTCATTAGAGAACCCCCTTTAAACTATGTGGAGATATTACCACATAGTTTAAAGGTTTTCAACCTTCTGATACCAGATATGGAAATGTTCTCCTGTTCTCTGGAATCTCCATATACGCTGAATATCCTTTATACTGTTGATATATAAAGAAGGAGATGATGGTAGTATATGAGGATTTTCGGTCCCATTCCCTCAAGAAGACTCGGAAGAAGTCTGGGCATCAATCATATCCCTCCCAAGACATGTTCATATTCATGTGTCTACTGCCAGGTAGGCAGAACCGATGCTATGACACTGGCAAGAGGAACTTTTTATGACCCCGAACATATAGTTTCTGAAGTCCGTAATAAAGTTTCCCAGGTACTTCAGCAGGGTGAGAAGATCGATTACATAACCTTCGTTCCCGACGGCGAGCCGACCCTGGATGTCAATCTGGGCAGGATGGCAACCATGTTGAAGGATCTGGAAATCCCCCTTGCCGTCATATCAAATGGTTCCCTGATGTGGATGGAGGATGTAAGAGAAGAAGTTATGCTTATGGACTGGGTATCCCTAAAAGCAGACTCCGTTGTTAAGGAGACATGGAAGATGGTTGACAGGCCCCATGGCCAGCTTGAACTCAAAAGGATCATGGACGGATATCTTGAATTTGCAGACAGTTTCCAGGGAAAACTCAACAGCGAGACAATGCTGGTCAAGGGAGTGAATGATTCAGAAGTCTCTCTGAGAGAAACTGCTGCATTTCTTGCCGACCTGTCTCCAGAGATCGCTTACATATCTATCCCGACTCGTCCGCCAGCAGAAAAGAATGTTGAACAGGCCGAGGAAGATGCCATAAACAGGGCTTTCCATATTTTTTCGGAGAAACTTGATAAAGTGGAACTTCTTATAGGTTTTGAAGGCGACGAGTTTTCATCTACCGGAAATATCGAAAATGACCTTCTGAGCATCACTGCTGTCCATCC
>CAYPIU010000018.1:0-22371 GCA_964410915.1 uncultured Synergistales bacterium | reverse complement strand
TTTCATCTACCGGAAATATCGAAAATGACCTTCTGAGCATCACTGCTGTCCATCCTATGAGAACAGAACAGGTAGAGCGGGTTCTTCTGGAATGCGGTGAAAGCTGGGGATCAGTTGAAAAACTTGTAAATGAAGGCAAACTTCTTAAATTGAGCTACAGGGACAAGACCTTCTACCTGAGATCCCTGAAATAGAAGAACCAGGACACCTCTATCCATTTATTGATTTAAGTTCTAAAGCCAGAACCGGCAATCTGTAATTACATTTATCGTAGGAGGAAGATTTATGAAATGTCATCTTTGTGAAGAAAAACCATGCCGTATGGGAGATCCATGTATAGAAAAGGAAAGTATTCCACTTTATGAGGATCCCCTGGACAGAAAACTGCTCAAGGTTGCCGCAGAGGTTGAGGCACTTTTTTACGAACAGATATGCAGGGTGGATGAGATAATGGAATTCTCAAGAAGAATGGGATTCAAAAAACTGGGAATTGCCTTCTGCATTGGCCTCGCAAAGGAAGCAAAGATCGTTGGCGATATATTCTCAAAGGAATTTGAGGTCCACTCAGTCTGCTGCAAGGTCGGTGGCGTAGCTAAAGCAGATCTTGATATGCCAACTCCAACATGGCTTGGAAGTTCAACCTGCAACCCCGTAGAGCAGGCAAGGGTCCTTAACGATGAAGGCACTGATTTTAACGTTGTGGTGGGGCTTTGCGTTGGGCATGATTCCCTGTTCTATAAACATTCAAAGGCCCCAGTTACAACCCTGGTCACCAAAGACCGTAAACTGGGTCATAACCCTGTGGCAGCCATATACTGCCCATACATTGTGAGACATCTCGGAGAAAAACCAAAGGAAAGAATAGAATAGAATATACAGAGGAGAGGAAATCCTCTCCTCTGTTTTTTTACTAATCTCTGAAACCTGTTATGGACTGGGCAGCCACCAGGCCGCTGGCAGCAGCCTGGACAATTCCCCTGCTGACCCCTGCTCCGTCCCCTGCCATATAAAGGTTCTTTATATCCGGAACCTGGAGGTCATTGTTGAGTTCCAGCCTCAACGAATAGAGTTTTATTTCCACACCATACAGAAGTGTATCGCTGTGATTCACACCAGGCATTATTACGTTGAGCGCATCAAGGAATTCCACTATATCAGTAAGATGCCTGTGGGGCAGAACCAGACTGAGATCTCCTGGTTCTGCATTTGCAGTAGGAGTGACCATGCCTCTGCTGATACGGGACTTGGTCGATCTTCTTCCATCTCTAAGGTCCCCAAGACGCTGAAGCAGTATACCTCCGCCGGCAAGCATATTTGCAAGCTTGGCAATATGAGTGGCATAACCGATCGGATTATTGAAGGGCTGAGTGAAATTCTTGGTCACGAGAATGGCAAAATTCGTATTTCTGGACTTGGTCTCTTTAAGGCTATGTCCGTTCACCGTAACAAGATTGTGGGACCTGTTGTATTCGGAAACCACGAAACCAGAAGGGTTCATACAGAAAGTCCGGCACCTGTCATCAAAAGAGGGTGTATTGTAAAGGCATTTCACTTCATAGAAATGCTCTGTAAGATCCTCACACACACTGTCAGAAACTTCAACCCTCACTCCGATATCGACAGGCATTGAAGCGATTGGAAGATTTAGTCGGTTGACTATTGTTTCGAGCCATGAAGCCCCTTCTCTGCCCGGGGCCAGAACAACATTGTCTGAATAATACCTGGTCCCGTCCATTATTATGACTCCAACAGCTCGTCCATCCTCGATTATAATATCTTTCACGGAAGTATCCATCATTATGTCGCATTTATCCTTAAGATCCAGGTACATATTGTTGAGAACTTCTCTTGAGGCATCGGTACCAATATGACGGATCCTTGCCGGGAGGACCTTTATTCCAATTCCAGCAGCTTTTCTAATAGTATCCTTGACTATATCCCCTTTGGGCTCGTAGGCATGGTTATCAACGCCATAGCTTACAAATTCATTATCAACCCTCTGAATAAGCTCCTCAAGCAATGGAGCACCTATATACTCCTCGAGGTTTCCCCCGAAACCCGTGGTGAGGGTCAACTTGCCATCAGATGCCGAACCTGCCCCTCCCCATCCCGAAACAATACTGCATACAGAACAGTTTCTGCATGTTCTGGCTTTTCCTTCGAGAACCGGACAATGTCTTTGGCTGATAACTTTACCCTTGTCTATTACAAGAACCTTCTTATTTTTTTTCAAAAGTTCAGTGGTGGCAAAAATACCTGCAGGCCCCGAACCCACTATTATTGTATCGTACTTCATGCAAAGGACTCCTTTTTGAACTTAACCTGTGAATTTTGACAAAGCTTCCTTCTTCAGCGCAGAGTATAATAACGAATTTCACGGCTAATATCTTATCAGCAAAATCTTGTTTGAAGTGAATGTGTTCTGACCATAATTGTAAAAATATTGTCATAATATACTGTTCAAAGAGTTCCATTTACCCAGCATCGTTATTTAACCTTCAGTACTTACCTGCATTTATTTCACTATATCGAAAACATCTTGTAATGTGATCATTAACCAGGCCGACGGCCTGCATGAAAGAATATATGATAGTGGGACCTGTAAAAGAGAAACCTCTTTTTTTAAGATCTCTGCTGATCTTTTCCCCAAGAGGAGTATACTGGGGAACCTCGGAAATATCTTTCCAGGAATTTTGAATTTGTATTCCGTCCACAAAATTCCATATATAAGTATCAAAACTGCCATATTCCTCGCACAAGTCAAGGAAATTCCCTGCATTCCTGATCGCTGATTCTATCTTTCTCCTGTTACGGACTATCCCCCGGTTTTCGAGGAGGCTCGCTATTTTTTTTTCATCGTAGCGACTCACTTTACAAGGGTCAAAATCATCAAAGGCCTTTCTGTAGGCCTCACGTTTTTTAAGGATCGTTATCCAGCTCAACCCTGCCTGGGCACCTTCAAGGACAAGAAACTCAAAAAGCTTTCTATCCTCATGTACCGGAACACCCCATTCTGTGTCATGATAGGCAATATAAAGAGGGTCAGACCCCTCCCATCCACATCTTTGGAGCATCAATTAAAACCTCTGGAGCGATCTATCGCCCTGATAAGGCTGTAGACCGACCGAGTAAAGGGAAGATCATTCTCATCAGTGGCATATTTAAGTATCCCTCCAGAAATGCTCTCGATCTCGGTCTTTCGTTCTGCCTCGATATCCTGAAGCATCGAGGGCTTATTTGATGCAGTCTTCCTCAGATTCAACATGAAAAAATCCCATAACTCGTCAAAATCAAGTTTCACTCCATCCCTTTCGGCTGCTCTAAGGGTTTCATGGCCAAGACTTTTCATCAATTCAAGGATCAAAGGATTATCAATAAGATCACCATTTTTCATGCGCGTCAACGCTGCTGTGGTATTTACCATTGCATTGACAGCAAGTTTTCTCCAGATATAAGGTCTTGGATCTGCAACATATTCTGCGTTGAAACCAGCTTCCGAAAGCAGATCTGTTATCCAGCTCCTGTCAATTCCACTCTGCCAGGGTCCAACAGATACGAGACCTTCCCCGGCAGCCTGTATCATTCCCGGAGAGATCCTGTATGCCCCGTAGGTAGCAACCCCGGCTGCAATTCTGCATTTCCCAAAGATATCAGAAAGTATCTCTGCATTACCAAGGCCGTTCTGAAGGGTAAGAACTGCTCCATCAGTCTTTAGAATACCTTCCAGGGGAACAAGGTTCTTCGTGCTGTAAGATTTTACAAGAACCAGTATAAGGTCTGACGGTTCAAGATCCTGCACTCTATCCGTTATTATTGAAAAGGGGAAAAGTTCTTCCTGCTTTCTGTCTCCTTTTCTGACCCTGACTCCGCCCTGTTCCCTTAAAGAATCAAGGGTTAAACCTTTTCGCTGGTAAATTTGTACGTCAATACCGCTTTTTACAATGCCAGAGGCAAAAATACTTCCAAGTGCACCGCATCCGGCTATAGTAACAAACATTTCTTTATCCTCCTGTCTTTTCCATAAAATGAAACCTGAAGTCCCTTCTGAATGTGAAAAAACCGGAAGGAAGACAGTTTTACTGATTCAGATCATGAACCTTTCAATATAATTTATCATTGGTCTTTCAAGCTGACCGCAGTGTCCTATTATTTCCAGCCATGGTTCATTGTGCTGTGTTCCTGCATAGAAAAGGGCTGACTGTATAACAATATTTTTCCTTCTGAGACCAAGACTGATAAGATATCCTGGAAACTGGAGGTCTGTGGGGTAAAAGATATTTCTGAGATCTTCAAGTCTGTCACCTGTTGGCGGAACCGCACTGTATACCTCTCCATCCAGACACTGAACGAAGTTTTCAAATGCTGGAGCCGAAAAACTGAAAAAAAGCATTTTATTATCATTGTCCATTTCCCGATAAAGATCCCTGTGACCATCACCAATACAGACAGGCTGGTCCTCCGGGGATGAGACAATATATATTGAAGAGTAGGGATCTGAAAACTGCTCTATACCGAACTGCATAAAATTATTAAAAAACCCGCGAAGGTCAAAACCAGATACAGGTACAATGATTTTTTTCATAGCTTTCTCCCAAAGGTCATTCAGAAATAGAAATATCAGAAAAGAAACTGCTGTTTCTCGGAGGAGTCGCTCGAAAGGTGATATGTACTCCACCTGCCTGAACCCATCCTGTCAAGAAGCCCTCCGCTGACAAGCTCCCCAAGTTCCCTTGTCGCAACTCTCGAATCAGAACCTGTAAGCCTGCAGTAATCTGCATTATTTATCCATCCGACATGTCTGATATGGGCCATGCCGAACCGCTGGTTTTCAGTGAGAGTCCATCCTCTCCCTATCATGTCAAGCCAGTCAAGGGTTTCCTGGTCAAAAAGCGTCCTGTTTGATGCCACGATCCTGAATCGACTGAGGTCTACCTTGAAAGAAGGTGGTGAAAGTTTTTCCTTTCGACAGGCCACCATAACTGAAGCAAGGCCCGACCCCCGATTTTCACAAAGGGATCTTGTTTCTCCTGCAGGTGCAAGATCCTCAAGTATATTCATAAGTATCTCATTTCTGGAGGATTGCACTCCAGGATCTCCCAACTGGTCAGGCAGTATTGCACCGAATATTCCCCCTGGACTTATTATCTCTATCCTGTCGGGGAACATAAGAACCTGAACCTGGCAACCCCTTGCTCTTGGAGAATAATCCCTGTGTCCAAGGGAATTTATTATTGCTTCACGTATCAACTCTATTGGATATTCCCAGTGTTCTTCCCTTACAAGGCCACGTACAACATCCCTTCTGGACATATTTCTTTTCACAGCCTTTACAGTTTCAACTATCATATGAGGGATAGGTCCTTCGATCTTGATATTATCAAGGAATCTTTCCCCATCAGGACCAGTTTCTCCAGCAACAGGAGTTGGGAAACGCATCAGAGTAACGCAGAGTGAAGGGAAAAGTTTCTGAGGGTATAGAGCAAAACACAGCCATCCAGCAAGGGAAACAACATACTTACCGTGCCTGTCCTTTACGAGAACACTGCAGGCTTTTAATATTTCTTCATCAGTCCATTCGGAAAAAGGGGTCCCCGGTCTTTCCCGGATACGGCGAATAAAAGATTTTACAAGTGAAGGTTCAAGTTCCCTCAGGTAAACATTATCTATTGGATCTGTGTCATACCTGGGCTGTCGAACACATTCTGATATTGACTGGATCTCATAGGGAGAAAGGATCCGATTGCCGCTGCCGGTCCTTATACATGAGCCACCGTAAATACCATGTCCCCTGTAATAACATGGTTTTTCCTCAGGTGAAAGTTCTCCTGTCTCCAGTACTATTATATCCTTTCCTTCAATGCTGAAATTGTCCAAAAGCACATCCAGTTTTGGTGCCATCTGGCCACACAAAACCCTGACAGATTCAGTGATATCCGGAATATCCTGAACACCGTGAATTTCCAGACCGTTTTCAGACCATTCAGCTCCAAGAATAATTGTCCCTCCGTTGTAGTTGGCAAAAGCAGAGAGGGTTTTCCACATATCTCCCGGAAGTTCATTACGACATCTCATAACTGCTATTGAAGGATCTTCATATCCACCTTTATTCAGTCTTGCGATCAGATCGAGAAGCTCATATTTTGTCAAAGCATATACCTCCCGGAAGACGGATCTGTAATTAAATTGATTATCTCATTGTTTATTATTGTGCTCAATATATTTTACAAAGAAGTATCAATTAATGTTAAAGATTCTTGAAACGCATAAATGTGGAAAAGTTATACACTCATGTGGAGAACTTCTAAATATCTACCTTACAGAAAAGGGTATACGGTGTATAACTTTAATCCAGGTTCTGTAAAAATCTTGATATCATGATCGAAATCCACTAAAAAACGGACAGGGCATATGCCCTGTCCGTTGAAAAGATCGTTGAATATCCTGATCGATCAGAAAAGCATCAGATCAGTTGCTTTCTTTTTCCTGCTTGCCTTCATCTGCTTTTTGATCCGCAGATACCTCTTCTTCATCTACCATTATCTCAATATCATAATTTGCTCTGAGATCTTCAAGTGTAGTGTTATACACGTTGAACTGTTTTTCTTTCATAAGATTCTCATAGATCTGGCCCCTTGATTCCTCGAGGGTTTTCTGTTTAGCCGGCTTTTTATCCTTGACTGTAATGATATGCCAGCCATACTGTGTTTTTACAGGCTCACTGAATTCTCCTGTTTCAAGCTCAAATGCAGCATTTTCAAACTCAGGTACCATCTGTCCTTTGGAGAAAAAGCCAAGTGCTCCACCCTTTTCGGCTGAAGGCCCTTTGGAATACTCTTTAGCTGCTTCTTCGAAAGTAAGTTTTTCTCCCTCAAGCTCTGCAAGTATTTCAATTGCCTGATCTTCACTTTCCACAAGAATATGAGAAGCTTTTATCTGTGCCGGATCAGTGAATTCCTCACTGTGACTGTCAAAATATTCGGCTACATCTTCTTCTGTGACTGTAACATCTTTAAGGATCTCCCTGACAGCGTGGGTTGTCATAAGGCTTCTCTTCATGTTTTCAAGATCATTCTGGAAAGCCTCTGTCTCATCGATATTATTGTTCTCTGCCCAGAGATATATAAGTTCCTTATTGATCAGTTCCTGCAGTATCTTGTCTCTACCATAGTCTGTACTGAACATGACCTGCTGCTGAGGACTGAGAGTTGTGAGAACTGTATCTACATCACCAACTGTTATTTCTCTGTCTCCTACAACTGCAAGGACCTTATCCACGCTTACCTGGTCTTCTGAAACTACATCCTGCGCCAATACTGCACTGCCTGATACAGCAAGTGCAAAAATCGCCAGAAACACAACTACTGAATTTCTTAAAATTCTTGACATCTACATTCCTCCTAAAACATTTTTACTCTTTTTATTGTCGAACCAGAAAAGTCTAACATATCCTGAATACTAAAAGTAACTATTCAACAAAAAATGGGCAATTTTACCTAATATTTAAAGGTTCATTCTCCTCTGATAAATTCTTTTTTTCAAAGATCACCGTAATTAGATTTCCCATTAAAAACTGTTAAATAGACTGTTCCCCAGATCTGTAAAGCAGAACTGAACATTTTGCATATCTTGCTATTGTGGAGGCAGTACTGCCGATCATAAGTTCCTTCATAGTGCTTTCATCCCTGCTGCCTGTAATTATAAGACTGTAATTACCTTTCTCTGCCTTTTCAATTACCTTTTCGGAAGGGTTTCCCTCTTCAATAAAGATATCATGTTCGTGAGGTGCTGCCTGTGGATATTTCTCTTCGCCCTTCATCAACCATTTTTTTACCTTGAAACGATATGATTTCTTTGCATCTTCAAAAATATCGTTGGGGATCCATTGCTTAAAACCTTTGAAACCCGGCTTGATAGGTTCAAAAACATGAATAAAATCCAGTTTCAGATCCATCTCATGTGCTATCCTGTGACTGTAATACACGATCTCTTCAGAAAGATCGCTTACACCAATTGCCACCAGCACTCTCCCTGTTCCCGGCATCAATAATCCCTCCATATAAATATTTGTAAAATAACGAATTCACCAACCGTTAAATGATCTTAAGCAAATAAAACTTTTGCAAATAAATACTTCAGGCTCTTTTCCTGCAATATCAGAAATTGTATCATTTAATTCATAATTTACCATGAAACCCTCACAGATCATTAAATGATCTCATCTTTCAGAATGTCTGATTTGCAAATTATCTTAAGCATATATATGCTTAAGATGTTGTCAGTTTAACAAAATATTGCATTAAGGAGAAAACCGCATTATGAAAAAAAGGAGAGAATCAAAAACATTTGGCCTTCCTCCAGGAGCACTTGTATATGTAGGTGGACATAAAACTGAAAAGGTCAATATAAACCTTTTACAATATAGCAATGAAAACTTTGATGCAAAAACTATAAAGGAAATTTCGGAATACAGCGAACTGCCCGGAAAAAATATGATCTCCTGGTTTAATATTGATGGTCTTCATAATATCGATATTATTGAAAAAACAGGAAAGACCTTTGGTATTAACCCCCTTGTTCTTGAGGATATACTGAATACGAGTCAAAGACCGAAATATGAAGAACACGATAACTTTCTATATTTTGTAATGAAAATGCTGGATTATGATCTCGAAAAAGGAGAAATGACCAGTGAACAGGTCAGCCTTATCCTTGAAGGAAATGTTCTTCTTTCTTTTCAGGAATATCCCGGGGATATTTTTGAACCCGTAAGGAACAGGATCAGATCTTCCCTGGGAAGGATACGTAGATCAAAAGGCGATTATCTAATGTATACCCTTCTTGATACTGTAGTAGACAGATATTTTTCCATCCTTGAGATAACTGGAGAAAGAATAGAAAAGATCGAGGATAAACTCCTTGATGACCCTTCAAGGGAAGTGGTGCAGGAGATTTACTCAATAAAAAGGGAACTGCTGGAAATGCGTCATGCAGTATGGCCACTCCGTGAAGCTCTTAACTCAGCAAAAAGGACAGATTCAAGCTATATATCTGCTGAAATTAAGCCCTTCCTGAACGATCTTTACGACCATATAATCCAGGTTATCGATACTGTTGAAACATACAGGGAAATGGTGGCAGGAATGATGGACCTGTATCTTTCCTCTGTAAGCAATAAGATGAACGAAGTAATGAAAGTCCTTACGATAATAGCCACCCTTTTCATACCTCTCACTTTTATAGCAGGGGTCTACGGAATGAATTTCAGGTATATGCCTGAACTTGACTGGAAATGGTCCTATCCCGGGATATGGATCATTATGATAGTCATATTTGTAATTCTGCTAAGCTGGTTCAGAAGAAAAAAATGGCTTTGAATTCCAGAATACTGGAAATTTATATTTAATTTTATTAAACTCAAAACAAATATAAGGAATGCCGGCAAGCTGAATTTGCCGGCATTCCTTTGTATATCTTGACTTAATAGCGGAAAATTATCGCGGAACTTAAATTATTGTCTTCCCTGTCTATTACTCTGTATATCATTCCCTTTTCACGATCCCATGCGTATGCCCCATTGTTTACTATCCCCGCAGAAGCATTTAGAAATACTAAATTTCTCGCCGCTGCAAGATTACTGCTTATTCTACCTCTAACAGGGGAGGCTAATGGAAGTTTTCCACTTATATCAGCCTCGGGCCAATCCCCGTAATCAGGAAAGTAACCTCTCTTAGATAGATTGTTTGCAATATAGGTATACTCATATGGAGCTGTATCGAAAAAATATATCTTAGCCCTTGATGAATCCAAAAGGCTGTTCATAAGATTTCTTGCCAACCTGTCAGAACCTTTCATTTCCATGTTTATCAATCCAAGGGAGGCTGAGTAAACTGCATCTACCCCTGCAAGAGTAGATGGAATTACCCCAGGATAAAAAAATCCTGAAACTTCATCCCACCTTGAAGTATCTCCATCAGGAAATATTCTCCTTACAAGTAATAGGGCATTCGCTGTTCTCTTATCAGCTTTTACCTCCTCATACCATAATGATCTCCAGAGTTCTACGTTATTTTTATCTTTATCAGCAACTGAAATAAGATCCTTCATAAGATTATCAGCACTTAGATCCTGATCTCGAGCTATTCTGTAATTCTCTGCCAATTCATCAAAAGTCATACCTGAGACAGGGTTAACATTAAATGCAGAAAAAGAGAATACTACTAACGTTGTCAAGAGCATATATCTTATCTTTTTCATTTTCTTCACCCCTTCTAAAAACATACTTATTGTTAATATATTCTAACTTATGTGGTAATTATAACACTCTATTGCTTTAATTCAACCACTTTGTGTAGCTATAAAGACCATCCTGGGGAGAATAATAGTGATTAAGGGGTAATGTTCATCATTTTTGAGCTTTACTGCCATTTATTCCAAATTTTTTACGGCATATCACTTTAAGGGAGGCTAATGACTCTGCTAATTTGGGATCATCTATTATCCTTGACATTCTGTCCTTCTCAATACTGACTTCCCGGGGATCCACATGGATCTTCCTGTCAGATCTTTCAGGACTGGACTTTTCGTATGATCTTCTAACGTTACCTACAAAAACTTTAATACTCTTTATATCCAGTCCCCATACTTTCTGGAGCACAGATATGATCGCCCTGCTTTTCATCTGGATATGCTGAGCTGCTGGAGGACTTGAAGCACAAATAAATATTCTTCCATTCTCCATGGAAGTCAGACAACTCTTTGAAGCAAGCTTCTGACCTACTATTCCGGGCCATTCCCGCTTGACTTTTTCAAACCTCATCCTGTTAATTACCTGAGGCGGAAGAGTACCGGATACAAGGGAAGAAAGTTGAGTTGCAGAAGCATTTTTTTTATACCTCTTTCTCTGGACCATCCTTACCTCTTTTCCTTGCATGAAGATAAATTGAAAGAAGCTGAAGATCTGTTGGAGTAACTCCTGATATTCTGCTTGCCTGACCGAATGTCCGGGGCCTTACGTTTTCAAGTTTCTGCATACTTTCAGCCAGCAGACCAGGTACAAGTGTATAGTCAAAATCGTCCGGGATCCTTACCTGCTCCATTTTTTCAAGTTTCCTGACCTGTCTCATCTGACGTTGTATGTATCCTCTGTATTTTATATCGACTGATACTCCGATTTTTTCATCCGGGGATAGCACAACTGGGTCAGGACAATATCTGTTAATAAGGTCATAATCAACGCCGGGCCTGCTCAAGAGAGTTGAAGCCATTATTGATTCCGAAACAGGGGAAGAACCCATATTCGACAGTTCGTCATTTAAATCACTGGATGGCCTGATCCTTGTATTGAACAATCTTTCTACTTCATTATCAATTCTTGACCATTTTTGTCTTAGACCTTTCCACTTTTCATCATCTATCAGCCCGAGTTCCCTTCCAACAGGAGCAAATCGCCTGTCAGCATTATCATGTCTCAGGAGTAACCTGTATTCACACCTGCTTGTCAACATCCTGTATGGTTCGCTTGTTCCCTTGGTAATAAGATCATCTATCAGTACACCTGTATAACCATCCGATCTTGAAAGTATAACTGGCTCCTCATTTCTTATCCCCAGAACAGCATTGATACCTGCTACTATACCCTGGGCAGCAGCTTCTTCATAACCCGATGTGCCATTGATCTGACCTGCACAGAACAATCCCCTGACTTTTTTGGTTTCAAGATCAGGTTTAAGCTGCAAAGGGGACATATAATCATACTCTATAGCATATCCAGGCCTGATTATCTTAGCCTTTTCACAACCTGGAACTGAATGAACCATTTCTTCCTGAACATCGAAGGGAAGGGATGTTGAAAAGTTCTGCATATATATCTCTTTACTGTCCCTTGCAACAGGTTCAAGGAATACAAGATGACTCTCCTTTTCAGGAAATGCAATAACTTTTGATTCTATAGAGGGACAATATCTTGGACCAACCCCTTCTATTTTTCCAATATAGAGTGGAGAACGGTAAAGGTTCCTGTTGATGATATCATTTGTAAGAGCATTACTTCTGGTGACATAACAGGCAAAACCATGATATGTTCTTTTCTCTCCCCAGAAATCAAAACAGAGCGGTTCTTCAGCACTGTCCTGTCTCTGAAGCGAATCCCAGTCAACAGTGTCCGCATGTATTCGAGGCGTTGTCCCGGTCTTCATTCTGCCTACTTCAAATCCATGTTCCCGAAGGGAACCAGTGAGCTTTGTAGCAGCTACCTGACCAAGGGGTCCTGAATCAAAAGAATTCAAACCTATATGGACCTTTCCTCCAAGATAAGTTCCTGTTGTAATAATGACCGCTCTTGATTCAAATGTAAGCCCAAGACGTGTCTTTACACCCCTGATCTCATTTTTTTCAATGTGAAGATCTGTGACGATATCCTGAAAAACGTCAAGATTCTCTGCATGCTCAAGTGCCTTTATGTAATGGTGATGATAATCATTGAGATCACATTGAGCCCTTAATGCTCTGACAGCAGGACCTTTGGATGTATTGAGCCATCTTATATGCAGTGTCGAAGCATCTGTAGCCCTTGCCTGTTCACCGCCCAGAGCTGATATTTCTCTTGTAAGATGTCCTTTTGCAGGACCACCTATCGAAGGGTTACATGCCATAAGTGCTACATTATCATGATAAAGATTAACCATGAGTGTTGATGCACCCATCCTTGCAGAAACAAGGGCCGCTTCACAGCCAGCATGTCCTCCGCCTATAACAATTACATCATAATAAGAATTTAAACCCATTGTTTTTTTCACCTTTTATACGTACGAAATTTTACACATCAAACTGAAGTGAATTATATATCAACCCTGGATTATACTAAACTATATCAAATTCAATTATCCCCAGTTTCCCATAGTCTGCCCTGTAACTTCCCTTTCTTGCAGTCACCATAGATCCCAGAGCACCGGTCAGAAGGAAACTTCCCTTCTTTATTACATATCCATGATCAATAATGCTGTTGACGAGCCAGCGTGCTGATTCCCACTGATCATTCTTCCATGTATTGCTGCCAATACCGCTGTCAATTACTTCATTTTCATAATACAGAGAGACTTTGATATTGTTAAGGTCATATTCTACTGCAGGAACTTTTATCCCTTCCATGCAGCCGGAAGCAATTACATTGCAGGATATCAGATCAAGAGCAGTAAAATGTTCAATATCAGCAAAATTATGGTCGGGAAATTCTATGGCAGGCATTACATTATCTATCGCCTCTTTCATTTCTGCCACACTTTCAATATGAGCGGAAATATCCCTTCCCATAACAAGTCCTATCTCGGTTTCAATGATCATTCTTCCTGATGGATACATGGGGACTGATCTTTCCCTGTAATTCCCTGATGCATATAAAATTCCTGAAAGAGGTTCAGTATAGTCAAGTTTCTTCTGTGCACCTGAAGTACAAAGACCCGCCTTGAAACCGCATATAGCATCGGAATCGAGCCTCATAGCAAGATATTTTTTCTGGATCTGATACGCCTCTTCCGATGTTATTCCCTGGTTTATCAGAGATATATTAGGGATCTTTTCACCATTTAAATATGCCCTGTATATCTGTTCTGCCATTTTATCCTGTTCTTTTGTTGAATTAATATCTTTCAATACGGGAACCCCCTTTATCAATTATCAAGTCTTTTCACTGTACCATCCTTAACTTCCCATACTGCTCCAGGCCATACCTTTATATTGTTCTCTGCAGTCGCTGCAAATACCTGCCATGAACAATCCTTCAGGGTTCTGACCATTATATCTCTACCTTTTTCGTCAAGTTCTGCAGCTATTTCATCGAGGATCAGTACAGGTTTCCGTTTCAGTCTGCTCTCTACGGTCCAGGCTGCGGCAAGCATCATTGCAACAGATGTTCTCCTTCGGTGACCTCTGCTGAATTTTTCAGAAGCAGCCCTCTTATTGCATGTAATTATAAGATCATCTCTGTGAGGTCCCACCATAGGTGTTCGATATTTTATCTCTTCTTTTTCGAGTGCTTTCAGAGATTCCCAGAAATCAAGGTGAGGATTTTCAATCCCGAGTGAACCCCCTCTTTTATGAGAAAGGGAGATCCTGTCGGGAAGAAGTTCAGGAAAAGAGGAAAGACCTATGGACAGAAGGTCAATGACAGTTGTTCTTACGGACCATATCCATGTTACAAGTGGTTCCAGTACCCTCGATGTAACTGAAAGATCTCCTCCTCTTTTAAGAAGGATCGACCTGTGCCTTACAGCCTTTTTAAAATCACTGAGCCTTCTTGCATAGAGCGGAAAAACAAGTGTACATATACGATCAAGATATTTTCTCCTTCCGGATGGAGAACCGTCGAGAAGGGAAAGATCATCCGGAAGAAAAGCAAGAGCTGGTATTTTCTCCCTAACAGCAGAAAAACTTGATCTTCTGTCATCACAATATATCTGTGTTTTTGAAGAAATGGAAGTAAATACCTCAAGATATTCATCCCCGTCGAACCAGCCCTTTAAAAGGGTCCTTCCATCTGTACCATTCCAGTTTACAAGGGATGATTTTCTTAACGACCGAAAGGGACCCCATCCAGTCAGGATATGAAGACTTTCAAGAGTATTGGTCTTTCCTGAACCATTCTCTCCAATAAGAAGATTAAGCCCCATGGACCATTCAAGTCTCTGGGGCTTAAGGTTCCTGAAGTTTTTAGATGCAGTTTTCAGGGAATACATATTTTAAGCGGACAGTTACTCCTCTTCCTCCCCGTCATTTTCAACTGAAGCATCAGAATCAGTTATCTTTATAGGCATAAGCATGTAAAGGAAATCATCCATATCAGGCCTGAGCATGGTCATCTGGCCCTCAGGACCATTGAATGTCATGAACACATTTTCTCCCTTGAATGCTTTCAATCCATCTATCAGGTAAGATACATTAAAAGCTATAAGAAGCGGTTCCCCTTTGATCTCAGAGTCAAGGACCTCCCTTGCCTCCCCAAGCTCAGGAGCTCTTCCGCTCAATGACAGGTCTCCATCCGGAGATAGTTTCATTATTACCATCCTGTTATAATCCTTGACTACAACATCAACCCTTTCAAGTGCGGAAAGAATATCCATTCTGTTCAGCTGCATAGTTGTAGTGTTCTGGGGGCTGAGTATCTTTTCATAATCAGGAAATGAAGACTCTATCCTTCTTACAGAAAATTCTATATTTTCCATATGAAAATATACTATTGAATTGTCTACAAGTATTTTCAGAGATGATTCCTGATCCATGGACGAAACTATTCTCTGAAGTTCCTTAAGACTAACCAGGGGAAGGAGTACTTCTGCCGGTTCACCTGAAGTTTCTACAATACACTTGGAAAGTGAAAGTCTTCTTCCATCAGTTGATACAACCCTTAATTCCTTTTCTTTCAACTGGAACATTGCTGCACCAAGATATTTAGGAAATTCCTCACCAAGGCTTCCCGCAACTGTTCCTTCAGATATCATCCTTGAAAGGTCTGAAACCTTTATATCACATAACAAATCTGCAGTATCAGAAGAAGGAAGATGTGGAAATTCATCTGTGGAATATGTTGTAAAGCGGTATCTGTTTCTGCCTGATACAAGGGTACCTCTTCCATTCTGATTTATATTAAGAGAAAAAGTCTGTGTTGGAATTTTTTTGAACAGTTCTCCAACCAGTTTTACAGGAAGAACTATATCACCGCCTTCTTCAACAATAACTCCCTGTCCCTTGCATTTTACTGATGTCTTCAGATCTGTTGATTCAAGAGTTACATCTGAATTTGACTTGTTGACTTTGAATAGAACTCCTGCCAGGGAATTGATAGTACTTTTTGAGCTTGTTGCCCTTTCAGCGATCTGCCAGCTTTTCATGAAAGAATTTTTTTCGATCTCTAATTTCATTTAGCTGCCTCCTTATTCTTACATTATTAGTTAAATATAAAAAAATAGTAATAAAAGTAGTAAGCCCTGTGTATTTGTGGAAAAGTATCTTGTAACATTGCTGTTACACACTTTTTTTTGTGGAAAGGTATGTGTTGATCTTAAAATAGTTATTCACATATCCACAATAAATTTGTGTAAAAGTCAGGTTATTTTATTGTCCACAATAAATACCATACCCTAATCACACCAGAATCACAGTTTTTCCTCAAGGTTATCCACAGTTGTCTTGATCCTTGGCTGTTCCTTTACAAGTGTAGTTATTTTCTTCTGTGCATGAAGAACTGTAGTGTGGTCCTTCTTATTAAATGCAAGACCGATCTGCTGAAGGCTTGATTCTGTATGTTTACGTGAAAGATACATTGCAACCTGTCTTGCGAAAGCAAGTTCAGAGGTCCTTTTATTACTCTTAAGGTCTTCAACTGTAAATCCGAGATTTTCTGCAACGATCTGCTGTATCGTCTCTACGCTTACTGGACCATGAGAAGCATATTTGATTACATCCTTGAGCCAGACAGAAACATTCTCTACCGTCATAGGCTCGCTGTTAAGTTCAGAACTTGCTATTACCCTGTTCAGGGAACCTTCAAGTTCTCTGATATTGCTCGGAACATTGTTAGCCAGGAAAAGTATTATCTCCTCGGGAATATCAAAATTTCTCGTCTGCGCTTTTTTCTGAAGTATGGCTACCCTTGTTTCATAGTCTGGCGGCTGTATATCTGTTACCAGTCCCCATTCGAAACGGCTGACAAGTCTGTCCTCTATACTCTGTATTTCTTTAGGAGGTCTGTCCGAACTTATGACGATCTGTTTTTTTGAATTATGAAGACTGTTGAATGTATGGAAAAATTCTTCCTGCGTACTCTCCTTCCTCGCCAGAAAGTGTATATCATCTATCAGGAGAATATCCACATTACGATACTTGGCCTTGAATTCCTGGGTTCTGTTATTTTTTATCGAAGCAATAAGTTCATTTGTGAATTTTTCAGAGCTTACGTAAGTTACTTTAAGATTTTCATTCTTGTGATTATCAAGAAAGTAATGTCCTATGGCATGCATGAGGTGAGTTTTGCCAAGTCCTACTCCTCCCCATATGAAAAGAGGATTATATGCTTCCCCTGGTGTTTCTGCGACTGCAAGACTCGCTGCATGGGCGAGCCGATTTGATTTTCCTACAACAAAATTACTGAAAACATAATTTGGATTCAGCTCCGGCCTTTTTTCAAGGGATGGTTTTACAGCCTTTTCAGCCCGTTCCTGCTCGTCTTTTCTTGTTTCCGTTCCAACTTTCATCTCAACTTTTTCTGCATATCCGTTCTCACGTACAAGGGATATCAGATCTTTAAGGAACCGTGAAGATATCTGCTCCTTAACAAAAATATTAGGAACATCGAGAAACAGCGTATCATTTTCAAGTGCTATGGGAATACAGGTTCTCAGCCAGATATCCGCAGCTCCCTTTTCGAGCCTTTTTTCGGATTCCTGAATTATCTCTTCCCATATTTCTTTAACATTATTATCCAAAATTTTCCACTCCCGGTCCAAAAATTAAAAAAGATTTTATTGTCCACAATTATTATCCACATATACACATATATTCACAATAATGTTGAATATATATGAGCATCGGTCAAAATTAGTGACGGGAATGACTTGTAAAAAGTATACATAAATTCCAATATAATTGACCAAATCTAATCAAACAGCATTTCAAGTATCTCACGAGTTTATCCACATGAAGTTCACATGAAGGTGGATAAAGAGGATAAAAGGCATAATATTGATTAAAAAAATATAATAATAATGCTTCATATGTTCATTTCAGATCTTCTTAAGGGGAATGATACCACAGGGAAGGGGTATTTTGTGCATAAGTGTGGATACTATATTTTTAAAAGTGGATAACAAAATCCCATGATCCATCAAAATTAGTATAAAATGGTTCCCAATTGCTTGAAACACAGAAAAGGGAGGCATTATTTTGGGGAAAAAACTCCTTCATATAATAAGTCATACTGACCTGGACGGAGTGGTATCAGCAGCACTTGCCTGGCATTCCAGCTATGGCAGGTCACCAATGAAAATATCTCTTGCGGGGTATGGTATTGTGGATAACCTGATACTTGAAGGAATACAGAATGAACAGAATATTCTGGTACTTGACCTGTTCTGCCAGAAAGACAGGACGGTTGACCAGATCGATTCATGGTTCAGTGAGGATGAACCGCCTTTTGTCTTCGATCATCATGAAAGCAACTTTGCAAGATTTGCAGGTCGCCCATGGCTTGTTCTCGATACAAATTACTGTGCCGCAAAGGTTTATTATAACTGGCTTAAGTCCAACCCTTCCCTGGTTAATAAAAATAATGTCACAGAGAAAATGAAAGATATTGTAGAGATAGCAAATGACAGGGATCTCTGGATAAACAAATTTCCCGAGAGCAGACTCTGGCAGGCTCTTGTTACACTTTGCGGACCATGGGGAGTTTTTACAAGGCTTGTTGCAGATCCTTCGGGAAAACTTACTCCTGATGAATATGATGTAGCAGTCGATTTTGTTAATAGACAGGAACAAAGGTTTGAAAAGGCTTTTTCAGAGATGGCTTCTGCAAAAAATGGTGTGGCTTTTACAGGAGAAGGTATCCTTGAGTTCGGTGATGTATCGGATTTTGCCGGGCTGGTTCTGGACAGAAACGATGATCCGCCGGAACTTCTTGCAGTGGCTTCCCGCAAGATCACGGGGGAATGGGCAGTTTCATTGAGAAGCCGGGATGGTCTGTCAGGAAAGACCGTCGCCATTCTTAAGGACGGGAAAAAAGTTAGAGGCGGAGGGCATGAAAATGCTGCTGCACTTTATTTTCCTCGAAACTACAGCGAGGAAAGGATAAGGGAAAGTATTCAGACAGCCGTTCACACAATAAAGGAAAAAAGCAGACCTACAGGAGCGACACTTGGCGATGTATTCCGCAAGGCAATGGAAAACAATGACCAGTAACTCTGGCCGTATCAGTACGGATGGTAATTGCAATGCCTGAGAGAATGATGTTTTCCTTAGGGCTTATCCTCTCGGGTCTTCTGTTCGGCTATACCATAAAGTTACTTACTGAAGCCGGGTGTATAAAACTTCCTGTGGATCTGGAGGTAGTAAGAAAAACCCTTCAGAAGGGTGTCCTCCTTTTCGTAATACCAGTATCGGTTATAGGAGCCTTGTGGATCGTAAGTTTTGATGACAGGCGTCTTGCGTTCCTTCCCCTTCTCGGGGCCTCCCATTATCTTACAGGAGGTCTGCTCGCCCTTGCTGCAGCCAGGATCATGAAACTTGACAGGAAAAAGACAGGAACATTTTTCTGTTGCGGTTTTTTCACCAATATCGGTGCAGTAGGGGGGCTTATAACATATATGCTGCTTGGCGAAAGGGGTTATGCTCTTGTCCCCGTTTATAAACTCTTCGCAGAGATGATCTATTATTCCACGGGATTTCCGGTTGCCAGATATTACAGTTTTCCCGGGGAGAACAAGGAATCTGTAAGGGGGATCCTGGAGAGGCTGAGCAGGGATATTTTTGTCAAGGTTGCCATTTTCGCAATAATTGTCGGGGCTATTCTCAATATATCAGGAATACAAAGACCGGAATTTTACAAGTCGCTCAATGCTGTTTTTATACCCCTCGGTACATTCACAATGCTCACTGCCATAGGTATGGGAATGAGGTTCGGCAAGGTCAGGTCATATGTCAGGGAATGTTTTGCCATACTCTTGATCAGATCCGTGTTCCTTCCTGTAATACTTATATCAGTTTCACTATTGACAGGTTTCAACGGTATATGGGGAGGATTGCCCCTGAAAGTGGTGATCATCCTTTCCTTCATGCCGGTTGCTTTCATTACCCTCGTTCCAGCATCCATATATGATCTTGATCTTGATCTTGCCAATGCGTGCTGGCTCGTAAGCACCTTCTCCATGATATTTGTCATCCCTTTAATATGCAGACTAATATCCCTTGCAGGATAAAGTAGTGTTACAATAAAAGTAATAATAATTATCACGAAAGGTGATGGTTCTTTTATGGGTATATATTTGAATAATGCTGCTACCACATGGCCGAAACCTGAAGTAGTGCCTGAAGCAATGTATGATTTTCTTAAAAGTCATGGGGCAAACCTTGCAAGGGGTGCTGCGGCGAAAAGGGATCTTTCAACTATGGATATGGTGATGTGCTGCAGGGAGAATATCGCACAGATATTCGATGGATATAAAGATGCTGATCCACGATATGTGACCTTCAGCTCAAATATAACCGAATCCCTGAACATAGTATTAAAGGGTTTTTTGAAACCTGGCATGAAAGTTATAACATCAAGTATGGAACATAATGCTTCTATGAGGCCCCTGAGAAGGCTCGAACAGAGAGGGATCATAGGAATAAGGGTAGTTGACTGTAACCGGGAAGGAGTCCTCCATCTGGAGGATCTGAGGATGGCTATGGAAGAAGAAAAATTCGACCTGATGGTTTTTACCCATGCCAGCAACATATGCGGTACAGTACAGGATCTTCCCGGTATTGCCGCAATATGTAAAGAATCTGGAGTTCCACTTGTTCTTGACAGTGCACAGACCGCAGGTGTCATTCCTGTTTCAGTGAAGGATCTTGATATTGCCGCCCTGTGTTTTACAGGACATAAGGGGCTTATGGGCCCCCAGGGTACCGGAGGGATCGTATGGAGACCTGATTTTGCTGAAAAGGTTGATTGTTTCCTGGAGGGAGGTACGGGAAGTTTCTCTCACCTGGAGCTGCAGCCTGATACCATGCCTGATAAATTTGAGGCAGGAACTCCCAATCTTCCCGGTATAGCAGGCCTTCATGCCGCAACGAAATGGCTTATGAAGGAGACGACAGGCAAGATCCATGAAAGGGAACAGCAGCTGGGATCGATCCTTCTGGAGGGTTTGAAAAAACTGCCCGGACTGGAATTAGCTGGTAAAATGACAATGGATGAGAGACTTCCCGTCTTTCCCATAAATTTTACAAGCCTGGATCACGCAGAAGTAGCTGCAGCAATTGCTGATGATCCGGGGATCGAGACACGCCCCGGACTACATTGTGCTCCTACGGCCCATCAGACACTGGGAACCCTTCAACATGGGGGTGCCATGAGGGTAAGTGTCGGATATTTCAATACCGAAGAGGAAATTTCCATTTTCCTGAAGGCCATGGAGGATATTCTCTCAATACCTGCTGATACTCAATGATCCAGGGCGGAAAGGGTGAACTGTTCTGAAAATCGAGCCGTCCATAACCGATGTTCTTTTAGCCAGGCGCTTTCTTGAAGGTAAGGTCAGGCATACCCCTACTGAGAGGTCAGATCCCCTGAGTGAGAAACTCGCGGCTGATGTTTTCATCAAATGGGAGCAGCAGCAGATAGCCGGATCCTTTAAGCTCAGAGGTGCCTTGAACAAGATGTTCAGTCTCAGCACTGAAGAAACTGAAAATGGTGTTGTTACCCCGTCAAGCGGCAATCATGCACAGGGTGTTGCAATGGCTGCCAGAATGCTGGGAGTAAGGGCTGTGATCTGTGTGCCGGGTGTCTGTCCGCAAGCGAAGCAGAAAGCCATAAAAAGGCGCGGAGGGGATTTTGTAGATCTGCGTGTAGTTGGTCATTTTTATGATGATGCCGAGGAAGAGGCGAAGAGATTGGCCAGAGAAGAGGGGCTTGTTTTTGTGTCTTCCTATGAGGATCATTACATTGTCAGCGGTGCAGGAACGGTGGGGTTTGAGATGCTTACAGATGAGCCTGAACTTGATATCCTTGTTGTCCCAGCAGGGGGAGGCGGTCTTATCAACGGCATAGCTATTGCTGCAAAAGCTTTGAGGCCATCCATAGAGATCTATGGTATTCAGTCTGTTGCTTCCCAGCCCTGGGTCAAGTCCTGGCCGGTTGGAAAAGTTGTCGATGTAGAATATGAGGATTCTCTCGCTGATGGTCTGATGGGTTCGATACCTCAGAGCCTGCTTGACCTTGCCGGAAAACATATAAAAGATTTTATTGCAGTAACAGAGAATGATATCGCTGAGGCCATTGCTTATCTCCACCGTGAACACCATCAGGTGGTCGAAGGTTCTGGAGCCATTGGGATAGCGGCTCTTCTCGCCGGAAAGATCCCGGTAGAGGGTAAGAGGACAGGTGTTGTCATATCAGGTGCCAATATAGATGAGTCGAGGCTGTTGGAGGTTCTTGAGAGGTTTTAGTCTGAATCTGTTCAGGAAATGTAGGATGGGCTGGTTTCCCATCGAACAATTTTGGATTTTGGATTTTGGATTGACCCCGCAAACCTTGTCATACCAAGCTTTCAGCACCTGTAGGTGTGGTAGGATGGGCTTCAGCCCATCGGGTTAAAGGTTTTTAATTCTGGTAAAAATCTT
>CAYPIU010000017.1:0-30905 GCA_964410915.1 uncultured Synergistales bacterium | reverse complement strand
TCGGTATCAGTTTTGATAAGCTTTCTGAACTTGAAAAGAAATTTCTGTAATTCAAATTATAACAATAATTCTGTCATATAAAAATGAAGTTTTCAACGAGGTCCCGGTATTATTACGCAGGGGCCTCGTTCCATTGGTGCATATATACAGTTAAGTTGTTTTAAAGTAAGTTATGCTGATAGGTGATGCGAGTTGAGAATATCTTTAAACGAAATTTTTACCAGGGATTTACGCCCTTTAATGATAGGGCTAATGGAAAAACACCAGAGGAAAAACCGATAGGGTATATTTACCCAAAAATCTGTAAATAACGCTCTTTATTCTTACAAATAACTATTACTATTTTAAGTTTCTATAATTTCTGCTGGTTGTTCTTTTCATCAAGTTTTGCTATTTGGTCGTCAATGTATTTTACAAGAACGTTGTTATGGTATGCCATGGCTTTGATAGCTGATTTGACATTTCCACTTTCCATGCCTTTTATTATATCCATGTGATGACCGTATCGTTCTCTTGCAGGGAATGGAGTTGTTGAAAGCGTATTGAAAGTTTTTTTCCACATCGTTTCTACCCGCTTGTGCATATCGTAGATAACAGGATTATTGAGCATGGCTGTAATAGCCAGTTCGAAATTCATATTTGGCAGTTCGTATTTAGACCCCTCTTCCACTTTTTCAGTTTCTGCGATAGAAAGTTGCTGGTCCTCCATTTCAAAAAGTTCCCTTACCTGTTCCGGTTTTATACGGGGAGTTACTTCTTTTACTACGTGTTCTTCGATCATTCTGCGTGCATCAATAAGATTTCTTAACAGGACAAAATGATCTTTTTGTTCCTTTTGATAACCTGCCAGGGGCATTGGATCCAGAGAATGGATAAAAGCTCCGCCTCCATGACGTATCTCAAGCAAACCATTGAATTCAAGAGACTTGAGAGCTTCTCTGACAGAGCTTCTACTGACTTTCATTCGGGAGGAAAGTTCCCTTTCTGAAAGTATTTTATCTCCTGGCTGAAGATTATGTGCTTTTATGTAGTTGAGGACGTTTTCAATTATTGCGTCACGCATGATTACTTTTTTGATCTTTTGTATGGGCAATGTTATCTCTCCTTTACCTTTGCAGCATTTTCTGATAGAATCTTTCAAGATGCAAGAGGTCAGACCACTTACCACTTTCCAGATATTATTATAACATCCATTGACGATTTTCTGAATAGAATATGAAGCATCTTGATATAGAATATCATTTTTTTTGAAAAAAGTGACAAGGCCGAAGTTTTATATAGTGAGACAGTTTTGAATTTTGTTATCGAAAGAGAGGTTATGCCATGCATGCTTTGGAAAAAATTCTCTCCCGGGCTTCCGGGAAGGAAAGAGTTTCTGCGGGAGAAATTGTTATGGCTGACGTGGATGTGGCGGAAGTTAATGATCTTTATCTCCAGGTTGTAAGATCCTTTTACGAATTAGGAGGCAAAAGAGTCGCCAGGCCGGATCATACTAATTTTGTTTTTGATCATTATTCACCAGCCTCAACAATCAAGGCGGCAGAAAACCAAAAAGTAATGAGAGAGTTTTGTCAGTTAATGGATATTAAAAACTTGTTTGATATCGGTGAGGGGATCTGCCACCAGGTTCTTACAGAAAGCGGTCTGGTTGGTCCTGGGAAAATAGTAGTGGAAACTGACTCACACACTACAACTCTTGGTTCGTTAGGAGCTTTTGCTACAGGAGTGGGAGCTACAGACATGGCAGTCATCCTTATATCGGGGAAATTGTGGTTTAAAGTGCCAAAAGTAATCAGGATAGTTCTGGAAGGAAAGCTCAATGAGGGCGTTATGGCAAAGGATATTATTCTACATGTTATTGGGGACCTTAAGCAGGATGCGGCAATCTATAAGGCTGTAGAATTTAGCGGTGAATGTGTACGGGAAATGCCACAGGAAGAACGTATGGTCCTTTGTAATATGGCAGTGGAAATGGGGGCAAAAACAGCCTACATAGCTCCTGATGAAATTACTCTCGATTATCTGGCACGATTTGGATGGGAAAAGGGGGAGATCTTAACTACAGATCTGGATTATGATTATGATTCCATAATTGAGTACGATATTTCGACAATAAGACCTAAAGTGGCATTGCCTGGAAGTGTGGACAATGTTTCGGAGATCCCTTCTGAAAATATTCGAATAGATCAGGTGTTCCTTGGGACTTGCACCGGAGGACGGCTTAATGATATCAGAGTTGCGGCAGAAATACTGAAAGGCAGAAAAGTCGCTCCAGGGACAAGATTTGTTGTTATCCCTGCATCTAAAATGGTTTTCCATGATGCCTTGAAGGCTGGCTATATTGATACCCTTCTAAGTGCTGGGGCCGTATTTTCCACTCCAGGATGCGGTCCATGTCTGGGTGCACATGAGGGAGTTATTGCCGCAGGAGAAAGATGTGTCAGTACATCAAGCCGTAACTTTCCCGGCAGGATGGGAAGTACTGACGCTGAAATTTACATAGTTTCGCCTGCGACAGCTGCGGCTACAGCTTTAAACGGCAGTCTCTGTAGTCCTGATTCGCTCTGAGGAGGGAGTATATTATGGAAGTAATAAAGGGGAAGGTTTTTATTTTCGGAAACAATATTGATACAGATCAGATCTATCCTGGTCGTTATATCGAATTGACGGATCACGAAGAAATTGCTACTCATGTAATGGAGGGTGCTGACCCATCCTTCTCTTCCAGTGTAAAACCTGGAGATATAGTTGTTGGAGGAAAAAATTTCGGTTGCGGTTCAAGCCGTGAACATGCAGTCATCGGTCTCAAAAATGCAAAAGTTGGTGCAGTAGTAGCAAAATCCTTTGCGCGGATATTCTTCCGGAATGCTATCAATCATGGACTTGTGGTGATCGAAGCACCAAATCTGGACGACCTTTCCCTTAAGGGAGGGGAGTATGCGAAACTTGATGTTCTTAAGGGTGAGTTCATCTCTGGAGGAGGTAAAATTACATTTCCGCCCCTTCCTGTAAATGTTATAGAGATAATTGAAGCAGGTGGTATTTTCAGTTTGTTCAAAACTAAAGGGGTAAGTGCTTTCGGTTAATATGACTCCCTGTTTATGCATTATTTTTCAGAAACTTGAAGAACAGAGATGTTAAAAAGGAGTGAAGCCAGTGAACAGGAATGATAACAAACCAGTATTGGCAGTTCCTATGGGTGATGCTGCCGGAATAGGTCCTGAAATTGTGGCGAAAGTTGCATATTCCGGCTTCTTGGAAGAATATGCAAAGCCCGTAATAGTAGGAGACGAAAGTGTCCTGAAACTGGGAATGAAAAATGCGGGAGTTGATTTCGACTATACAACTGAGACTTCCATGAAGAAAGCATTGGAGAAGGATGGTCTTGTTTTACTTGATACAGACAGCCTTGATGCTTCTAAACTGGAAATAGGCAAAGTTTCTGCAGAAAATGGCAAAGAAGAAGGGGATAACCTGATTGCCTGCATTGAATATTGTAAACAGGGTCTGATCGAAGGTTTTTGTTTTGCTCCGCTGAACAAGGCTGCTCTTAAAATGGGAGGGTATGATTATCCAAGCGAACACGAGCTTTTTGCTGATGAGTACGGGGTAAAGGAACATTTTGGAGAAATGAACGTGCTTGAAGGTTTATGGAATATTCGTGTTACAAGTCATATTCCTCTGAAAGATGTTAGTGACAGCATTACCATTCCAAAGCTCCTTGAAACGGTTCAGTTAGGATATAACACTCTGCGAAGGGCGGGTTACAAGGAGCCCCGAATGGCTATGGCTGCCTTAAATCCTCACGCAGGTGAGAGTGGGACCTGCGGCAGGGAGGAGATAGATGTAATAATTCCTGCAATAGGTATGGTTAGAAAGGAAGGCAAAAACGTGTCTGGTCCATTCCCGTCAGATACTTTATTTATCAAGGCATTTGCCGGTGAATATGATGGTGTTATAACCATGTACCATGACCAGGGACAGATCGCCATTAAGCTCAAGGGATTTCATCATTGTGTTACTGTCTCTGCTGGTCTTCCAAATGCAGTTACAACGCCTGCACATGGTACGGCTTATGATATAGCCGGGAAAGGCATATGTAAAACTTCAGCTTTTGAAGATGCCTATAAGATAGCAGCACAAATGGCTATTACCGATAGGATATTATAGATTTTCAGGCATGGGGTCACAAAATATTAAATACCTGCAGGATCTGAATAGTAAGGCGTTATTTCGAAGTCTTAATGTTTAAGCTTTCCTGCATATAAAATCTTCATTGTATGATCCTCTCCACTGTGCCTGAACGCCATTAATAACCCTACTCAAGAGCTTCCAGCACTTTTTTCACCTAACCTTCCATTGCTTTAGATTGTGAAGCAATCTTCTCAGGTAATACTTGATTTCAAGGACTAAGTCTTATGTGTCAATGTGTAGCTGGTGATGTTTTTATGAAGAGTGATTAAAAATAACGATATTTTTAATCTGCTGCACAAGCAAATAATTTCACTACTTTACCGTTGTCCTTGTTTCTGATAGAATGCGTTTAAATACAAGAGGTAGGACCACTTACCACTTACCACTTTTTAAAATTACTAAACCATAACAATGCCCTTTACTTCAAAATAATAGATACATCATTTTAATAGTGCTTGAAAACCATTATGGGTTTGAAATTTTAGTTTAGAAAAGAGTTGTTATTTTCTATCGAACAATAGCAACTATATGAAAGGAGAGATTAGAGTAGAAGTAAATTGATCAAGAAGAGTTCCCAAACTTTTTTGAATATCAGGAAGTTGAAAATACATAATGGATATCATTAAGGAGGATACTTAAATGGCAGTAATTAATCATGAAAAGTGTATTGGTTGCGAAACATGCATTCCCTATTGCCCGGTAAATGCATTCAAGAAAGTCGAAAATCAGAAAAAAGTATATGTTGACCAGGATATCTGTACCAAGTGCAATGTTTGCATAAGAGGTAATGTATGTCCAGTTGATGCAATTGAGGACGATAATTACGAGACCTTCGACAGTACTTTCCAGCATGTCCTTTCAGATCCTACCACAAGTCTCAAGGGAAGCAGCGTTCCCGGTAGGGGAACAGAAGAGATGAAAACTAATGACGTTACAGCTAGATTTAAAAAAGGCGAATACGGTATCTGTATAGACATGGGCAGACCTGGGATCGGAGTCAGATTAAGAGATGCTGAAAAGGTAGCCATGGCGGTCGCAGCTGCAGGAATGGAGCTTGAAGGTCCGGAGTGTACTCCTCTTGCTCAGCTCATGACCGATCTTAATACAGGAAAGCTTCAGGATGATGTACTTGACCTGAACATTCTTTCCATAATAGTTGAAGGCAAATGTAGTCCCGATAAGGTTGGTGATGTACTAAAGGCCCTTCAGAAGGTGGAGAAAGAGATCGATACTGTATTCAGCCTTGGTATCGTTGCCAGAGTTGATGAAAACGGTCATTCCCCAATTATCGACACCATTGAAGAGCTTGGTATCCCGAAACCCGTCAGGGGCAAACTTAACGTTGGCCTTGGGCGTCCTTTAATTGATTAGTAAGGAGGAATATGCGTAATGACACATTCACTTCATAGATATGGAACAGTGGAATCTCAGAAACATGATTTTGTCTGGTTCATGTACCAGGCCAAAGGTGTAAACGATGTTAATTCAGTAGAAAAGGGACTTCAGTTCATAGAAGTTGTAGAGAAATATGGTTCCGAGAACTGGGGTGACGTAAGGACCGGCTGTAAGCTTGAGCATGGCGTCGAAAAGATCAAGGAGAATCTTACCGACAGGTCAAGGCTTAGAGGCGTTTTTACAAGCAAAGAACAGGTTCTAAACTTTCTCAAAGATATAAAGGAAAGGGACCTCGGACAGTCAGTTATTATTGCAGGTCTTCTGGACGAGATAATTGATGCATGCAAGGAGGCAGGTCTGAAACCACATACTATGAACTACTCCCTCGGGATATGGGGTAAAAAAGAACTTCTTCCTGAAGATGACGTGCTGGCCATAACCACTATGTGCGGACATCATATGATCTCTTCGGGCATAGTAGAAAAGAACTTGAAGCTTGTAAGAGAGGGTAAAAAGTCAGCAGAAAAGGCAGCGAAAGAAATGGCAGTACTTTGTCCCTGCGGTATCTTCAATCAGGTAAGGGCTGAAAAAATACTTAAAGAAGGCCAGGAACAATAGTAAAACATACAGAATTTTGCAGGGGTGACATTTGTTCAAAATTTTCACGTCCACTCATTTTTCACAGATCTTAAGTCTGAGAGATAGAGAGGGGTGATCTATTTAAAGCAGTAAAAAGCTTCAGGAGGTAATTAATAAACACCTAATTATGGGGAGGTATGCAAGAAAATGAGAAAATATCTATTGATAATGCTTGCAGTAGCAGTAGCAGTAGTAATGAGTGCCGGGATGGCGCTTGCCGCGGACTATCCGACTAAAGCAGTAACATTTGTCTATCATTCACAGGCAGGCTCAGGTGGAGACATATTCCTTAGAAATATGGGCAAGGCAATAGAGCCCCATATTGGACAGCCCGTTGTTGTTGAAAACAGGACAGGTGGAGGCGGTTCAAACGCCTGGACCTATGTCAGGGATGCCAAGCCCGACGGCTATACCCTTCTCGGAATATCCTCTTCTCTTCTTGCCGGGCCACTTCAGACAGATATGAACGTTGACTATACCTATTTCAAACCTGTAGCACAGGTTTTCTTTGATCCCTCTGTAATTTATGTGCCGGCTAAAAGTGAACTGAACACCTTTGAAGATATTATTGAGCATGCAAAGGCCAACCCCGGAAAACAGAAATGGGGAGGCGGCAATCCAGGTAGTGCAGAGACAATGTGCATACAGAGAGTTGCCCAGCTTGCCGGTATGGACATTAATGTAATCCCCTTCGAGGGTGGATCAGACGTTATGGTAGAGATAGTAGCAGGCCGTATCGATGCAGCCGTAGGCGAATATGCTGAGATAGCAAGCCAGGTTGAGGCAGGCAATGTAAAACTGGTTGCCCTTCTTAACGAGGAAAGAATGGATTCTCTTCCGGATGTTCCTACACTTAAAGAGTCTGGTGTTGACTTTACCTTCGAAAAGATCAGGGGAATAGTTGCACCGAAGGCAACTCCTGATGAAGTCATTGAAGTCTGGACAAATAACCTTGAAAAGATCTATGACGATCCCGGATTCCAGAAATACTACGAAGAGAACAACCTTATCCCTCGCTTCAAGACGGGACTACAGTTCCAGAAAGCTATGAACGAGCAGTGGAACTTCTTCGTTGAAATGGGAGAGAAAATGGAATAACGGCTAAAAGGCCGCAGAGATTGTGAAATGAAGAAAAGTAACAGAATATTTTACAATTATGATTGATTAAATCCATGCTCAAGATTACCTCCATCTGGAGGTAATCTTGAGCGACTAACAGGATGGTAATTATGACAGGTAAAATTTTAGGAAGAATAATTCTGAATATAGCATGGATTGTCATCGCTGTGGTTTTCTATTGGGTCTCTATCCCATATGCGGATGCAAAGACCCTTGATCCGGTAGGACCGCACGTTTTCCCACAGATAATGTCAGTAGTGATCATATTATGTGCAGGTGGAAACCTGCTAATGATGTTGCTTGCTGTTCTTAAACCCAAAGTTGTTGATGTGGACCTGGAAGAGGGAAAAGGTGAAGGCATCGATCTTGTCAGTATATTTAAGGTAGTTCTTGTAATTGCTGTTTCAGCAGTATATATACTGATCATTCACTGGGCTGGATACCTGATCAGTACAATAATGCTTATTTCATTGCTTATGCTGATCCAGGGAGATATAGGATTGGGCAAAAATCTGATGATAAGTTTTGGTTTCTCACTTTTCCTTTATATCGTTTTTTTGAAGTTCCTGAATATCCTTCTGCCAGCAGGTGTTCTGGAATACTTATTTGGCAACCAGGTATGATTTATATTTAAAGTGGAGAGGTTGAAGCCTATATGGATTTAATGCAGAACATTGCACTCGGTGCAAGTGTAGTTTTTACAACCAATGGCTTGCTTGCGATTATTGCAGGTGTTATTGCAGGTACTATTGGAGGGGCTATTCCGGGTATTAACTCTTCGATGACCATGGCCATACTGTTGCCGTTCACATGGGGAATGGATCCAACCTCGGCTATACTTTTATATGCGGGTATTTACTGTGGCGGTCAGTATGGAGGTTCAATACCCTCGATCCTTATCGGTACTCCCGGAACTCCTTCTTCAGCTGCTACTGTTATGGATGGTTATCCACTTCACCTGAAGGGTAAAACAGGCCTGGCTCTTGGAATGTCTTTATATGCAAGTGTCACTGGCGGTTTGATTGCCAGTGTTGTCCTCATGATCCTTGCTATCCCCCTTGCGAAAGTAGCTCTTGCTTTCGGCCCACCGGAGTATTTCGCACTTGCACTTGTGGGTCTGACCCTTGTTGCATCTCTTTCGGCTGATGTGTTTAAGGGACTTATAGCTGCATCGATAGGGTTGCTAATAGCGACTATTGGACTCGATCCCTTTGCGGGCATGGTAAGATTTGGATTCGGTTCGGAACAGCTGATCGAAGGGTTTGAACTGATACCTTTCTATATGGGTATTTTTGCTCTCAGCCAGGTTCTTTATATCATCTATAAAAAGATAGAACGTGTTCCCGTTGATCTTGGAGTCAGCTCAAAGTATCCTACATTTCGTGATTACAGGATCTGCCTGCCTATTATTATCATGGGGTCCATTATAGGTATCTTCGTAGGCGCAATGCCTGGAGCGGGAGCTTCGATCGCATGCTGGATAGGTTACAACGAAGCTAAGAGATGGTCTAAACATCCGAAAGATTTTGGAGAAGGAGCACTGGAAGGTGTAGCAGCTCCCGAAGCTACTAACAACGGTGTAACCGGAGGAGCAATGGTACCTCTTCTTTCGCTTGGAATCCCGGGTTCAAATTCGACGGCGATCATGTTGGGAGTGCTTATAATACATGGCCTAAGGCCAGGTCCCATGCTTTTTGTTACAAATCCTGAAGTTCCTTATTCGATCTTTGTTTCCCTTTTTGTTGCAAATATAGTAATGATATTTGTCGCACTATTCTTTATAAAGATACTTATAAGGATAGTAAATGTTCATGAATCGATAATGAACGCATGTATTCTTGCTATAGTTTTTATCGGTGCCTTTTCTGTAAACAACAGTGTCTTTGATATTTTTGCAGTGCTTATATTCGGTATATTGGGATTGATACTAAAGATCTACGATTACCCTGTAACGGCGACTGCACTGGGTTTTGTTTTAGGGTACCTGGTCGAAAGTAATTTCCGAAGGTCCCTGACAGTTTCCGGAGGAGACTGGATGATCTTTATCGAGAATCCAATTTCGCTGGTATTAATTATTATTGCAGTTTTAAGTGTTGCATACTCAATTTATGCCAATTACTTCAAAGGGAAAAAGAGTTCTGCTTAAAACAGAAGACAAGTTTTAAATGTTATTTTCGTTTCAGGATGACTCGTTATATTGCAGAGTAATTTTATTGTTATAGGAGGATCCCTGGGACTGATAAATCAGGCAATGACAGGGACGTCAGTTTTAAGGGCGTCCCTGTATCTTTAGAGTAAAATGATATTTCGGTAGCTAAATGCAATACAATCAGTTTTCGATAACAGGAGGAGAGAGTTGATATGGCAAATTATAAAATAGGTGTTTTGCCAGGTGACGATATAGGGCTTGAAGTTGTACCTGTAGCAGTTGATGTACTCAAGACGGCTGTTAAAAAATGCAATGGTGTCAGAATAGATTGGGTTGACCTTCCAGTTGGTTATCCCTCATACCTGAAAAACGGAGAAACACTTCCCAAAAAAACATTTGATACATTGTTTGATCTTGATGGATGGATCCTTGGTCCAATAGGTCACATGTCATACCCGAAGGATGATCCAAAAGCAATAAACCCCCATCCTATACTGAGAAGAAGTTTTGACCTGGCAAGCAACATAAGACCTACCAGGGCCTATGAGAATGTTCCCAGTCTTCACAATGATGTTGACCTCGTTATAGTCCGTGAAAATAACGAAGGGTTTCAACCTGACAGGAATATGTACAAAGGTAAGGCTGAATTCATGCCAACACCCGACATGGCATTATCCATGAGGGTAATTACTGAACGTAATTCGAAAATGGTGGCCAGAACAGCCTTTGAGCTTGCAAGGCAACGGGCCGGAAAAAAGAAAGTTACTGCTATACATAAGAACACGGTTTTTAAACTTACATGCGGACTTTTCGTTGATACCTGCAGGGAGGTAAGCAAAGAGTATCCAGATATTGAATTTGATACTGCTGTTGTTGATACCTTTGCAATGCACCTTGTTATGCACCCTCAGAGATATGATGTAGTTGTTACGACAAACATGTATGGGGATATTCTTTCCGACGAAGCTGCGGGCCTGGTAGGGGGTCTTGGAATGGCTCCAGGCTTATGCGTAGGTCCGAAATATGCCATGGCACAGGCAACTCACGGGTCAGCTCCTGATATTGCAGGCAAACACATTGCAAATCCTTATGCCCTGGTCATATCAGCCCAGATGCTTCTTTCCTGGCTTGGAAACCTGAAGAATGATATAGAGGCTGTCCAGGCTTCAAAGAATATTGAAAGTGCAGTAAACAAAGTTCTTTCGGATAAAAAGAATGTGACACCTGATCTTGGAGGTAAATCGACTACAGAAGAAATGGGTAGAACTATCTGCGAAGCTATAAGTGAACTGTAGAATCTGTTGATGCCCATAAGTGCCATGTTCACTTATGGGCTTATTTTAAGAAACTAAATAAACCCTCGAAGGAGATGATAAGAATGCAGGGAGGAACAAAAAAAACGACAGTCTCCATACCGTATGGAAATGATTTCCTTGAAACTGAGGTCCCCAATCTTATTACAACGCTGACTCCACCCTATGTAGAAGAACTTGCAGATCCGGCAAAATTGTTAAGGGAGAAACTCGAAGACCCCATCGGTACTCCATCCCTGAAGGTCCTTGCTGAAGGAAAAGAGGATGCAGTAATTGTAATAAACGATATAACGAGACCCTGTCACTCGGAGATCCTTGTCCCGGGTATTGTCAAGGTGCTCAACGAGGCAGGCATAGAAGACGAGAACATAAAGCTCCTTGTTGCAACAGGAAACCACAGGGGCAATACAAAAGAAGAACTTGAAGGAATGGTAGGAAAGGACATAGTCAGCAGGCTAAGGATCTATAACCATGATGACATGGACAAAGACAGCCTTGAATACCTTGGAACAACTGAGAGAGGAATACCTGTATATGTTAACAGGATATTTGTTGAAGCTTCTCTGAAAATCCTTACAGGTATAGTCTCTCCCCATCATTCTGCAGGGTTCGGAGGTGGCCGGAAGAGCGTTCTTCCCGGAATTGCAGGTATAGATTCTATTAGTCCGCACCATTCTTTTCCAATAAGGCCATTTGAACCCTCCATGGGATGGATCGATGGCAATCCAATGCACGAAGAATCTCTTGCCGCTGCCAGAATGGCCAAAGTTGATTTTATCGTCAACGTTGTGAACAACATTGACGAAAAGGTAGCAGGCATTTTTGCAGGTGAGCTTGACATGGCCCATCGAGCAGGAGTGGATCTCTGCAACAGGGTCCACCGCGCCAGAACTCCCAGAATGGCGGATGTGGTTATCACAAGTCCCGGAGGTTTTCCAAGAGATTTTGACCTGCACCAGTCCCAGAAAGCAGTGGTGCCGGCAGAAATGTGCTGCAAAAAGGGAGGAGTTATTATCCTTGTCACTCAGGCTCCCGACGGAATAGGCAAGTTCGGAGGATGGCTGAAAAATGCAGATAAACCCGGAGATGTTATCGAAAGGTTCAAAAAAGAGGGTTTTACTCCTGAGTCGTCAAGCAAAGCCCTTTACTATGCAAGAGCTCTGGACAATTTCCAGTTAATGATAGTTACAGACGGAATATCCGCTGATGAACTTAGAGAAATGTTCTTTATCCCCATTCCAAGCGTCGAAGTAGCCATCGACGAGAGCATGAAGATCATGGGATCTGATGCCGAGTTTCTTTTCATCCCCCACGGAAGCGAGATAATTCCTGAAGTGGGATTTTAAAATCAGGTCCAGATCTGATCCTTAACTTTAAATAAAGGGAGACAGAATAATGAGGAAGAATAAACTTAGAGAAAAAATAAGAAATGACCAGCCAACCCTTGGCACCCGTCTTCTCAGCGTATGGCCGGGTATGGTCGAACTTGTCGGAAATACCGGATTGTTCGATTACGTTGAATATCTCGGCGAATATTCACCCTGGGATCTTTACGATCTTGAAAACTTTGCCAGGGCGTCAGAACTCAGTGATATGTCTACCATGATAAAGATCGACCAGTTCCACAGAGATTTTATTGCTCAGCGAGCACTTGGATCTGGCATTCAGAATGTGCTTTTCACGGATGTCAGAACTGCGGACGAGATAAGGGAATGTGTCCGACTCGTCAGGGCTGAGACGCCTGAGACCGGTGGTTTGAATGGAGCTGCCAATCGCAGAAGCGTGGGTTACTATGTTGAGGCAGGTTCTCAGAATTACGTTCAGGCCCTTGAAGATTCGGTTATTGCGGTCATGATAGAGAAGAAGGAAGCCGTGGAGAACCTCGAGGAGATCCTTGATGTTCCTGGAATAGATATGATCCAGTTCGGACCTGGTGATTATTCGCTCAGTCTTGGTTATCCGGGACAGAGAAACCACCCTGAAGTCAAAGAAGCAGAACTGAAAGTAATAAAAATGGCAATTGAAAAAGGCATCAGACCAAGGCTGGAAATAGGTTCAATTAATTATAAGAAGGAAGATCTCCATAAATATCTCAATTTAGGTGTTAAGGATCTACATTTACCCAGTGAGGCGAAAATTGTTTATGAATGGCTAACTGAAAATGGAAGGACTCTTAAAAAGATTTTTGATTAACCTGGCTGTTCCATATGGTAAATCTTTCAGATTGGCCCAGAAGTAAGTTACTATCAAAATCTATTCAAATATAAAACTGTCATTCTCTTGACCTGATCCAGTAATGCCGGCTTAGGGATATCTGGACCGACTTTAAAGACGCTATTCTCATTTAGCGTCTTTTTTTATGTGTTCCTGCATTTACCATTTCATTCAGATTCTCCCTTAAGATAGGAGAGGTTCTTATGAACAGAAAAGAATTGGATATATCAGTATATCTTTAGTTACTCGTGATGATCCAAAGATGCCTGAAATAGTAAGTGTTGTCATTTCAAGAGGAGTAGGAGATGTCTTTGGAACGAGCAGTAAAATAAGAACTGAACCGCGGATAGGTATAGATGGACTTAATAGATAATCAGATCAGTGTCAGTTCCAGTGCCTGCAATAAGGAGTATTACTTGTGAAAATGCTCCTCTTGTAATGGGAGCTGGTGCAACTGGGATTTCCGTTATTCTGGTCATTTTTGATCCTCTGGATCTGGAGGAAGCTAAAAGGATGTTTTATAAAACAGTCTCAGGAAAAGTTGGAGAATGAGCATCAGGGAATTACCGGAATGGTAGGAGAGTTCACTGAAAAGACTTCTTAAGGAGTGATCTCTTATCAACCACATTAACAAATTCGTAGCAATGAATGAATCTGCCAATATTACGATGGCTGCAGTAGCGCGTTCCATAATCGGGAATGTGCTTGAGAAATGAGAAAGATCTGTCGGGGTCTTTCCGCTTGGAGGAGGTTTTTTATGAGGGTTCATGAGATAGGTGAGTTTGATCTGATCCATCGTCTTGAAAAGATCATTCCGAAAAAAGGTGAAGGCGTAGTTACTGGAATAGGTGATGATTGTGCGGTTCTGAGGATGCCTGGAGATCTATCTCTGTGGACAACGGACAGCACAATTGAGGGTGTCCATTTTCTGCCTTTCCTGGCAACCCCGGAACAGATAGGGCGCAAAGCCCTGTTATCCAATCTGAGTGATATCGCTTCCATGGGAGGTACGCCCCTTTATGCGACGATCTCCCTTTCTATGCCTTCAGACGCAAGTGTGGAATGGATCGAGAGATTATATGAGGGTATTGCGGAGCATGCACGAAAATACTCTGTAGCTATAGTCGGCGGAAATACAAGTATGTCTCCCTATGGTCTGCGCCTGGATATATCCGTTCTTGGAAAAGTGCCGGAATCTCAGATCCTGATGCGCTCAGGAGCTGGATCTGGAGATGTGGTTCTTGTGACAGGAACCATCGGAGATGCTTTTTGCGGTCTGGAGTCTGTCTTCAATCCTACCATTACTGTTGATCCGGAGGTGCGGAATACACTGATCCAGAGATATATAAACCCTTTTTCGCGCCTGAGGGAAGCACGTGTCATCTCAGAGAGCGGCATCGCTACGGCAATGATAGATATAAGCGATGGATTATCATCCGATCTTCTTCATATCTGTGACTCATCCGGGACAGGTGTGGAAATATATGCCTCAGATCTGCCCATTTCGGATGAAGTAAAATCCTTCAGCAGGAGTTGCGGGATAAATCCCTGTCATTATGCTCTTGCAGGGGGAGATGACTATGGACTTCTTCTAACAGCAAAGCAGGAGACTTATGAATTTTTGATACAAAAAGTTCTGGAAGAGACCGGGACAGTTCTTAAGAAGATCGGCAATATAACTGATCAGAAAAATAGCAGGTCACTGGTAATGCCTGATGGAAAAAGTAAGGTTCTCGGAGCAGACGGGTGGCAGCATTTCCCCGGGGTCTATTCTCAAGAATAATTTTCCTGTGCCGGGGAGCTTGATCGAAGGATCGGGTGTAAGATCAATGGTGGAGGTGTTATCATGACTCAATTTGCTGAACGTATGAAGACCATGGAAAAATCTGCAAAAATTATCCGAAACCTTTTCGGGTCAATGAATGATCCGGACATGATCTCTTTTTCCGGGGGAGCCCCGGCAAAGGAAGCTCTTCCTATTGATATAGTTCGTGAAATTACATATGAGGTCATGAGAAAAGACCAGAGGGGAGTGGAAGCCCTCCAGTATGGCAACGTCATGGGTCTTCCCGATCTGCGGCAAGTGGTGGTAAGCCAGTTGCTTGCTCCTAAGGGGGTCCATGCCAGGGCTGATAACATTCTTATAACCAGCGGTGGCCTGGAAGGTATGAATCTTCTTTGTCAGCTCTTTATAGATCCAGGAGACGTTATCCTTGTTGAATCACCCACTTTTGTCCACTGCGTGGAGATTTTTGAAATGTTCCAGGCCAGATGTGTTGCTGTGGAAATGGATGAGAACGGAATGGTGCCTGAAGACCTTGAAGAGAAGATAAAAAATTACAATCCCAAGATCGTCTATGTTATTCCCACATTTCACAATCCCACGGGCCGTACCCTCTCTCTGGAAAGAAGAGAAAAGATCGCCCATCTTGGAAGTCAGTATGATGTGATAATTCTCGAAGATGACCCTTACAGGGATATTCGTTACAGCGGAGAGGACCTGAAACCTATCAAGGCCTTCGATGAAACGGGACATACTGTCCTGGCAAACAGTTTCTCAAAGATATTTTCACCAGGTAGCAGGCTTGGGTACATACTGGCAAGTGACGAGATAACAGCAAAACTTTTTGATGCCAAGACGGCAACCAATTCTCATACATCAATGCTTCCACAGGTTATCTGTGCAGAGTTTTTCAAGCGGGGTTTCTATCCGGAGCATCACAGGAGGATCTGTGACCTTTACCGGAAAAGAAGGGATGCCATGATAGAAAGCATTGACCGCTTTTTCCCCGAAGGTACCATCAGGACTTACCCCGATGGGGGGCTTTTTACATGGGCGGAACTGCCCGGAGGGATCAATACTACTGATCTGCTTGAAGAGTCCACTTCAAACCCTGATGTAAAGGTCGCCTACGTAGCTGGAGAAGGTTTCTTCATAGAAGGAGGCGGCAAGGGGAATAATTGTATGAGGCTCAGTTTTGGCGGAGTAGATCCTGAAAAGATCAGGATTGGAATGGAAAAACTTGGGAACCTTATCTGCCCAAAAGTGCTATAGGGTTTTCAGAAACAATATAATTCATTGAGTTCAGGTCCTGTTGATTTAAACCGGACCTGAATTATTATTTGTCATATATTTGCAGGGCATTACTAAAGAACGGTTGCATCGTTCCCTGGAAATCTTCGATGTAATTTCATCCCTGGAGTATCTTTTCCCAAGTCCATTTCATAAAGCTGATTTGCCTCAAATATTTATTAACTCAGATACAGTCTTCCCATGAGCTTTTGCCTGATCCGGTTTTGAAATATTCATCCATGAAAGAGACAATTTTACATTTATCCAGTTCCTTTTCCTCTGCATTTCAGATGGGATTGCGGAAGATCGCGGATCAGAGTCCGTTTATACTGGAGGATGAAAAGAGTGCCCTTTCCTTTTTATAATAAAGTATCCATGTTTGAATTAACTTGACAGAAATTTCTGTATATTGATAATTGATATCAGCAACGAATAATTACCCTTCTTTTCAACTTTCATTTATCGCATTCATTACCCCACATCTTTACACAGCTTTATACAGCAAAAAGCAGAACAAGTTCATTTCCAGATTGCCAGAAGTTGCACTTCAAATTAATTGGGGAGGTCTTTGCTATGACGCAAAGTATCAAGGGATATTCAGGGATTTGTTGCTCTGTTTTTGTTTTACTTGCCTTGCTTTTCTGTTTCAGTTCTGTGGGATATGCGTATTATGAATTGGATCCGACTTTTGGAGACGGAGGGATAATGAGTACCGATTTTGGAGGGTTGGATACATACGCAGAGTCATGTTTCATTGATACTGATAATAGGATAGTATTGGCTGGAAGAAGCTGGCCAGTCACAGATATTTTTCTTGCCCGGTATATAGCAGATGGACAGCTTGATCCTTCATTTGGAACAGGTGGGTTGGTAAGTTATGACCTTGGAAATAAAGAGGCTGCCTACTCCTGTTGTATGGATAGTAATGCCAATATAGTCGTTGCAGGATATTCTGAAGTGATCAATCAGGACCAGGACTTTTTGATCCTTCGGTTTGATGAGAATGGATCATACTTAGATCACTATATTCATGATTTTGTTGATGGAAGGGATACAGCCTATGCATGTATTCTTGACAGCAAGGACAGGAGTATTGCCGTCGGATTAGCTGCGGTTGATACAGCTGATTTTGATTTCGGGCTTATTCGATGTACATCTAATGATCTTCAACTTGACAAAGCTATTACAACAGATTTCTGGGATAGAGAGAACGATAGAGCCTATGGTTTAGATATTGATAGTCAGGGACGAGTTGTAGTCGTAGGATCTACTGGTGCCAATTGTAACCTTAATGATAATACAGTGAACTTCGCTATTACCAGATATAAAGAAGACGGTACATGGGATTCTGGTTTCGGTTTGGTGAGCACAGATTTTGATGAAAATCTTTGGGATCAAGCTCGTTCTGTGGTTATTGATAGTGATGATAGCTATGTTGTTGTTGGTTCGGCAGAGAGGCCTGGGAGTGGTTATCACGATTTTGCTCTCGCAAGATATAATCCTGACGGTACCCTCGATACTGACTTTGGAGTAGATGGCAAAGTAAAAAAATATATTCCAAGTTCTTCAAACCAGACTTATGCAAATTGCTGTGCTATAGATAAACAGGGCAATATCATTGTTGTAGGGGAGAACTATTACCTTAATGATCATTACATGGTCATTGCTCGTTTTACAGCGGATGGCATTCTTGACACAGCGTTTACTGAGGATGGGAAAGGTTATCTGTTGACCGATATTGGTTTTGATGACAGTGCAGCGTATTGTGTTATAGATGATGAGGATCGGATAGTGGTAGCTGGGTCTACAGGAGGAAGTACTCTTGATTACGATTTCGTTGTCGCACGATACAGAGATGCTGGGGGAACAGTGAACGAATATACTGTTACTGTAAGCTGTGGGAACGGTGGAGAAATAATCCCACCTTCACAAACTGTAACAGAAGGCGAAAATGCCATTTTCACCATAGCTCCTGATGAGGGATATTCTCTAAGCCAGTACAGTGTGGATATAGGATCTTGTTCACACGATGAAGGTACAGATACTATCACTGTCAATAATGTGCAGGCAAACTCTCAATTGTCTGTGAGTTTTGAAATGAATCAGGATCCTGAAAACCCTGAGGAGTCTTCCTCCAGTGATGGATGTAATATTGGAAGTCTTCCTGGAATAGCGGGTTTATTATTCCTTCCAGTAGTGTTCCTTTTAATGAAGAAGAAGTAATTCACAAAAAAGTTCTTTTCAAGTCGATAAGTATTCAGTACCCCGAAATTCCTTCGGGGTACCTCCCGTTTTCCAGAAAAATAAGGGGTCTACCATATCAGATGGAGGATCGTCGTAGTGGTTTCTCTCCTTTTTGCAGGGGAGTTTGAGACTGCATATTCCGCCGTCTTCATTTTTTGCCCTTACTTCTATATCCAGATAGCATTCTAAAGCGTTATAATGTATTTCAGAAATTATTAGAACAAAAAATGTTTTTCATGGGCTCAGATTTATTCTGCAGCTCTTTTGGTAACTCCTGTCGATCTGGAAATTATGATTTATAACTGGTGTAACTTTTTGGAGGTATTGGTATGAAAATTATCAGAGATATGGGTTCCATAGCTTTTGTGACTGGTCTGTTCGTTTCCATCTTCACTGGTATTCCCTGGGCGGTAATGGTTGCAGATGATCCTCCTGTACCGTGGTGGCTGAGGCTGGGTATTTTCGCACTTCTCGGTGGTGTCCTTGTGGTTCTTGTAACAGTAACCATAGAGCAGAGGACTAAGAAAAAGAAAATAAAAAAGATGTCAGTTGTTACTCCTCCCAAAACAGCTCTCATCCTTCAGAATACTGATAACATACCAGCTCGAAATGTCACTGAAATAATTGGCCTGGTTCAGGGGCACACGGTATATGCTATCTGGATCGGTAATGATCTTTCAGCCATAATCCGTCTGATCCTTGGAGGAGAATTAAAGGAGTACACCCGGATGATGGGGAAGGCCCGTACTCTGGCTACCAGCAGGATGATTGCCAGAGCAGAGAAGATGGGAGCAGATGCTGTGATAAATGTCAGGTACATGACCACAGGCGTTATTGCAAGTGCAGCTGAGATTCTGGTCTATGGAACTGCTGTCAAGCTTGATCAGAAAGACTGTATTGAATAATGAGAGCCCCTGTGAAAACTCCAGGGGCTTTATAATGAGATCTTGAATTAAATGTAGCACAAAATGAATCGAAAAGCCTGACACCTGTTTACTCGATATGCGTTCAACTGTGATCCAGTGTTTAATGGTATTCTTAATCCAGTTTCATTCCAATTTTCAAACCCATTTTTTTATAATGAGGTTCCAGAGGGTATTCTTCTTTAAGTTTAAATTGCACCGGAAGTCCGCCATCTGCTTCTCCTACAGCATCAAGTCCTTCAATAAGTTTTCCCAGTTTATCAATGGGTAAAGTGAAAATGATCTCGTTATCCTGAGCTGCTGCTCTTCTTCTGTCTCCGTCACAGGCTATACCACCCTGAAAAATGTTTCTTTCAGGGTGAAAGCACTTATAATAAGAGCGTTCCTCTTAAGGATGGCTCCTATTATTGTTTGTTAGAGGGTAATTTATTCTCTTTACCTGGGGATAGTCATTTTTTTGAACATGCTATAACATGCTAAAATGATGAATATGCGTATTAATTGAATGAAGTTGGTTCTTTTAAGGGATGGATTTTTTCAGTTTTAAAAAGGAGGAATTTCTCATGAAGAGAAGATTTTCGGCTCTTATGGTCATGGCATTGATAATTATTTGTCTTTTTGCTACAGATGTCCTGGCTAAAGTCCAGATCAAGAGCCCGCCGAAGCCGCCTGTACAAATACCAGTCAAGCCAGTAAAACCCCCTGTAAATTTCAAGAAGATCCCTCAAATTGTTCTTCCAGACCTGGTGATAGAGAATTTTACAGTGAATGCTCAGGCAATGACGGAAGATAATTCTCAGATGCATTTTCCTGTCACAGTGACCATAAGGAATATTGGAGATGCACAGGTGGGTAATCCCTTTTACATCGTTTTTGAATATTTCAGGAGCAACTTAAACCAGTGGCAACCAGACCGGACCCGCTCTAATGCAATAAGGGTCAATATGCCCATTATCCCCGGGCATAGCGTGAATATACCAGGTGAACTCAAGATAGGAAAGGTAATGGGTTCTGACAGAGATTTCAGGGTAAGGGCTGTTGTGGATTCATTGGAATTTGAAGAATTTCCTCCAGAGGGCGGAGAAATTTCCGAAAGCAATGAAAATAACAATGTGAGCAGCGAAACCACACTTTCCACACCTTATGTTGCCCAGTTAACGGGTATTGACAGAGATTCCGCAGTAAGAGGCGTGGATGAAATCTTTATCACAGGAACAGGGCTGGGAGAACAGTCAAGTGAACGTGTTCTGATGATAGACGGTAATGGGCAAACGGCTCAGGCGGAAGTTACAAGGTGGACTCCGGGAGGGATCAATTTCAGGATCCCAGGTAATTTCCCAACAGGAGACAGCAGGGTTTATATCGCAGAAAGCGCTACTCTGCAGCAGCTCACCTCTTCGCAGCCCGTAATTGTTACTGAAAGAAGACCGCTGAAGTGGGTAAAATTCATGGATGCTTTCAACCTCATAGGAGGTGCCTTTTCAATAAGACTTCATACCTGGTCCGGGGGATCAGGATATGAAAATGTTTCAGAGATGACAACTCTGGATAATAGCGCTCCTGCCTCCCTTAATGTTCCGAAGATCCAGTTTAAAACGGATGTTGGGTATTACAGGTTCCTGGTGAATGATTTCAAAACTCTTGATATCAACCAGTCAGAAAACGCTTTCAGCGTGGACAGGCAGGGATGTGCTGATAACCAGATGAGACTGCTCATTCGCTTTGAAAGCCAGAATAAGGAACTCATAGGTTATTACAAAGTCCTGGGTCCTGCTGGTAAATGGAGGAGACAGGGTGCTCCGGATATCCATGTAAACAATGGGTTGGTAACGGTCCGTTTCCAGTTTTTTGACCCTGGAACAGGTTCTTTGGGCTATAATGCAGCAGCGAACTTCACAGGAGATATATCCGCCTCTGGAAAGGCCTGGAATGCAATACTGGATCTTTTTATGAGTGATTGGGATAACAAGGTGAGAAAGCAGGTAAATACTGGAATACGGCATGCTATTAATTCTCCGGATGTTAAACAGTCCATAATTGCGAGTTTCATGGAGTTCATTCACTTCCAGCTTGGTCTTGGCCAGAATGACACTATCCGGAAGATTGATTTCACAAGTGATGCCATTGTAATTACCTATTACTGAGGTAGAACTTCAATTTTTCGGTCACAAAATAATGCAGGAGGCGGGAATCTTACACCTCCTGCATTATATTATCTGTGTACTGGTTAATGTTTCAGTTCTATTCTGAAGTATTTCGCATCTATTTTCAGAAGCGGAATCAATACCTGAAATACAGCAAGGAACAATACAAACACAAAGGTAGTTCTTAATGACCGTGAATATTTTAAAACAGATCCTCCCGTAAAATTTTTAACGATAGAAAGATGTCAACCTTTCATATTCCTTTTTTAGATATTCTTTAAAAAAGTTTCAGCAGTCTTAATTACAACAAAATACCGCAAGGATTTTCCAAGGGCCACCCAGAATATAAAAATCCGCAGTTCAAGGTTAAAAACTCCAGCTACAACTGTCAACGGATCCCCTATGATGGGGACCCATGCCAGGGATAAGATGGGGGCTCCCAATTTCCTGTACATTTTTTCAGCTTTCTGCCGTTTTCCAGAATTTACTTTGATGTAACGAGATAACACAAAGTTCGTTCCCAACTTACCAACATAGTAATTTGTAATGGAACCAAGAGTATTGCCTGCCGTAGCAACTGAAAAAACAAGCAGGGGATCATAGCCCGAGACAGCCATCAGGGCAACAAATACTTCTGATCCAAGTGGAATTAAAGTTGCGGCTGAAAAACTTACTAAAAAAAGTCCCAGGTACCCGGATTGGAAAACCAGATCTTCTATCATTTTTCAAGTGACCTCTTTTCGGTGTTTTCATTCCGGATAATGGAGAACCTGTTCAACATCGTTATTCCAAATGAAATATCTGTTTTCATTATCCCGGTTATGACTGGATCAAGCTGGATAAAACCTTTATTATGGCCTGGGCAGAGATCCTGATATCCTCATCTCTGGTTGCCCAGCTCGATACGGAGATCCTCATGGCTTCCATGTCCTTCCACCTGGAACCGCCTGCCCAGCAGGTCCCTTCTTCCTGTACAAGAGATATTACCAGCCTTGTAAAAGATGCATCATCAATTCCTTCAGGATCAATAAACCTTACAAGTACCTGGTTAAGAATAACTTCGTTAAGGATCTCTATATTCGGGTCTTCTTCCAAAAGCGAAGCCATAAGCCTGGCCTGCCGGCAGTTTCGCTCTACTATTTCCCCGACTCCTTCTCTTCCCAGAGAGCGGAGGCATGCATAAAGAGCAAAACCTCTTGCCCTTCTCGATGATTCGGGAACCCATTGGGAGGGGTCCCGAATTTCATCTGAGGCAGCTATATAATAAGGTGCCTTAAGGGCCATTGAAGCCCTGTGGGCAGCTTCGTTAGAAACAATGGCAATACCCGAATCATAGGGTACATTCAGCCATTTGTGGGCATCTGTTGCCCAGGAATCAGCATCTTCAATCCCAGCGACTTCTTTGGCCAGAGATGGAGTTAGCTTTGCCCAAAGCCCAAAGGCACCATCCACATGGACCCATGCACCGGCTCTATGGGCTATAGGGATTATCTCCTGGCATGGATCGAAGGCCCCCGTATTGACATTCCCGGCTTGTACACTGACTATTATGGGGCCGCTGCAAGACTTCAGTATTTTTTCAAGTTCTGAAGGTACCATGCGCCCCTGGCCATCAACGGGGACGTAATTGATGTTCTCTGTCCCGAATCCAAGCATTTTTAATGCATTGAAAAGAGTTGCATGTGCCTCTGCCCCGGCAACGATATTGACTCTCGGAGCACCGTAAAGTCCGCTTTTTTCTACATCCCAACCGTCGCGACGCAAGACCTCGTGCCTTGCTGCGGCAAGACATGTAAAATTAGCCATCTGGCAACCAGTTACAACTCCAATGGAGGCATCTTCCGGAAGACCTAAAAGATCAAGTATCCATGATGAAACTATTTCTTCAACAACACCTCCGGCAGGAGAAGAGACAGAGAGCACTCCATTCTGATCCCATACTGAAGTCAGCCAGTCAGCAGCCAGGCTTGCCGGAACTGCTCCGCCGGTAACAAAACCGAAATACCTGGGACCTGGACTGGCCACAAGTCCGCCATTTACCTTGGTTGCCATATCTTTTATTACAGTTAAAGGATCTTCACCCTTTTCAGAAAGGTCCATTACAAGGTCTTTTCTCAGATCATCTACGCTCTTTACAGACCCCACATGTCTTGATTCGAGTTTATTAAAGTAGGAAATGGCCATTTCCATGGTCTCTTCAAGAATACGTCTATCTATCATTATCTTTCTCTCCCGTCCTGAAGTTAGATATGGGTTGAACAAAAATCAAATATAGTGCAGTTAATCATATGTTTCAATACAGATCTTTTTAAGTAACTTATAATATTAATCCTGTGAGCAAAAGTAAGGTATAGTTGCTATATGTTATGACCTCTCAGATCCTTCTGATAACAGTTAGGTCTGGATATATTTAATATCAGTATCTACAGAATTGGACTCAATAGTTTGGCAATACCCTGAATGGTTTTTGAAGGTATGGATCTTTTCCCCCATTCTGTTTTGTTAAGCAGAGTAGCTCTTGATATATACTTTTCCTGAGCCTTCCAGAGTGCTGAAGTTTCCTCTTTTCCGTAGAGTACCATGTTGAGCTCAAAATTAAGAGCAAAGGAACGAATGTCAAAGTTGCTTGATCCGAAAAACGCGAGATCGTCGTCAATAGTTATGGTCTTTGCGTGCAGCACACCAGGTTTGTAAAGGTAAATATTAATTCCGATATCCATGAGTTTTGAGAAATATGCTTTCGAGGCGTTACCGGCGAGAAACTGGTCAGATCTCCCGGGTACCACAAGATCAACTTGAGCTCCGTTCAGGCACGCTACTTCAAGGGCCTGGATCAGACCTTCGTCAGGTATCAGGTAAGGAGTGGTTATGGTTACCTGTTCTTTTGCCTGAAACAGTGCTGTCGAAACAAGCCTCTGGTAGTTCTGTGTTTTGTACGCAGGGCCACTGGGGACTGTCTGAAGAGAGTAGATAAGGTTTTCTCCTGTCGGAGCCGGAGGCATGCATTCCACAAGGACCTGATCGGTTTCAACATACCAGTCCTGCAGAAAAACCCCCTGGATCTGTTCAACAATTGGGCCAGTGATCCTCATGGTAAGGTCTTCCCATTTCTGGCCGTCAGCCTTTCCATTATAGGAAGGTTCGGTCATATTGTGAGAACCCATATAACCTGTAGAACAATCTATCACAGCCAGTTTTCTGTGGTTCCTGATATCGAACCTTGCAGTGATGGGTGTTCGTTTAAGTCTTGACAGGGGGAGGGCTCTCTGGACATGTATCCCTGCTTTTTGCAGTTCCTTGGCATCCTTTTTCAGAAACTTTTTTGATCCCAGTTCATCCAGGAGAAGATAACATCTTACTCCTCTTCCAGCGGCATTCTTCAGGGCTTCAATAAGAGGCTTGGTCACAAGATCTTTTCTGAATATATAAAATAAAAGGGTTACCGTGCGTTCGGCCTTATTTATGTCAGTTACCATTGTTTTAACAAGTTCATCCGTAGAATGGATAAGTTCCATATCTCGTGCATATTGAAGCGGCCAGTGACCCAGTTTTTCACTTAATCGGCTTAGCGATGCAAGTTTTTCTGAAAAGACAGGTTCTCTTGCCGGGGGATGCCTTTCAAGGTTTTCTTCGAGCCTGTCCACGGCATCCTCATGACGTTGTATTCTTTCTTTTGGAAGCCTTGTGGAACCCATGCTCAAGTAGAGAAGACCGCCTGGAACAGGCCAGAAAAATATTACCAGCAACCAGGTCATGGCAATCGAAGGATTGTGTCGCAACGGCAGAACGCATATTGAGAGCAGACGGAAACTGAAAGACATAAGGTTATATATAGCAAGAATAATAACGCTGAAAGTAATTGTAAAGTCCAATGTATTCATCTCCTCAATTGTTTTTGTCTACATTAAAATCACATACCAGCGGCAGATGATCAGAAAGGCGTATTCCTGGTATATCTATTTTCTTGACATTCAGGCCCCTGCCGGTAAGAAGATAATCGAGTTTCAGCCTTGGTGTTCGACTTGGGAACGTAGGTCTTTCCAGATGATCCCATGTTTTGAAACCTGTGGACCGCATAAATGGTTCTATCTCTGAAGAACCATGAAAGAGGTTGAGATCTCCGCCAAGCATAACTGGTTTGGACAAAGTATTACAATGTCTTGCCAAATAGTCCAACTGGCTTTTCCGGGCCTGTCTGCCCAGAGAGAGATGGGCAAGGATGACATGAAAGTTGTTGAACTCCACGTCAAGAAATGTCTTTTTTATACCCCGTGGGAAATGGAGTTCACGGGAAGAAAGGATGGGTAGCCCTGACAGCACGGCGTTTCCATGGGAGGATAATATAGGTATATAGTTCAGAATTGAGCTGGATCCGTATTTGCCGGAAAAAGAGTGTTCCCAACCCCTTACTGATGCAATATGACCAGCCTGGCATCGTCTCCTGTGACGATAGGAACCGCCATCAACTTCCATTAGACAGACAATGTCAGGATGTAGAGAATCCAGAAAGTCGGAAATTCGCCTGATCCGCACAGAAGATCTCCGGAAAAAACCGGTAAAAGGGAGAGGGAAGTGATAATACCAGCCGCTTCCTGTACCGTAACGAATATTGTAGAAGACTATCCTCATATTTACAGCCCTTCCTTTGTATAGGCCTTGATATGATTGGCTATACGATCATTTAATCCAGAATATTAACCTTCTCTGGTAAGAAAAGGAGCAATCCTGAATTATTGTATCAGTCAGCATTGAAACCAAGATATCATTTTCAGTTTCTTTTTATAAACAAAAAGGGATATTAAGGGACTTTTATAGTAATATGTTGAATGTTTTTAAAAGAATTTTCACAAAAGCATAAGTAATTATATCGAAAGGACTTGCCATGATCAAAGAAGAATCAGTATTTTAACTGTCATTTGAAATACCTTTCAGGTTATGTCCCGGATCACAGGGATATTTAAAAGGCGCTGAGACAGGATATTACAAAGGATCTTAAAGAGTTGATTTTTCCTTATTCTATGAAAAATCCTTGAAGTCTTTCGGGATCTTGACATTATCTATGAAGGTAAATTGCTGAATAACGCAGGAGGATAATAAATGTCTTTGAAACGGCCATTATTGGTATTGATCATATATCTTGTTTCGAGCCTGGTGTTCCTTATGCTTGCTGCAAGCCAACCGGATTTCAGGTATAAATGGATATTTATAGGGATATATATTCTCCTGATAGGATGTTATATCTATCTGGAGATAAAAGGTACCAAAAAACTGAGTGATCAGATAGAAGCTGATAAGAGGACCCTTGAGGTACTTTTTGATCTTTCTTTAGACGGGATCTTCATTGAAAATGATAGAGGCGATATCCTTGACTGCAATCGCAGCGGTCACGAAATGTTCGGTTTTACAAAAGAGGAAATGCTCTCTAAATCGATCAGGGACCTTGTGCCCGAAGAATTTGCTCTAAGCCTGCCGGAAATAATTCCGGATGAGATGGCCACGGGGGATAAGTATGTAGAAAGGATAAACAGAAAAAAAGACAATTCCCTTTTCCCCACAGAGATAAATACCCAGTATATATATCTCGGCGGTGAAAAGAGATTAATTGTTTATGTCAGAGACATTACAGAGAGAAAGAAGATGGAGGAAAAACTGATGCTTCTTTCTATAAGGGATGAGCTAACCGGGGTTTTTAACAGAAGATATATGCTTGCATGTCTTAAACAGATGCTTGAAAGGCTGAAACGAGAGAAAAGGGATACTTTTTCTGTTGCAATCCTGGATCTTGATTGTTTTAAAGAGATCAATGATGAACATGGCCATATTTTTGGGGATGAAGTCTTAAGAAAATTTGCTCATACTCTTGATGCTACTTCCAGGGCAATAGATATTGTTGGTAGATATGGAGGGGATGAGTTTCTGCTCATTTTCCCACGTTCTTCCTGTAGTAATAGCAAGGGTATAATCAAAAGGTTTGAAAATGCTGTTCATTCGCTTACACTGGACAGACAGGTTAATATTTGTTTCAGCGCCGGGATCGTCGAGATCACTCAGGATAATATGAACGGAAATAATGTCGAAGATATTTTACAGATGGCAGATATACATATGTACCAGGCCAAAAGGAAGGAAAGCAGCATGGTAGTCTCTAACTGATAATGATATTACACTGATGGACTGTCAGGTTAAGCAGTCTCGATTTCCTGAAATTAATTCTATTGGAAATCCAGCGTTTTTGAATTTACCGTTTATTGTCCTGCAATAAGATCTGAAAAAGCTTTTTCTGCTATGGCTTCAAAGTCCTGGGATTTAACCGGTAATGGTTCCCACTTTACCTTGCAATTGTGATAATGACTCCAGGAGTGGATCATTAGTCCCGCCAGGTTTGCCCCAATGTCTTCCCAACTGAAAACTTCATCAAATGTTTCTTTTAAAAGCCCTGCTATCACTGCATTCTGATTGCCAAATTGAGCAGCTAAGGCATAAGAGCCAATAAAATGAAATCCGTGATCATCTTCTACAGCAAAAGAACTTGTTACAAGCAGCAACAGCAGGAGAAACCCCACTGCCAGCCTTTTCATAACCCATTCTCCTTAACACCAGATCAGTAGATGTTTTTGCCAGGTATTTAGTATTTCTGCCCGGGCGGTAGAAGAACGAAATAAGGACCATTTGGCAAAATGATTAAAATATGGATACACAACTATACATCAACTTGATAAAAGGTTAACATTTTAAAGGGAATTGTCAATAAGTCTTTTGGATTATTTCATTCACAATAGTGCTATTTATCGAAAGAGTTAAAATATTTCTTCTTATCTGAGTTCTGAAACAGGGCCCTGTAATGAGCCCTGAAATCATAAAGACTATTATTTTATCTCTCCATGTATCTCACGATCGGATCGCTCAATAATTTTGTTATTGTCGTCCACGAAGATAACTCTGGGAAAGAGATTTCGGGCTTTGTCTTCTTCTATCCAGCAATAGGAGATAATTATGACCCTGTCACCTACATGTACAGATCTGGCAGCAGCTCCATTGAGGCAGATAACGCCGCTTCCTTCAGGACCTTCAATGGTGTAGGTTTCGAGCCTGGCTCCGTTATTTACGTTGACTATCTGGACCTTTTCTCCAGGTAGTATTCCTGATGCATCCAGGAGGAGCTTATCGATGGTTATACTTCCAACGTAGTCAAGCTCGGCCTGGGTTACAGTAGCCCTGTGAATTTTACCTTTAAACATATTCAGCAACATAAAAAGACCACCTTTTAATGAAAGCTTTTATCAATAAAGATCAAAACCGCTGTATTTTATCACAATTTTTATAATGCCGTGTAACCAGAGTAGGGTAAATTAAAGAATCCTGATATGGGTGTAGGAGGATATCATATGTATTTACCCCTCCTTTTAATCATCTATGTGATGTGTTATCATAATACAGCACAATAATAAGGATTGGGGGGTGTTATGGATGAGTAATAGAAGTTTTTCCATGGTTATTCTGGTGTTTATAGCCTGTTTCGTGGTCCTTTTCGTCCTCCCCGGATATGCTGCAGAGCATGATATGCACAAAGTCTCAAGGTATGATATCGTAACCACTGCCGAAAAAGCTGGTAATCTCAATACTTTTGTAGCCGCAGTGCAAGCTGCAGGGCTGGAAGGCCTGATGCGTGAACAGAATTCCTACACAGTTTTTGCTCCCACTGATGAGGCTTTTTCGAGGCTGCCGGAAGGTACTCTGGAAAACCTGCTTCTTCCCGAGAACAGGGATGTCTTGAGAAATATCCTGACCTATCATGTGGTGATCAACAAAAGGATCGTTTCGTCAAGACTGCAGGGAGTCCATCAGCTCAGGATGGTCAATGGGGAATTGCTGGATATCTCCTTCTCGCCGGGCAAGGTAATGGCTGGTCGTGCGGCGGTGATAATGCCAGATATCACTACAAAAAACGGTATTGTTCATGTCATTGATATGGTGCTTCTTCCATAATCAGTATCTATTTTAGTTGACGTATATCATCAATTACTTAAAAGGTTCTCCTGAATTTCAGGAGAACCTTTTAACTGTTTTTCGCTCAATCATAATATTGTAAAGATATTCCCTTTTAATATGGCAAAACTTGAGAATATCGACCAAAATATGAGTTTATGATAGATATCCATTTGAAACTGATTTATCACGATCAGGACGTGGGATTATGAAAAAGGTCCTGGAAATTTAATTCAGTATCTGAAAGTATAATAATAAAGGAAGACGGCTGAAATCCTGCATTTTTCACGAAAAGGGAAAAGCAACACTAATTACACACGAGATTGAAAGGAGATGGACATGGAATGATAAAGATAGCGCTTTTTACAGCCTACTATTCACCAGAGCCAATCCTGGGATTAACTAAGGAATTTAAGGACGTAAAGTTCGATTTCTGTAAAGATACCGATGAACTGAAAGCCAGCCTTAAAGATGCCCATGCCTTGATAACAATTCCATGCAGCGAGGAACTTCTTGAGGGAACTCAACAACTGAAATGGGTGCAATCACTGAGGGCCGGTGTGGATAATTATCCTCTGGGGATCCTCCATGAGAAGGGTATTGTTCTGACCAGTGCGAAAGGAATACATCGTGTACATATGGCTGAATATGCTGTTGCAATGATGATCATGATGGCAAGGAACTTACATGTGATCCATGCCAACCGAAGCAGCAAAAAATGGTACAGGAGAATCCCCCAGGATGAGATAAACGGCAAAACTGTATGTATCCTTGGGCTTGGAAGGATAGGCAGTGAACTGGCAAAGAAAGCAAGTCTTATGGGTATGAGAGTGCTGGGAGTAAAAAGGAATAGTGACCCCGTAGAATATGTTGATAAGGTATATACCCCTGGGGATATAAAGCAATTTCTCCCCCAGAGTGATTACGTGGTCAACCTTATGCCTTACACACCGGCAACGGAAAAGATAATTGACATGGAATATTTCTCCCTTATGAAACCAGATGCGGTCTTTCTTAACCTTGGCAGGGGAAGGACTGTAAACGAAAAGGAACTCATTGAGGCTCTGCAGAAAGGCATGATAAGGGGGCTGGTCGCAGACGTTTTTTACGACGAACCCCTTCCTCAGGATAGTCCATTATGGACCATGGAAAATGCCATTATTACTCCTCATATTTGTGGAGAGTCAGTTAATTATCTGGAGAAAACCCTTGAGGTCATAAGGCCCAACCTCAAAGCTTTCCTCACAGGCCAGGGACAGATGGTCAACCAGGTGGACCTGAAAACAGGTTATTAGAAATGAGCCATTCTGACAGAAAATAAAAATGTTCATGTACTCGCTTATTACAGGGACTTTCCCTGAAAAATCCGATTTCCCCAATTTTTTGACATAGATCAAGGGAAACGGAGCGTTGATCTGGCATGATATATATGAAGGGAAAAATGAAGTTCTTTTTTCCATAAGGAGGACTGAAATATGATAGCCAGAAAACTTTCAGAAACTGAAATAATAG
>CAYPIU010000016.1:24914-34085 GCA_964410915.1 uncultured Synergistales bacterium | reverse complement strand
CTCCGTGGTGAGGCGATTTTAGATTGCCGATTTTGGATTTTGGATTTGGGGATTCGGACGTTTATTTGGACAGCTCAGCAGCTAAATTGAGAGTCTTTCTATACTCCAACGGACTTAATGCTCCTAACGACGTCGGTACACCTTGCCAGGATAACTAAAAGTAAAAAGTCCCGGATTAAATATCCGGGACTCAAAAGGAATATAGACCTTTCATGGATGGAGGACCCACGAAAGCTGTTCTTAAATATACCGGGAAACACGTCACCCAGCAGGGTAGACTACACCTCCAGTATAGTTTCATTACCATCAATAAATATTTTAGTCCCCCCGAAGCTTATAGCATTTCCTGAACCGTTTTTAACAGACATGCTTCCAAACTCTTCCTGCCCTATCAAGAACCTTACTTTTACCATATCATCTGCATGACTTATCCTTATACTTTTTTTCATTACATCTTTCACCTCTTTCATATCAGTATCTTGTGATCTATCGAGATCAGAATACTGTGATGAAAACTCGTCGGGACCAGCACTTCCATCTCTGGGATCGATCGGAGGTTTTTTCTCTTCTTCCTGAACTTCATCTTCATTTTGCTTTTCCGGCACCCCAGATCCATCATCTGCCAAATCCTGTATTTCAGAAGAAGAAACAGAACCTTTTGAAATAGTACCAGTTTTTCTTTTTTCGAGTTCTTCGAGAAATATCTTCACGCTTTGAGCACCGCTTTCGTTTCTTGCAACGCCCATAGTGTCATTACCAAATGTATGTTTTATATTGCTATTTCCAGTTTCAGACTGAGTCATTCGGATCTCGTTTTCAATTATCTTCATGATCTCTGCGTTATTCCTGTCATCCATAGTTTTCACCTCCGCTGAACAAAGAATCTAAAAAACAGAAAATCTAAAAAAAAAAGACATCTCCGGATTAACACCGAGATGCCTGAGCTACCTGATAGTTTTCGGTAACCCGGCCATCTCCTCTTTACAGAAAAGACCCGTGGCTTTGCGTCACCACCTCTCGATGGTTTTGCCTTTTCGATCATTGCAGGTCAATGAATTAAGTTGTTTCATGTCTCATTTGCTTTACAAATTAAGCTTAACACTGTAAAGGAATATGATACGGGACTATAAATCCATTCCATTCGTGACAAACAACACATATTTGCAAGGACTTTTAGTTCATTGAATATGAGTCTGAAGAACTATGTCAGAAGTTTATAAAAAGAGGTATATTCTATTTAGCACCTCGCTGAAGTAGCGTAGCGGAAAATTCCTGAAAAGAGACCTTCAAGGTGGCGGAATCATGAAAAGAACGATCGATCCGGGAAGAAGGATCATCAGCTACAAAAACCAGCGTAAAATGTTTTACAGCCTGATAGCACTGATGTTTGGACTGGCAGGAACATTTTTTGCTACCTATGTGAATCCAGTGCTATGGCCTGTTCTTGTTTTCGGGTTTTATGCAGCCATAGTACTCCTGCAGTATCCAAATATTACAATTTATTACACTTCGAGGAAATACCGGTTATGGTGGGGCCCTTTCCTTCCGATCTTCAGGAAAACAGGAAGTTTTGAAGATCTCTATGAAATCCAGATAGAGAGCAAGATCTCACAAAGTCCCTATCTTGGATTGATACAGCGCCAATGGCACGTTACTATGATATACAAAACCGGGAAGACAGCATTTTTCAATTCTCTGAGCCGAAAAGAGGACGCTGAAAGTTTAGGCCAGTCTTTAGCCTCTGATCTGATATTGAAAGTCCGGGTCATAGAGAGTAAAGAAAATGATCTTGCAGGTAAACTGAAAGATAAACTTACTAGAAAACGGTGAGCTTAACAGCATGAGCTTTTCTGAGAATATTACATGCAGGAGGAGTACATTTTATGTTCCAGCTTTCCCAGAAGTTTAAAAATTCATTTCCCGAGGCTCATACTGGATTTTTAACTGTAACTGAATTCAGCACTCCAGCTAAAGATCCCGTACTGTCAGATATTAAGCAGAAACTGATGGAAGATATCAGAAAAAAATATCATGGCTGTGAAAGGAAAGACCTGAAAAAGATACCTGAAATCCAGGCCTATACCCGGTATTACAAAAGATTCCGAAAGACTTATCATGTGCTCCTGCAGCTTGAATCCGTAGCTTTAAAAAATAGAGGGATACCGAGTGGAAATCCTCTTTTACAGATAATGTTCATGGCTGAATTGAATAACCTTCTCCTGACATCCATCCATGATCTCAACCTGGTAAATATGCCAGTTATCGTAGACAGGGCTGATGGTACAGAAAAATATCAGCGCATTGATCAAAACATACAGGAACTTAAAAAAGAAGACATGTATATGAAAGATAAGGCAGGCATCATTTCAAGTGTGATCTACGGTCCTGACTTCCGGACAAAGATCATGCAGGAAACTACTTCGGCTTTATTTACGGTATATGCTCCGGAAGGAATAGATAAAAGGACCACACTGTTACACCTCAGAGATATCAGATCTATGATAAGGGAAAGCTCTCCTTCAGCCAGAGCAGGAGATCCTGAGATCCTTACTGCTACAGGGCCTGTAGATATACAGGCCCTGTAATTTCGATCTATTTACCAGCCTAAAAGGAAACTTTTTTGAATTTTTCTATCTGTTCTTTTATAGCTATCTCAACGGGAAGACGTTCCATACTGCTTGCTCCGTAAAACCCGTTAATATCTTTACAGTTTTTGAGTACATAATCTGCGTCTTCGGGCATGGCGATAGGTCCACCGTGACAGAGAACGATAATGTCTTCATGAACCGTTCTCGCTGCTGCAGCCCATTCATCCACCAGCTTTACACATTCATCAAGCGTTTTTGAAGTTCTTGCCCCTATGCCTCCCTTTGTGGTCAGACCCATATGGCAGACAATAATGTCAGCTCCAGCCTCTGCCATTGCTCTGGCATCATCGGAACTGAAAACATATGGAGTTGTCAGCATATCCATCTCATGAGCCTTCCTGACCGCCTCTACCTCAAGTGCATACCCCATCCCTGTTTCCTCAAGGTTAACCCGGAAAAGCCCGTCTATAAGTCCTACTGTCGGGAAGTTCTGGACACCTGAAAAACCGAGATCTTTCAATTCTCCAAGAAAGTGCTCCCAATTCACAAACGGGTCCGTTCCGTTTATCCCTGCAAGGACAGGTACATCTTTTACAACAGGTATAACTTCCCTGGCCATTTCCTTGACTATTGTATTTGCATCACCGTAGGCCATAAGACCGGCAAGAGAACCTCTTCCTGCCATTCTGTAACGTCCCGAGTTATAAATTACAATAAGGTCTATTCCGCCAGCTTCTTCCCATTTGGCGGATATCCCTGTACCTGCACCACCCCCAATGATGGGCTCATTTCTGCTTATCATATCCCGAAATTTCTGCACTATCTCTTTTCTTGACATTTTGTTCATACCTTAAACCTCCATTCAATACAGCCTGAAAGACAACCTGAAAAGCTTATTCAGCATTTATTTCCCTGAAATTTTCAGCCAGAGCCTTCACGAATTCTGGATCATTGATATTATTGGCAACCCTGATTATTTTTTTGTCGGAATCCTGTTTTACCGTCTTTTCAATAGTGCTGAAAAGGGCTTCATCCGCCTCAGGGTCGTGAAAGGGCATTCCCTCGACATCTATCATGGATACGCCCTTTTCCGGCAGTAGAAATCTGACCGGAGCACTGCACTTATTAAGTTTTTCCCCTATCCATTTGCCCATTAGCTCATTCTCTTCAGGTGTAGTCCTCATAAGTGTAACCTGGGGATTATGTACATATAAATTACGACCCATATATTTTTCAGGCACTGTTTCCATAGCACCGAAATTAACCATATCCAGGGCACCACAGGAACCTACATAGGGGATCCCGGCCCTTATCACTGCCCCGATCCTATCCTCTCCTGCGCTGAATACGCCACCCATGAGAAGATCGCAAATCTCTGTAGTTGTAACATCGATAAGATGCTTCATTACTCCTGAATCGATAAGTTTTTCCATGGATTGTCCACCAGTCCCTGTAGCGTGGAACACAAGACAGTCATATTTCTCAGAAAAGATATCCATTAACTGGTTAATACAAGGGGTTGTTACACCGAACATGGTCATACCAAGTGGTTCTTTTGAATTAACTGGTTCCGGTATCTCTTCTTTCATCATTCCGGCAAGAGCATGCGCTGCATTACCCATAACAACCCTTGAGATCCTGTTTATCCCTGCAACATCAGTAACGGAATACATCATGGAAATATCATTCGGTCCGACATAGGGAGCTACATTTGAAGATGCCACTGTTGAAACCATTATTTTTGGTACACCGATCGGGAGTTTCCGCATACCCGTAGTAACAAGAGACGTACCTCCAGAACCACCAAGACCTATTATTCCGCCTATATCATTTCGGGATGAGATAAAATTTTCAAAAGCTCTGGACATGGCAATAACAGCTTCTCCCCTGTCATTTATCCCGGGAAGGAATCCTGGATCTTCGGGATGGAATGAAGCGACCTCACTGTTTGAAATATCAACACTGTGACCGTGATCTTTGATCCCGACATCGACAAGAACTGTCTCAACTCCGCTTTTCTGAAGCAGATCCCTCACATAAGCCAATTCCTGATACTTGGTGTCACATGTACCTACAACATAGGCTTTCTTCATAACAATCTCCTTTCCATATCGATATGATAAACTCTGAATTCCTGACCAGACTTTATCTCTACACTTGCAATTCTATCTATCATGCTAAATAAAAACAATATAAAAATCCAGTAAAAGGACGGTTAACTCAGAGTAAATTTCGTCAGGATCGATATTTACCGGAAATTAGGTTAATTCTTTATTTTAACGATTTATCTCTGCTTTTCTGGACTGTTACCGGTAAACCAGAGATATTTGCATATAACCCCGCATGATAATATACTGAAGTTATGAATAGACAGATCGGCATTACAGGCTTAGGAAGAATGGGAACAGGGATAGCGGCAAGGCTGTTAGACTCCGGATTCCCCGTTTCAGGTTTTAATAGAACAGCCTCCGCTGCATCAGGTCTGATAGAACATGGTTTAAGATTCTGTGCAGATCTTAATGAACTTGCAGAAGTACAGGAACAGCCCAGGATCATATGGGTAATGCTGCCTTCAGGCAAGGTAACCAACGATACAATTGGCACTTTAAGTGATCTCCTCAGTAATGGTGACTGCATAATAGACGGAGGTAACTCCTATTACAGGGATTCCTTGAGGATAGCTGATATGTTGGCAGCTAAACATATCCACTTCATAGATATGGGTGTCTCCGGAGGTATCTGGGGACGCCGAGAGGGTTTCGGTCTTATGTTCGGGGCATCGCCGGAAGCGGAGGAAATGATACGACCCTTTGTAAAAGCTCTTGCTCCTGCACCGGATAAGGGATGGGTCCATGCAGGCCCCCCCGGAGCAGGACATTATTCAAAAATGGTACACAATGCCATTGAATATGGACTTATGCAGGCCTATGCAGAAGGATTTGACCTCCTTAATTCAAAAAAAGAGTTCAAAATTGATGTTTCAGCTGTATCACAGGCATGGAGAGACGGAACTGTTATCAGAAGCTGGCTTCTTGACCTTGCAGCCGCGGAATTCGAAAAAGACAGGAAACTCGAGGAAGTTCTTCCCAGGGTCCCGGATTCCGGAGAAGCGAGGTGGGCCGTGAAGGAAAGTGTTGACCTTTCTGTCTCAATGCCTGCTATCTCGGCATCTCTTTTCGAAAGATTCTCAAGCCGGGATAGTTTACACTACCAGCACCGCATTCTTGCAGTGCTAAGAAACGCTTTCGGCGGACATTCTGTAGAAAGAGAAAAAAAGGATGACTGATATTGTTATCTTCGGGATAAATGGAAATCTTTCAAGAAAAAAACTTATTCCCTCCCTCTTCAGACTTGAGGAGGAAGAACTTCTCCCTGATGGGACATTGATAACCGGAACTGGCCGGAGGGATCAGGACATTGGAGAACTCCGTGACAGGATCAGGACATCCCTTGAAAGTGTGCTGGATAACTTTGACCCTGACAAGATGGCCCTTTTCTTATCCAGGCTGAGATATATGGGATGGAAAGATCCTCACAGAGATGCCTATTTATTATCGGAATACATAAAGAACGATGCTATCTTCTATTTCTCCCTTCCTCCTTCAGCTTTTAGAATCACAGCAGATATACTTGCAGAAGCCGGGCTTAACAGGGAAAGTCATGGTTTCAGAAGACTTGTTCTGGAAAAACCATTCGGCTGGGATGAAGATAGCGCTATTGAATTGAACAGGGATATCCATAAAAACTGGAATGAATCCCAGATCTTCAGGCTTGATCATTTTCTCGGTAAAGAAACGGTCCAGAACATTATGGTCTCAAGATTTGCAAACATGTTCCTTGAGCCTGTCTGGAACCGAAACTATATCAAACAGGTTCAGATAACTGTATTTGAGAAACAGGGGATAGAAGACAGAGGTGAGTTTTACGACAAAGTCGGAGCCCTGAGGGATATGGTACAGAACCATCTGCTGCAGATACTTGCTCTCACAGCCATGGAGCCCCCGGCAAGAATAGACCCCTTATTTTTGAGGGATGAAAAGGTAAAGTTATTTCGATCAGTAAGGCCTCTTTCCCCACATCAGACAGACTTGAGTTCAGTAAGAGGTTCTTATGCCAGTTACACTGAAGAACCAGGTATACCTGCAGATTCAAGGACAGAAACCTTTGCTGCTCTCAAGATCTTTATAGATAACTGGAGATGGAAGGGAGTCCCCTTCTACCTCCGAACAGGAAAAAAACTCCTGACTACAAGAACACAGGTAGCTGTAGAGTTCAAGATGCCGCCTCTATCTCTTTTTAAACCCTGTATGTGTGGAAGTGAACCCTTTGCCAATAACTGGATGATCTTTGATATCAAACCAGAGCAAAAGATGAGGTTGATCATTCAGGCAAAAAAACCAGGTATGAACCTGGAGGCCAGTTCCCTTTCCCTGACTGCCCCTTACCAGCGTGACGAGTATAAGCCCCTCCCTGATTATTCCTCCCTGTTAAAGGACATCCTCGAAGGTGACAGCAGCCATTCCCTTCGTTTCGACGAGATCAACTGGTCCTGGCATATCATTCAGCCGCTCCTCGATGCATGGGAAAAAAATATTTCCCGTCCGGAGCTTTACCCGGATAACTCCGAAGGACCGAAATGCCAGAACTACATACTTGAGGATGGTCATCAGTGGAGATACATCTGATATCCTATAATACAGGGAAACAGGTATCAGAGGCACTGGCAGACAGAATGTCAAAATACCTTATTAATGGGGGTAATACGGCCCTTGCAGGAGGAACATCACCTTTAGACGCCTACCGGATCTTCTCAACATACAGAGATATTCCATGGAAAAAGATCACAATGATCCCTACAGATGAAAGATGTTACCCCCCTGGACACGCTGGAAGAAATGATACTCTTTTGAGAAATGTTTTTGGCCGGACGGGTTGCAGTATAGTAAGCCTTGAAACTTTTTTTGAAAATGACCGAGTTCCCGGGAACGGAAAAGTCGAAGAACTCCTGCCTTTTGATCTTACGATCCTCGGGCTCGGTGAGGATGGTCATACCGCAAGTCTTTTTCCGGCAGCGCCTGAACTGGGATCGATCAAATATATTGCCAGTATCCATGATTCACCAAAACCACCATCAGAAAGAATAAGCCTGACCCTTAAAGCCCTTAACCACTCCCGGAATATTATTTTCTGTGTGACAGGCAGGCGAAAACGTTCTGCCCTGAAACTGTTGCTTGAGAACACTGATATCCCGGCGGGAATGATACGGCCTTCAGATAAACTGATCATACTCGCGGACAGATCAGCAGTTCCCTATGAAAATAAAACAGATCCAGGAAAACCTGAGATCTTCAGAAAATAAGACTATCACAAATTTTCAACATAAGAAAAGAAAAACAATTACTTTTCAGCTATGGAACTCCCGTTTCTGTAACTATGATATTTCTACCTTTCGCCTTTGCCCTGTAAAGAGCGTCATCTACCCTTGTTATAAAGGAATCCTGATCATCAGTAGATCTGTAATGAGCTATACCAAGACTTACAGTTACATCAAAAGGTATGTCAAAATCCGAAGCCTCTGTAGCTTCTCTAAGATCTTCTGCGATAGTTATGGCACTTGCAACATCACCAAGTACAAGGATCATGAATTCATCCCCACCCCACCTGCCAGTCTTGTCTGTTTTTCTGACCCTGCTTTGGATTATTTCTGCAAGCTGTTCGAGGATCCTGTCTCCGGTCTGATGTCCAAAAGTATCATTCACTTCTTTAAAGTGATCTATATCAAGCATGATTATGGAAAGAGGGGAAGAATACCTTGCAGACCTGTCCATTTCTTCGTTAAGAATGACATAAAATCTCTGCCTGTTGAGGAGTCCGGTCAGGTGATCAGTATTGGCAGACTGGTAAAGATCCCTGTAAATGCCCTGCATCTGTTTCTGAAAATTTTTCAAGTTCGTAATATCCGATATCACTGACAATATCCTTTTCGGATCACCAGAGTGAGACTTTTCGACAATACCGCCTTTGCCCTGAATCCATATCCACTGCCCCTGCCTGTTCTTTATCCTGTATATTGTTTCAAATGAATCATTGATCAGTTCTGGGGACCTTAAGGAGAATATATTTTTTTTCTGATCTTCAGGATGTATCCTCTTTCTCCATTCCTCCAGAGTATTTGGAAATTCGCAAGGGGAAAAACCCAGTATTTCATACACCTCAGGGCTCATGAAAAGAGAACCTTCACTGAGGTTAAAATCACATAAGCCCTGCTTAGAGACCCCAAATGCAAGGGAAAAGGTTTCCATTGACCTTCTAAGATCTTCAGCATCTGCCTGAAGTCTTTTAATCTCACAGTTCACCTCATTGAAGGCCCTGCAGTTTCTGCAGGCTTCAGCAAGTTTTTTATTTACAGGCTCAAGCTCTGTTCTGATAGAAACATCAAGAGGTTTTTCTCCCATTGCCAGGACAAGCAAACCTGTGTCGGGTATCCTGAAAAGGTGAAATACCTGACCATTATCTGTTAGTCCATCAAGAGAAGTGAATGGTCTATGTGTTTGAGCAAAATATGGTATTGTATTTTCGATAT
>CAYPIU010000016.1:0-24814 GCA_964410915.1 uncultured Synergistales bacterium | reverse complement strand
GTATTGTATTTTCGATATCATTTAATATGGGAAATATTCTACTCTCCCTGGGCATGCAGGATAAAACATTTACAGGATCAGTCTCAACCTCACAGGATATGACCGCACAAAACATACACCCCAACTCTTTATGATAGGATAAAAGAGCTTTTTCAAGCATCTTATCCATATCCAGAGACAAACCTATTGACTGGGAGATCCTTAATAAATGCCTTAGGTATTCCTGCATTTTTATCAACTCTCATTAAATTTAAAATACCTGGATACAACCATTTAGATTTTACTAGATAACTCGATAAAGAGCAAAATTGATACTAAGCGACCATGAGCTAAGGCTCTTTTGGGAATCTTCCTCAGGGGAAATACCTCGGAGAACACCTGCAATACAAAGATAACCAGGATAGGAAGAGCCTGAAGTACAGAAAGATATAAGTTTTAGCCCGCAATTTAATTAAATGCAATAAAGATTATTAGGCTTTTGCTCTTTGCAACTACTGTATGTTTTTAACTTTTGAAGTTTTATAAAATATCAGTATTCGATTAGATACTTTTTTCACTTTTTAGTATACATTCTTTGATTTATTTTTTTTTGCTGATACTTTATAATGAAGTAAGTTATTGATGTTTTTTATCAAGGAAATTGAGAATTTTTTCAGTTCTGAAACCTGGGGGGGTGATCGGAACTTATGATTTCATTTCCGGACCGGAAATGAAAAACCGTTACCAGCAATTCAGTTTACTTGCCGCCTTGTTTGTCTTTCACACTCATTCTTCCAACTAACACAGCGTTAACTGTTTTTGTTTATTGTTTTGTTTTTAACTGAAGGGGGGAATTTTTCAGATGGAAGCCATTATGCGAATTAATGGCATGATTAACGGTATAGTCTGGGGACCCTGGATGATCACTCTTCTCCTTGGAACGGGTGTTTATCTTACTGTAGTACTTGGTTTCCCACAGGTACGTTATTTTGGCCTGATGTTCAGTGAAGTTTTTGGTAATCTGGGTAAACAAGCAAAAGGTGAAGGCACAATAACTTCATTTGGAGCTTTGTCTACTGCTCTTGCTTCAACTCTCGGATCAGGGAATATAGCAGGAGCTGCTACGGCAGTTCATCTTGGTGGTCCGGGCGCCCTTGTCTGGATGCTCATCACAGCTATTTTCGGCATGACAACCAAATTCTCCGAAGTTGCCCTGGCCGTACACTTCAGGAGAAAAGACGAAGAAGGTAACTGGCGTGGAGGTACCATGTATGTCCTTGAACACGGGACAGGGCAGAAATGGCTTGCCTGGCTTTTCGCCTTCTTCTCAATGTTCGCAGCCTTTGGTATCGGAAATGCAATTCAGGCAAACTCCGTTGCAGAAGCCATGAATCTTGCCTTCAATGTTCCGCACTACATAACAGGAGTAATTGTGGCTGTTCTTATCGCCCTTGTAATCATTGGCGGTATAACCAGAATAGCCCATGTAACTACCTATCTTGTTCCTTTTATGGCAGTATTCTATTTCTTCGGGGCGATAGTTGTTATAGCCCTTAACAGCAATATGATAATACCGGCATGGAGCGACGCCATAAAATATGCTTTCTCTGATCCAATGGCCATGCCAGGAGCCATTGCTGGATGGACAATAAAAATGGCAATGACAAAAGGTGTTGCAAGAGGTATCTTTTCGAACGAAGCCGGGCTTGGATCCGCACCCATGGTCCACGCAACTGCCGTAACAAACCACCCCTGCCGTCAGGGCGCATATGGTCTCTTTGAAGTTTTCCTTGATACCATTGTGATCTGTACTCTTACTATTACCGCAATTATGGTAACTGGAGTACTCACGGGAAATCCGGAGTTGACAGGAGCACAGCTGACACTTTCAGCATTCGAAACGGTTCTTGGACAGGTAGGTATCATGACCCTGGCTATAGGCCTGGCAATGTTCGCTTTCTCTACTATCCTCGGCTGGTACTGGTATGGTGATACAAGTGCAAGGTACATATTCGGCCCCAAAGTTGCACCTGTATATAAAATACTCTGGATAGTAGTAGTTGTCGTCGGAGCAGCAGGCGGCGGAGGAAAATTCCTGGGTAATATCTGGAATCTCTCCGATACTATGAACGGTTTGATGGCAGCGCCTAACCTTATAGCGCTGTTATGGCTCTCAGGAAAGATGAGAGAACTTGTCAAAGAGTTTGATGTAAAGAGAAAATCAGCGGATTGGTAGGATAAAGACAAAAAGGCGGCAAGTTTAAGGCTGGTCTTATCAGACCAGCCCTTTTAATTTACTGACCCAGTTTTTCTGCAAGCCTTTTCCCGGTATCCGTAGCAGCAACTCCGCCAAGACCTGTTTCCCTTAATGTCTCCGGAATACTTTTACCCACTTTTGACATAGCGTCCAGAACTTCATCAGGCGGGATCATTGAATTTACACCGGCAAGAGCCATGTCGGCACTTATTGCTGCGAGAGAGACAAGTGTACCGTTGCGCTTGATACACGGGATCTCGACCAGGCCTGCAACGGGATCACATACCAGCCCCATTACAGATTTGATCGTAATAGCTGCAGATTGTGTAATAGCTTCGGCTGAACCATTTCTCAGATAGACAAGGGCCGCTGAACCCATTGCAGCTGCAGATCCACACTCAGCCTGACAACCGCCTTCCGCTCCTGCAAGGGTAGCTCTTTTTGCAATTACCTCACCCACTCCTGCAGCAGTTATAAGAGCATTTGTAAGTTCACAGGTGCATAACCTCTCTTTTTCTTTCCAGGAAAAAAGCAGACCTGGAATTATACCGCAGCTTCCAGCAGTTGGAGCAGCTACTATTCTGCCCATACAGGAATTACATGAGGCCACGGACATGGAGATCTGACATGCCCTGAAAATAAAACTCCCCGAAAGGGGATCGTTAGAATTGAAATAATCAGACATCAGTGATGTCGGGTCACTTGATAACATGCCGTTCCATGTACCTGAAAGGGCCTCTTCGACGCTTCTACCCATATCTTCAAGACGATCTTCCATAAGAGAAAATATCTTAGCCTTATCTTTACCCTCTTCCTCGCTTTGAAGAAACAGCACAGCCTCCGGAAAAGAAAGTTTTTGACTTTCACATATCTCAATTATCTCTTTAAAGGATCTCATTATGCATCACCTCCATCCGAGTGAAGGACAAAGGCTTTTAAAACTGCATTATTTTCGGTAACTATGGAATCAATGTCACTCTGAGAGATGGGATTATCCATTTCAACTACCATTGAAGCCATTCCTGAACGTGATTTTCTGGAAAGTGTCACAGTAGCAATGTTTATACCTGCCCCTGCAAGGTAATGGCTTAATGATGCCACCACTCCAGGAACATCCTTATGACATGTTACAAGAGTTGGATATTCACCACTGATATTGACCTTGAAGCCATCTATCTCCCTGATCTCGACTGCTCCGCCTCCAATTGATGCACCTGTAACTTCCATTGTCTGCCCGTCGGATGAGAACAACTCGAACCTTACTGAATTGGGATGTGCGCCATCAACGTCTTCACCCATAAAACTGTAAACAAGTCCTCTGGATCCCGCTTCATTGAAAGCATCCCTTATCCGTGGATCGTCGGGTTGGAAACCCATCAGACCTGCCAGAAGAGCCTTGTCGGTCCCATGCCCCTTTGCCGTTTTCAGGAAACTTCCACGAAGGAAAATTTTAACATTTGACAATGGAGCACCCAGACAAATCCTGGCCAGATCACCAAGTCTGGCAGCACCAGCAGTATGGCTTGAAGAAGGTCCGATCATTACTGGTCCTATAACATCACCCAGAGACATCAATATCACTTCCTTTATCTTTTTCGAAAGAATATATCATTATTTTCCTATTTTGAGCCTTTCCAGATCAGCTTTATAACATAGATCTTTTGAAAAGTCTTCATTTTCTAACCAAACTTACAGTTAACACTGGATAAAAAGAAGTTCCTGGATTTTCAACTGTAATACTATACCCTGTTCAGGGTTTATCCTTTATGTATGACAGGACATTTCCCACAGAACTGGTATTTAATACATCCTCCTTAGTTAGAAGTCCTCTTCCTGCAGTTCCGACACCAAATATTAAATGGTTGAGATCCTCCGTGGAATGTGCATCAGTATTTATAACAAAAAGACATCCAAACTCTCTGGCCCTTCTTATCAATCTACCTGGAAGATCAAGTCTCATGGGATTTGAATTTATCTCAAGAAGTGTCCTGTTTTCTGCAGCTGCTCTAAAAACCTGATCCCAGTCAACATCAGTTTCTTCTCTTGATCCGATCAATCTGCCGGTGGGATGTGCAAGAATATGAACCAGAGGGTTTTGAACCGTAGCTAAATATCTATCTGTTATCCTTTTTCTTTCCTGCCGAAGAGAACTGTGTATACCAGCTACAACGATATCAAGTTCTTTAAGCACATTCTCATTGAGATCAAGAGTACCATCGCTCTTGACTTCGACCTCTATACCCTTCAAGAGCCTGAAGCTGTCATTAAACTCTGAATTGATCCGCTCAATTTCTTCAACCTGTTCCATGAGCTTTGATCCCGAGATACCATGAGCAATGCCAAGTCCACTGGAATGATCTGTGACAAGAAGATACTCCAGTCCATTTGCATATGCTGTTCGAGCCATTTCATAGAGGGTATTCCTTCCATCACTCCAATCAGAATGCGACTGGAGATCTCCCTTGATATCTGATAAAGAGACAAGTTGGGGTATCCTGTTTTGTTTTGCCATTTCCACTTCTCCCCAGCTCTCCCTCAGTTCCGGAGGGATCCACTGAAGACCTAAATACCTGTAAAGATCAGACTCCTTTTCAAAAAACATATCCTGTCCTTCTTTTACCGGTGACAGCGCATACTCGCTAAGGCTGAACCCCTTTTTAAGGGAGAGTTCCCTCATTTTCACATTGTGTTCCTGACTTCCAGTAAAATATTGCAGTGCAGTACCCCAGCAGGCAGGCTCAACTACCCTGAGATCGACCTGCATTCCATTTTCAACCTTTACGCTTGTTTTTGTACTACCTTTCAACAATACTTTTTCTGTTTCTTTCATGGACGTAAAAAGGTCCATAACATCCTCTGGCCTATCTGATGCTACAAGGATATCCACATCACCTACAGAAGCTTTCATTCTTCTGACAGAACCTCCTGCAGATATCTTTATAACAGAGGGATCCTTCTTTAACTTTGCAATTATCCGCTGGGCCTGGAACCAGGCATCACCAAGAGAATATCTCTGATCGGATACACTTTTCTTCTTCTGGTCTAATGCCTCAAGGATCTTTTCCTCGATCTTCGGTCCAAAACCCTCAAGTTCCTGTACTCTCTGGTCCTGTGCCGCTTTTTTCAACCCCCTGATATCAGTAATCCCAAGCTTTTCCCAAACAGCCTTGACTCTTTTGGGTCCCATCCCCGGTAGATCTGAAAGGGTGAGAAGGTCTTCAGGAACTTCTTCACACAATTTGTCGTAATAGTCCAGCTTACCCGTATTTACATATTCTGTTATCTTGTCACCTATTGCTTTGCCTATACCCGGAAGATCATTGAGATCTCCTTTTTCGACAAGATCTTTCAGATCACCTCCCGCCTGAGCAATACTTTCGGCAGCATTGCGATAAGCATTGACCCTGAAACGGGTTTCTCCTTTTATTTCAAGAAGTGTAGAGATATTTTTCAAAAGCCTCTCGACATCCCGGTTCGATATTTGAGTCATCTTTTATAAACACCTCCGCTGAATACAAATGTCCATTTGATAAATTCATTGTCGATATAAACGCAAATATACTATTTCCTGTTTTATCCAGCTATCGTTATATTGAGCTGAATAGAACATAACCAGAGTATATCAAAACTGAGCTCCCTGGAGAAGAAAAGAGAAAAAAGCATACGCAGAATAGAAACTTTTCAAATGTGGAAATAGTTAACAAATTTAGTTATTAATATAACGACAATGTTACAATTAGTGTTTTTTCCTTGACCAGGAGATCATTTAACACTATATTTAGTATTAAGAAGAGAATATAGATCTTATTTTCCGGGTTCTGAATTAAGGAGTTGTGCTTTGATGAGTTCACGTACTGAACGGAAAAATCAAAGGGATCAACAAAGAACTGTAAAAAACTCATGGGCGGCTGACTGACCATAAAGTCTGCCGCCCTTTTTTGTTCAGGTTTTGAATCGATAATTTTTCCTTATACCGAGAGGAGGATTTATTATGAAAAGTAAAAAAGCTCAACAACCCGGTATAGCTATTGATATGGGTGAGCGGTCTCTTTTTGCTGTAGTAAGTAATATACCTGAAGAACGGCCAATGCTGATAAGAAATACCCTTGAAAGATCCCGGATAAAAAACATCAGAAATATCGCTAAAAAAACCTCCCCGAAACTGGATACAGAACTTGCCTTTCTGAATAATTATATTTTATCCAGATGCCAGTTCATCGTAAATTATTGCAATGAAAAAGGGATACGCACACTGGCGCTGGGAAACCGTTCTGTAAAGAACCCTTACAAAGTAAGATACAAATCTCTCCGGGATAATCCCTATCTAAATATTACTCTCCATCTTGTTAACGCCCTCAGATTCCTGTGTTCATTGGCAGGAATAGAGGTAAAACTGGCTGATGAGTCTTTTACAAGTCAGATAGATGCTTTAGCGCTTGAAAGCATTGAATATAATGGCACAAAAAGATTCAGAAGAAAATCCAGACCAGGACATCTCAGAGGAAAACAATACATGAGCAGTTCCGGAAACCTTCTTGACAGGGATATAAATGCTGCCATTAATATTGGACGAATTATCTTTGGAGACCACTTCGCAGACACTATACTTGAGAACAAGCTCTGGAAGGAACCTTTTATTCCGGTTTTCCCTGAAAAACAGGACCAGCAGAGAATACCTGTTAAAATAGCAACCGAGATCTCTTTCAGAAATTCTCGACTTCTCTTTCCACAAGAAAGAGAGGACCTTTTTTCAAACGAATATCACTTGATAAATTGAATCATTTACAGTTCTCGTTCATAGATATTCAAATAAGTAACAAAAATGCCACAAGGGTCCCGTAATGAGAAAAACGTTGGTGAGCTATTATCTGCCACATAATGTAAAATGGTCATACATTCCACCGGAAAGGATCTTTTGATGACAACCTTCGAACTATATGACTGGCAGGTAAATGCTTTCGGGGAGATCAGGAACCGTAATGCCGTTCTCTCAGCCCCCACCGGATCAGGTAAAACACTTGTAGCATATCTTTGGGCAGGGTTGCTGGGAATAGACGGTAAAGTCAGGAACCCTGGACATGAAAGAATAATATTTACTGCACCCATAAAAGCACTCAGCAATGAAAGATACATGGATCTTCGAAAACTTGGCTTTGATGTTGGTATTGAAACAGGAGATTTTAAAAGGAACTCAACTGCCCGTATACTTTGCTGCACTCAGGAGATCTATACCCTGAAATATTCATCTCTCCCCGATCAGAAACTGATAATTGACGAATTCCACTATATTTTTTCTGACCCCCATCGGGCAAGAGCATATATTGACGGAATTGGACAAACCGATGCTTCTTCCAGAATACTGGTTATGTCTGCTACATTTGGGGGAACATCCTCGGTTGGAGAATACCTTTCAAGACTTACTCACAGAAATTTTCTGACTTATGAAAACCATCAGAGAGTAACAAAGCTGGTATTTAATGTAAAAAAAGGCTTAAAGCTGGAAAAGATACATGATGCACTTTTATTTGTTTTTTCACAAAAAGGTGCTTCGATGCTTGCTTTCAGACTTGCCCGAAAACGTAAGCGTGTTAAAAGCAGCGAACGCCACAGACTTTATGAAATAGCCCGGATACTGGGTGTAGACAATGTACCAATGCCCCTTCTCCGCGGTGTAGGCATATATCACGGGGGGATGCTTCCCAAAGAAAAACTTCTGGCGGAATCTGCTTTCAGGGAAAGGATCATAGATGTTGTGGTCGGTACTAATGCCCTGGCCCTCGGTGTAAACCTTCCTGCGGAATATGCAATCTTCGGCCAGCTGGTAATGTACCATAACAGGGAACCCATAAGTAAAAATGATTTTCTGCAAATGGCCGGTAGAGCCGGAAGAAAGGGACTTTTTGATACTGGATATGTAACATGGCTAACTAATTCCCCCTGCGAACAGAGAGAAGCAAACACCGCACAGATATTCAGAAGGCTAACTCGCGCTCAACCTGAAAGGGCAACAGTCTCACTAAGACCTGCATATGGGAAACTGCTGAGAAAAGAAGTTTCCATTCATGAGGAAGCAAGTTACATCGCGAAGTGTTCACTGCCAGTAATGGACCCGGATATTATATCGAGTGAACTTGGAACGGAACTTAAAAAGATTGACAGAGGTGTTAGAAAGCTGGTTTCCAAAAGTGAGAGAAAGCAATTTCGGTTACTTCTCGCAGATATATGGTACGAAGAAATGACACCTGAAGAGAACCTTGAAATGGGCCTTCTCTTTTTCTACGAAGATAAACCTCACGCTCTGGTAGCCTCGGAGATCCTCTCCCCCTATGAAAGGAATTTTCTGCAGGCTCTTCTCAAAATAAAACGTTATGCGAACCGACTGCCCCGTGGCTATAATTTCAGTGGAATGGACCAACTGGACAAGGCCATAGAAGATATGGACGAAACTATCTTTGGATTTGAGGAGAAAATCGGGGAGATCGAGCAAAGCGCTGTTTAAAGTCCTCTAAGCTTAGGATCAACGAAGTGTTACGGCAGTTTTGACAAATCGAAACCGGGATGAATTCATCCCGGCCCTTGTGAGAGAAAGTTGTTGCCTGGCAGACTTTGCCGAAGACTATTGTTCAACAATGCCTACTTTTGGAAAAGTTCTGAATGATACTAATTCTTTTGAATGTCTTTGTCAAGTATTTTTACCGTCACTGTTACCCTTACGTAACAGTATCAATGGCCGGCCACCAGCTTGAACATTAGCCACCTCTGACAAAAGTGACAAAAGTTAAATCAGGGCAAATTATGCCAATCAATATTCCATTGTGCCCTTGAATATCAAATGCTGGAATGAGTCAACTTTTTACTGAAATATTACCTGACCAGTTTTACCTGGTTGAAGTGACCTCAGTTCTGTTTACCTGGAAAAGAATTTATTCTACGGTATGTCCCGAGTTTTTCTGAATCGGAGATAAGATTCAGGAAAGGCCTGTCTGGAAGGGTTCCACCATTTTTTTCAACATACATTAACCTGTCAGCCTCGGCAAGAGTATCCTCTATTGAATTAGGACTGCCTGGCTCCCAGTGAGCGCAACCAATTGAAAGCCTGAGGGGAAATGTAAGGATATTATTGCTCTCATTCCATCTCTGAAGAGATCCAAGTATCCTTTCTTTAAGAACAGCGGTCTGCCCGCTTGTTTCTGGAAGGATAACAAGGAATTCGTCTCCCCCGTAACGGAGCACAAGATCACATTCCCTTACCTCATTTTCAAGAATAGAGGCAACAGCAACAAGAACCTTGTCGCCAGTCTGATGACCAAATTTATCATTGATCTCTTTAAACCTGTTTATATCCATCATAAGGAATTCCATACTGTGATTATATCTCTTGGATCTTCCCGCCTCCCTTTCAAGGATCTGTTCCAGGGAATGCCTGTTATATAAACCTGTAAGAGGGTCATGAGAAGCCATAAACGCGAGTTTTGTTTCATATTCTCTTCTTTCTGTGATATCTGTAGCCGTGCATATAATAAATTCAACCTTTTGCTGACCATCAAGCTTCGGAAAACGGGTGATGGAAAACAATCTGTCATTTCCATCTTTATCCTTGAACCATTCTTCCGTTTTCAGCATGCGCCCAGACTTGATAACCTCACGGTTATGATTGGCCATAGTTTCCGCATGTGTTCCATATACCTCAAAAATGCTGTGTCCCTGTATTTCGGACCGGTTGAGACCTAAGAACTCCGCAAATGCGAGATTGACCATCCCGAAATGCTCACAATCTTTCATATACCAGACCTGTACATCAATATTATCCAGGAGGATATTCTGTTCCTGAGATTTGTTGTGGAGCTCAAACTCGGCTGCTTTACGCTCACTGATATCTATATGTGTGCCAACCATTCTCAACGGATTGCCATTGTTTTCCCATTCAACGACGCGTCCTTTGTCGTGAATCCATTTCCACTTGCCGAGACCTGTTTTCATACGGTATTCAACATCAAAGAACGAAACCTCTCCCTTGAGATGAGAATAGAGAAGACTCATAACTCCCGAAATGTCACCCGGATGGATCAGGTCTTTCCAGGAGTTAAATACCGGAGTTATTTCCTCAGGCCTGTATTCCAGCATTTCAGCCCATCGCCTGTTTATGTGAAGATCTCCTGTACTTATGTTCCAGTCCCACAATGCAAGGCCTGCGCTTGAAAGAGCGAGATTCAGGCGTTGTTCACTTTGCCTGAGGGCATTTTCAGCCTTGTCCCTCTCAAAAATAAGCTTTTTCTGTTCAAGATTCTGAAGCGCAAGCAAAGTGACCTGGAATGTCAATAATTCAAGGAAATGAAGGACTTTCTCAAATTCGGGCCTTGTCATCTTTATGAGTGTCCGGGAAGCTTTAAAAAGCTCTTCTTCATCAAGACCTGCATACCTGGCAAATCTGCGTATTTCTCCTTCGTCAAGAGCTTTTACAATGACCTGCCCGACATGCCAGTCGGCCAGGTACTGCCCCTTCACTGTTAAAGGAACAACACCGATCATCATGTCAGGGAAATTAGGACAGGAATAGATCCGGGGTTCCACTAATGTTTGTGTACTGACTTCAGGATCTGATACCTTTGAACAGGATTCTGTGCCAAGGGAAGACGAACGAACGATCCTGCAGAAATCAGAGTAATTGCTGCTCCTGGTAACAGGATTACCTTCAGGATCCATAAGAACAGCAGCAACATCATGACTTTTTGAGAAAAAGTCCTGAAGTTTCTGCAGATCCCCGACTTCGACAAGTTCGGTAAGTTTCAGTTTCTCTGGTTCATTTGAAGAGGCTGTCTTGTTATTGCTTTTCAAAACCAACTTTACACCTCTTATAAAAAATATTGATCCGCTGGAAAATACCGTATTTTTTACGACGGGATGAGGTAAAGATTAACGCTAATTATTATATCCAGTTCTCATAATTATAACATTACATTAAGTTGATAGTAATATGATCTTACAAAAGATCTTTTCAGGAATAAAGCAAGCGGAGAATCAAGGGATGAAGGATACCATTGCTCGCGCAGATATCTGAAGCAGCCATTCCCTCTACCGGCTGTCCAGCCCAATCTGAACATAAACCACCGGCTTCCTGGATTATCAACATCCCCGCATAAAAATCCCATGGTTTCAGCCCTGTCTCAAAAAAAAGATCGAGTCTACCGCATGCTACATGAACGAGATCAAGGGCAGCAGCACCAAGACGCCTGATATCCTGGCAGGATTCATAAACCCTTGAAGCAGAAGCAAGCATCTTAAGACCTTCTTTTTTATTGTAGGGAGAAGTTCCAAAACCTGACAGAGCATCTTTCATTTCAGAAACTTTTGAAACATATATGGGCTCACCATTCAGGAAAGCCCCTTTTCCACGTGTCGCCGAGAAAACCTCTTTTTTGTAAGGATCAAGCACAACACCATGAAGCAGTTTACCATTTTCCATGTAAGCTATTGATATAGCTGACGCTTTATAATCATGAAAAAAGTTTATCGTCCCATCTATTGGATCGACAATAAACGCTGGCCCGTTACAGTGACTGGTAATACCTGTACCGATAGATTCTTCTGCTATTATCTCCGCTTCAGGAACCAGTTTTTCGAGTCTTGAACAGATATATTCCTCTACTTCAAGATCCGTCGCAGTTGTGTAATCTGATGAGGACCGTCTTCTTGCTATTATCGGATCAGGCTCCTTCAGAATAATATCTGCTGCTGAACCTGCAACTTCGATTATCTTTTCGATCTGAAAATCCCCCAAAAGAACATCTCCTTATCTGAAATAAAACACAATATCCCGTAGAACAGATCATAACATCTTTATCAGGAACAAGATCTCATAACTTGCAATTATCTTGCGTTCGTTATACCCTATAGGGGTAACAGGAGGTGTTGCTGATGAAAGATCTCAAAAATGACGAAAGATCCAAGGTTAAAGAAACTACCAAGGACACTAAAAAAACAAAGAAGGAAGAAAAGGCATGTACCGGCTGATTCATCATTGATTCAATAATCTCCAGGCTGGGGAAATAAAATAAAGCGATCCCGGAATTAAGAGAATTCCGGGATCGCTTTATTTTCTCAAATTACTATTCTTTCTCATTACAAAAGATCTTATCAGAATTGGGCCTTAATTTTTTGAAAGTCAGTCATATTGAGAAAAGCTTTTATGGACCAGTTTTTCAAGCTGGATTTCAGAGATATCTTCTATATTTATCCCCTTACCATTGTCAATATCATCTTGAACCTTTCATTTGCCCTAACAGAATGAGGTACATTTGCAGGCATTATTAAAAATGATCCCCGACTTACCGCATTTGGCTGGCCATCTATGATTATTTCCGCCTCACCGTCTATAATCTGGACAAATGCCTCGTAAGGTGCCATATGCTCACTTAAGGCCTGACCGCTGTCAAATGCAAATACAGTAATAGTTCCTCCATTCTGTTCGATCAGGGTACGACTTACGACTGAACCTTCCTGATACGAAACAAGCTCTTCGGGTAAAAACTGACAGCCTCTGATATCTGAATATTTTTCCATGCCTCTCATCCTTCCCTGCAGATCTTCTTATCAATTATTCCAGGATCAACCACTGCTGACTTACTAAAGAAATGCAGTCTAACATCTAACTATTCATTGTAACCAGCTTTTTCTCTGAATCTGTAACAGATAATTTCTTCTTTGATTTTATTCCCCTTTATTCCTATTTTGACAAGACGAAGATCAGTATCTGAAGCATTCTCCTCTATAGCATCTTTGACGAGGTTTACCATACCTCCACAACAGGGTACTTCCATGAAAACAACAGTTATAGAAGAGATTTCATTAAAACCGATGATCCTCGCAAGCTTTTCCCTGTAGAATTGGCTGTCATCAAGCTTTGGACAACCAATCACACAAACTTTATTTTCTCCAGACAGAAATTCCCCAAGGAAACCCTGGTATGCAAAAGCAGTACAGTCAGCCCCCATTACAAGGGAACTATTTTTAAGGAATGAAGCATTTTCGGGCAATAATTTCAGCTGGATCGGCCAGTTCACAAGACTTTGGTCAAATAACATATTCTCTTTAACAGAAGTGTCATCTGATGTGACTGTATTACTATTTTTCATATCCACCAAAATGGAACCAGGGCAGCTGGAATTAGTCCCCTCCTCACAACGTGAACTTCCCTTTACCACTTCCTCATCGTAAGGATCTGCCTGTCTAATCTCAAAGGATATTGCCCCCCTGGGGCATTCTCCAATGCAATCACCAAGTCCATCGCAATATGAATCACCTATCAGCCTGGCCTTGCCGTCGACAATCTGGATCGCACCTTCGTGACAAGCTTCTGCGCATTGTCCACATCCATCACACTTATCCTCATCGATCTTTATTATCTGTCTCTCAATTCTCATTTAATTAACTCTCCTTCTGCTCTCATGGTTACACCATGTCTCCATTAACAAGATCTTCAAGTGTATGCGATACAAAATGTTCAATGAAATCTTCGTTTATTCTCCTGAGCATTCCGCCAAACAGGCACTGCTTAAAAGGACACTTTATTCCATGTAAGATACATTCAGATTTGAGTACATCCCCCTCGATAGATATGTATATATCATAAAGTGTGATCCGGGAAGGAAACCTTGAAAGCTCAAAACCGCCTTTAGGACCTCGTGTTGCAATTACAAGCCCTGATCTTGCAAGCCTCTGGAAAACTTTTGAAAGATGAGCCTCGGAGGAATTTGTCTGACTGGCTATCTCTCTGATACTTAATTTTTTTCCTGCCTGAGCTATTAACCCCATTCCGTGCAGAGCAAGTGACAGCGCTTCAGATATATTTACCAGATGACTCATTTCAAATCCTCCATTCGAACTGATTCTTATTTAGGTATATTAGTACCAGAATACCTTTTTGTCAAAGGGCAAAATACCTGGGCTTCAGAAACCGGCCAACAGGTGATATAATTAGGTATAAAGTTAGATTATCATTAGAGAAAAGGAGTGAAGTTTGGATGCGAAAAGCGCTTGTAGCCATTGACCACAGTGATATCAGCCAGTCTCTTATCAGTTATTCAATGACATATGCCCATCAGGTTGGAATTGACAAAGTAGATTTCATCCATGTAATGACATACAAGGACATCGCAGTTCCAGGATATGTTGATTTTGCCCCCCATCTCGACGAGGAAAAAGTAAGAAAAGAACTTGATGAAATGATCGAAACAGGACTTAAGGATTCAAAAGTCTCCACAGTTGATCATGAATTAATACTTAAGGAAGGCACTCCTTACGCAGAAATTGTCGAAACAGCCGAAAAACAGAATTACGAGCTTATTCTGATAGGACACAGAGGACTGAGTAATATTGAAAGGTTCTTCATCGGGAGTGTTGCAGCAAAAGTAGTAAGACATGCACCCTGTGATGTACTTGTCCATAGACCAAAAGAGGAATAAATGATGCTCGCTGAATGAAGGGAGGTTGGACGATGAAAAAAGCTCTGGTAGCAATAGATTTGAGCTCAATATCCTCCAGCCTGATCGATTTTGCCTTAAAATATGCCAGAGAAACCGACATTGAAAAACTGGATTTCATACATGTTATGGAATTCAGAGATCAGGAAATACCTTTGCACAAAGAGTTTGCAGGAAGGTTTGACCAGGAAAAGGTCAAGAACGACATTAAGGCAATGATTCGAGCAGGAGTGGAAAAGACTAAATTATTTTCAGTTGCCCATAATCTCTATATTCGAACAGGAACTCCTTACGCCGAGATAGTAAAAATGGCCGAGAGAGAGGGACATGAGATAATTCTAATCGGTCACAGGGGTATGAACAACCTGGAAGAATTCTTCATCGGTAGTGTCGCTGCCAAGGTGGTAAGACATGCCCCATGCGATGTACTTGTCCATAGACCTGGAAAATAGAACATATAGAAGCCGGATCTTTTAAAAGGGGGTCCGGCTTCTATATTAATAACTTTTATCTTTCAAGATCTTTATAATTTAAAAACACTTATTAAGGATCTATTTATCGGTTTTGATCCTGTCCAGAACAGTTCTGTAACCATCTGCCCCATACTCAAGAAATTTCTTTACCCTGCTGATGGTTGCTGTACTCGCTCCAGTCTGCTGTGCTATTTGCGGATAAGTGTAACCCTCATCGATCAACCTTGCCACTTCAAGCCTCTGGGCAAATGCCCTTATTTCACCTATAGTTGCCACATCCTCCAGAAAAGCATAAACCTCATCAACTTCTTTCAAAGAAAGAAAGGCCATCGCCAGTTGTTCAGTTATTTGATCTTTCCACTTCATCCCCATGCAACTTTCCCCTCCTGACAGGTAGACTTGTTAGTTTATGATAGTATCAGTCTATCACAGAAACAAAACTTTTACAGACTTTGCAAATAAAAATTGAATATAAGATACTTGCAGAAATAAGCGATCAGGGATAGAATAACTTTCGATGATAAGCCTTATTACTATTGGTTATGATATTCAATTGACAAATATTGGTGGGAATGTAGATTATTATTGATATTCACGTCCATACAAAGGAATTTTCCCCTGGAGACAGTATTTTAAGCATTGATGAAGCCATTGACAACGCAAAAACAATGGGACTTGATGGTCTGTGCTTCACTGATCATGACAATACAGGAACTTATGATATCGCAGAGAATCTTTCCAGACTTCACCATATGCTTATCATCCCTGGTATCGAAGTATTCACAACAGACGGAGATATTCTGGTGTTCGGGCTGGACAGAATGCCCCAAAAACCGATAAGCTCGGCAGAACTTATCGATCTTGTACATAAAATGGGCGGTGCTGCAGTAAGCGCTCATCCATATCGCCCGGGATTCAGGGGCCTTGGAGATCTGACAGCGAGCTTTTCTAAAACACTGGGGATAGAGGTTCTTAATGGCAGGACTTCCCCGAAAGATAACCTGAGAGCTTTAAAAACAGCCTCTGAAAACGGAATGCCCTCCTTCGGAGGAAGTGATGCTCATACTCCTGAAGAAGTTGGCCGCTTCGCAACAAAATTTCCTAAAGACATTGAGAATATCCAGGGATTTATCAGGGCGATCAATGATAATGACGTCCAGCCTGTCTTCCACAACGGACAGGATTATAGTGTTCTGGAAACTCTGGCTTCCCCCGTTTTAAATCACTGATCAATTTCTTCCTGTATGTCTGATGACATTCCACAACTTTCATTCAGGACATTTCTATTTCTGTCAATACTCTTTCATTTCATATTATCTAACTTTATTGTAAAATTCTGTCATGAGATGCATTCTTGTAGTTCTTGATGGGCTTGGAGATAAGGGGATATCTGAAGCAGGGAATAAAACACCTCTGCAGATGGCTGATACACCTAATCTCGATGCCATTGCCGCATCTGGTATCAATGGTCTTTATCATCCAGATACAAAGGGTGTAGCCATGCCAAGTGAAATGGCTCATTTTTCAATTTTCGGCTACGATAACCGGGATTTCCCAGGTCGTGGATACCTGGAAGCAGAAGGGAAAGGCATTATTACGGGTTTGAATGATGTTGCAATACTTGGAAGGATCTTCAATGTCAAAAATGAAAACAGTCAATTCCTCTTAAAACATGAAAAGATCGATCTGCCTGAAGAACAGTTCCTTAAAATATGCCATGATATTTCATACTACACCAGGTATGGAATAGATCTCGAATTTATTCCAACTGGCGGGATAGGCGGCATCGTAACTCTAAAAGGAGATGTTTCTCCGGACATAACCGACTCTAATCCCATTATTGAAGAACAGCCAATTATACGGATCAAACCACTTGGAATATGCAGATCTCCTGAAAAAGCCAGTAAAACTGCAGAATTTCTAAATGAATATACATTATGGACCTACAGCAGGCTGTCGGTAAACCCGGTAAATCTTGACCGAAAAGCAAAAGGCCTGCCTGAACTGAATATTGTAGGGTTACAAAGGGCAGGACAGAAAAAGGAAGTTTCTCCTTTCAGGACAAAATGGGGTCTTAATGCTCTCTGCATAGCTTCAGGAAGTATTTATCATGGCCTATGTTCCTTCCTTGGAATGGATATTAAAAAAGTCGCTGATACAGGACAACCTGGAAAAGATCTGAAGGAACGCCTGAAACTGGCGTTAGAGGCTACTGATCATGATCTTGTATATGTCCACAGCAAAGCCCCCGATGAAGCTGCACATAAAAAGGACTTCAAACTTAAAAGAGAGGTCATAGAAGAACTTGACAGGGCAATGGGATATGCTCTCGACCATATAATTCCTGACGAAGAGATCCTTCTTGTGATAACATCTGACCATTCAACAGCCAGTAAAGGTTCGATGATCCACTCCGGAGAAACAGTTCCTTTAGTTATGAAAGGCAAATATACAAGAAAAGATGAAGTGATCTTTTTCAATGAAATATCTGCTTCCAGAGGTGGATTAGGGGATATGAGAGGACACGAGATCATGTACATGATCTTGAATCTTCTCGACAGGGGGAAATTGAAAGGTCTTATGGATACACCTGAAGATCAACCCTATACCCCCGGGACTTACGAACCACTGAGGTTTATATAATGGAAAAAAGAATCCTTGAGATCCTGAGCAATAAACCTGAGATCATAACAGAGTTACCTGAATGGATGCTTAATGAAGAGGATCTCGAGACGCTGAGAATTGAAAAAAACTCCGCTCTGGTAGAAATAGCTGGAAGAGACAGTATCGCAGCAGCAATAATGGCCGTCGATGACAGGAATTTGAAAGTTCTGCTTCCATCTATAGTATATACCGGTACTCTATACGGAAACTGGGAGACATCTTTCAGAGCAGTTGAAGTCCTGAAAAATAATATGTCTTCACGTAACGTAAAAGTAATTGACCCGGTAATTACCGGATCCCCGCCATTCTGGTGGGAGATATGCGGGAAGTACAACTATGAATTCCAGAAGAAATATGGTTTTTACAGCCCCTGTCTCGGTTGTCATTTATACTTTCATGCTCAGCGCATTCCGCTGGCCAGGAAGCTTGGATTGTCTGTCATAGTCGCCGGAGAAAGGGAATCACATGATGGAAAGATAAAATTAAGTCAGATAGGTCCTGCTATAGATGCATCAACAAGCTTGTGCAGCAAATTTGGCATAGACCTGGCCCTTCCTTTAAGAATGGTAACCGAAGGGAGAAGGATAAGATCCATCCTGGGAAATAACTGGAAAGAGGGGCAGGAACAGCTCAAATGTGTCCTTACCAGGAATTATCTCTTTGCAGACGGTAGTATAACTTTTTCAGAAGAGGCCATACGGAGTTATTTTAAGGATTTTGCACTGCCGTCTGCAGAAAAGCAAGTCTCCAAATGGCTCGAAAATATATCTTAGCATAATCCACTGCCGGGACCACAAGAAAGAGAGAAGGTTTATAGATGCTTGACATGACTGGTCTTCTACGTATCCTGATATTCTTTTCCGTATTTCTTATAATGGCTTTCTGGGAAATTGCACTGCCAAGGAGACCCCTTCGGATCGATAAAAAGATCCGGTGGATCCATAATCTCGGGATAACATTTTTGAACGGTTTTGTAGTCAGAATAACCGCTCCCCTTGGTGCTGTTACCTTTGCGGTCTGGGCTGCATCAACAAATACAGGTTTTTTTAACAGTTATCAATTTAACCCCATTGCGGAATTTATTTTATCGATCCTCCTTCTTGACCTGACTCTCTTCACTCAGCATTATATGTTCCATCACATAAAACTTCTTGGCAAACTCCACCAGATGCATCACCTTGACCTCGACCTCGACGTGACTTCTGGTACAAGATTCCATCCAGTTGAAATGCTGATCTCACTGGGTTTGAAAGGTATTGTAATTATTACTGCAGGTTGTTCGCCACTTTCAACTCTTGTTTTTGAGATAATCCTTAACGCAACTGCAATGTTCAACCATGGCAATGTGTACCTTCCCGAAAAAGCTGATCTTATAATAAGAAAATTCATCGTCACACCGGACATGCACAGAGTTCACCATTCGGTCATCGAAAGAGAACGCAACAGCAACTATGGATTTGCCCTGTCAATATGGGACAGGATCTTCGGGACTTATGTAAAGGCCCCCAAAGCTGGACAAAAAGGTATGACCATAGGGCTGCCGGATTTTCAGGACATTTCAGGATTTTTAGCTCTTTTGATATTCCCTTTCAGAAGGAGAAAATGAACTACTTGAACTTTGACCTGTACCTTCGCGAGAGCAAGTAAAGGAATAGTCCTGCCAGACCGATCACTATGAGAAGTTTCCAGGGGATCCTGCCCTCTGCAATGGCTCTTTTGACTGCATCACCACCGGCCACGTAGAGTATAGTTCCGGGGATCATACATAACCAGGAAAAGAAAACATATACCCCGAAATGTACTCTGGTGAGCCCAAATCCATAATTGACAAGACTGAATGGAAATACAGGTATAAGCCTGACTACCGCAACAAGAACGGCACCATACTTTTCTGTCATGCTATCCAGTTTTCGAAATGATGCCTTTTTGGACAATCTATCATAAACATAATCTCTTGCGAGGTATCGGGATATCAGAAAAGTCAATGTCGCTCCTGCAGTCGAAGCAATAGAAACATAGATCACGCCATAGAAGGATCCGAAAAGGACACCGGCCATAGCAGTAAGGGCACTGCCCGGTACTGCGAGGGTTACCGCTGCTACATATAGACCTATAAAACCGAAAGGGGCCCATTTCCCGAGACATTCAAGATTTTTACAAGCCTGCTGAAATTTTTCAACCCCTCCAAAATACCTAAGTAGGGAAAATACTGATACAAGAAATATTAAAAGCAACAGCGGCTTTAAATACCTTTTTGCATTTGCACTCATGTCAAAAAACTCCCTTTGCAGACATTAAAAGATATCACTAAAACGACTTAAACAATTATAATACAGAACAAACACCCCGTAACCTTTATTCTGTTAGAATAGTAATTGCTTTATATTTTCATCAGGAGGTGTTCCTAATGAAATTAACCTGTACATGGTTTTTTGCCATCTTCGTATTGATCCTGTCAAGTGCCACACCTGCCTTGTCATCAGAGGGAACCGATAATTTCAATGATAACTGGGAAAAGTTAGTACACAAAGCTGAAGGACAAACAGTACATATGTACATGTGGGGCGGGAACAATGGAGCTAACCGCTACATCGACCAGTGGGTAAGTCCGAGATTAAACGATAAATATAATATTATCCTGAAAAGAGTGCCGGTTACAGATATACGTGAAATAATAAATAAACTGCTAACAGAAAAACAGTTCGGAAAAGAAAAAGGTAAAACTGATATCATCTGGATCAACGGAGAAAATTTTAACATTGCCATGCAAAATAACCTTCTTGAAGGCCCCTTTGCAAACAGACTTCCTTCCTTCCAGAAATATGTTGATGAAAACGCAGAAGATATAAAACTGGATTTTGCCAAGCCTGTAAAAGGATACGAAGCCCCATGGGGTAAAGCACAGTTCGTAATGATATATAATAGTAAGCATGTCAAAAACCCCCCCGGCTCAATGGCAGAACTGGGCAAGTGGGTAAGAGACAACCCTGGAAGGTTCACTTATCCTGCACCACCCGATTTTACCGGAAGCTGTTTCGTGCGACATGCTGTTCTGGAATACAGTAAAAAGTCTGATAATAATTCCATCCCCCTGGAAAAAGGGAAACCCCTCGCATGGGAATACTTCAGCGACATAGAACCATATCTCTGGCGGAAAGGTTCGACTTATCCTCAAGGCATTGGAATACTTGATCAGCTTTACGCAAATGGCGAAGTATGGATGACAATGAATTATAATCCACTGCACTGTTTCAACCAGGTTAAGAGCGGATTCTTCCCCAAAACATCAAGAACTTTTATCTTTGATTATGGCACCTTCTCCAATACACATTATCTCGGGATCCCTTTCAACTCTGAAAGTAAAGAAGGAGCTATGGTTACCATTAACTTCCTGCTTTCCCCCGAGGCACAGATAGAAAAGTTTAAACCTGAAGTCTGGGGTGACGGAATGGCAATTGACACTTCAAAACTGGAACCAGAATTTCAGAAGATCCTTCAAAATACTGTAGTTGAACCCTGGTCTCTTCCTTTTGACATACTTGAAAATAACAGGATAGCGGAATTTTCATCAGAAGAGATCGAAAAGATAGAAGACGAATGGATGGAAAATGTGGGGAAAAAATAAACATTATTTTCTTCTAATGCCAGCGCTGACAGTAACTGTTCTTCTCTTCGGAGGAGGAATAATATATGGACTTGCCCAAAGCCTGGGGCTATCTCCGCTTACGGGAGATCCTGGCTTTACTTTAAATGCTTATGTCCAGCTTCTCAGCTCAGCAGATTTCTGGAATTCTTTTGTCTTCACTTTTCGTGTTTCTTTGCTTTCAACTCTCGGAGCAGTGATCCTGGCACTTTTTGTCCTTTATTTTCTTTACCTTATACGGATAAGATCAAAGAAAGATAAAAGCATATACTTTCAACGTTTTTTCCAGGTTTCAATGCTCTTCCCTTATATCATTTCAGCCTACATGATCTTCCTGATGTTCATACAAAGCGGATGGGTTGCAAGGATATTGTACAAAGCAGGCTTTATTTCAGGAATGTCGAGCTTCCCTGTTATAACAAATGACTCATTTGGAGCAGGAATCATTATCGCTTACATCTGGAAAACCAGCCCCTTTATAGTACTTCTTCTGTATCCTGTGATCCTGAAAGTGGAAATGCAGCTGATCGAATCGGCAAAAATTCTTGGCGCTGACTATTTCAGGACTTTCAGAGAAATAGTACTTCCTATGCTAAGAGGCCCTCTTGAAACAGCAGCTTTAATAGTTTTTGCGTATACTTCCGGTGCATTTGAGGTCCCTTTCATTCTTGGAGTCACCTATCCCCGTGCTCTATCAGTTCTTTCATATCATACTTTCAGGACTGGAGCTCTTTCCGAACGCCCTGAAGCTCTCGCTGTTAATATACTCATGCTGTCGGGAGTCTTTATTTTTGTTATCATTTATTTTTGTACAAGCAGAATAATTGCTTCAGCCAGGGGAGGTAAAAAATGAAAAAGGATAGCTTTTCCTTCCCCGGGATCGTATTCCTCGCCGTATCTGCCGTCATGGCATTACCTGTTATTTTTCTTGTAATGATGAGTTTTTCAGGAAACTGGCAGTGGCCCTTTATACTCCCCCGGTCAATGAGCTTCAGAGCATGGAAATATGTTATGGGAACATCTTCGGGAACCTGGCCTTCAATTCTGACCAGCTTGAAGATCGCTCTGGGAACAAGCTTTATCAATATCCTTTTAGCGATACCTGCGGGTAATGCCCTTGGAAGATATAATTTCCCTCTAAAAAGGGCCATTGAGATATTTCTAATGCTGCCGATTTTGGTCCCGCCTGTGGTTATTCTTATGGGAATGCACAGGACTTTCATGTATCTGGGTTTGACGGAAAGTATTACAGGAGTGATCATAGCTCATATATTACCTACTCTTCCCTTTATGATAAGAGCTCTACAGATCAGTTTTTCAATACTGGGATATAAATGGGAGGAACAGGCTATGGTTCTTGGCGCTTCTCCATCTTTAAGGTTCCGTTGCATTGTATTACCTTTCATACTGCCTGGTATAGTTGCAGGAACAGCATTAACGGTACTTATCTCGATGAGTCAGTACGTTATTACCCTTCTTATTGGTGAAGGACAGGTGATTACTCTGACAATGAGAATGTTCCCATACCTGCAGGGAGGGGATCAGGCTACAGGGTCTGCCTATGCGGTTTTGTTTGCGATCGTAGCCTTATTCCTTCTTGTTCTAATGGATATTTTCCTTAATCGACTTTATAAAGAAAAGAGGATGTAATTATTTTTGATCTGACCATTTCACAAATAAGAAAAACTTTTTTCGTTAAAAGTCCTTTTTCTCTGAATATAAACGAAATGAGTGTCCGGAAGGGCGAGTTTTTCGGCCTGATCGGAGAATCCGGTTGTGGAAAAACAACCCTTCTGCGAATTATCGCCGGTCTTGAACAACCAGACCAGGGTGACATTTCACTTGACGATAGATCTCTTTCAGAAACTCCTGCAGAAAAGAGACATATAGGAATGGTCTTTCAGGAAGACCGACTTTTCCCTTACATGAATATTATTGAAAATATCTCCTTTGGCCTGAAAGTAAAGGGACTGAATAAAAAAACACGATATGAAAAGGCTTATGAGATCATTTCTGATATAGGTCTTAAAGGTCTGGAAGAACGCTATCCTTCAGAATTAAGCGGTGGGCAGAGACAGCGTGTTTCCATAGCAAGAGCAGTAGCAACACAACCATATATTCTCCTTATGGATGAACCCTTCAGTGCCCTTGACCCCAACCTTAGGGAAGAGATGAGATCCTTCATTAAGGTCATACATAAACGTTACGGGCTTACAACATTATTTGTTACTCATGACAGGGAGGAAGCTTTTGCACTTTTTGACAGGATGGCCATTATCAAAGATGGTTCTATCATTGACAAAGGAACTCCTCTATCTCTGTATGAAAAACCATCGAGCCTTTATACTGCAAGGTTTCTGGGAATAAAAAACATCCTTAAAGGAAGTATCAGAGACAGACTTTTTCAGGATACACTTAAAAATATATCTATACCTGTAAACTATGATCACACTGGCGATGGCCATATTATTATCCGCCCGGAGTGCCTTGAGCCATGTGTTTCAAATTCACGACCTGATAATTTTTTGTGTAAGGCAAAGATAATTGACCGTCTCTACCTTCAAGGCATCATCCATCTGATCGTGGAGACAGATAAAGGCCTGAATCTGCATATAACCCGGACAGTTAAAAACAGCAACAGCTTTAAACAGGGAAGTGATATTCTGATTGCCTTTGAACCTGAAGAAATTATATTTTTACCGGGGCAGTAAAAGGAGGATCTCTATGCTGGACAGCAAAGCAAGAAAATTTGTCGACCCGATCATTGACCTTTTTGCCAGTTTACTTGAAAGATATGGCTTTACTGCTGATCAAGTTACTATGGTTTCTTTTATAACCGGTTTATTTTCTGCAGTTCTTGTAATAACCGGTTTTAGTGTATCAGCCATAGGTGCTCTCTGGATATCCGGTTTTCTCGATGCAGCTGATGGGGCCCTGGCGCGAAAAAAGGGTACTTCATCTAACTGGGGGACGCTGCTTGATATCACCTCTGATCGCATCGTCGAGGTCACTGTAATTGTCTCTCTTGCTTACAGGACCCCCGAGGGATCCTTTCCTCTGATCCTGCTGCTATCTGCCATTATTTTTTCCATGACCGTTTTTTTAACGGTAGGAAGCCTTGCAGATAAAAGCTCAGTAAAATCATTTTACTACCAGTCCGGCTTAGCCGAGAGAACTGAGGGATTTATAATGTTCTCTCTGATGATACTCTTCCCTCAAATGATAATCTCGCTTACATTCATTTTTACCTTAATGATAGTTTTTACAGGATGTCAGAGACTTTCAGAAGCAAAAGAGATCTTCAAAAGGTCAAACTGAA
>CAYPIU010000015.1:0-37318 GCA_964410915.1 uncultured Synergistales bacterium | reverse complement strand
GTGAAGTCAGAATAGCAGTTGCCGGTATACCCAATGTGGGGAAATCCCAGTTGCTTAATCAGCTTATCGGAAAGAAATCCGCAAAGGTTGGCGGAATTCCCGGTGTAACAAGAGGTATTTCATGGTTTCGTGGTGACGGATTCCTGGTGGTGGATTCTCCGGGGATACTTGATCCTAAATCTGGATCTGAAGTTCACAATTGTCTTGCCTGGCTTGGCTGTACTAAATCAGAGGTTACAGGTGGATATGATTCCCTGGGAATTGAGCTGGCTGGGATGCTGAAGCGTAAGGGTCTCTGGTATCTTGTGGAAGAAAAATGGGACCTTCCAGAGATAGACGAGGATGATGCGGCTTCTCTGGAGAGGATAGGGAAAAGACTTGGATGCCTTGTTTCGGGCGGCAATGTAGATCTTAATATGGCAGGGATGAGATTTATCGATAATTTCAGTACCGGGAAACTTGGCAGGGTATCTCTCGAATTACCTGGAGAGAAAAATCTGTGGGACGGCCCATCATGATAGCAGGAGTAGATGAAGCTGGAAGAGGTCCTCTTGCAGGTCCTGTAATGGCTGCTGCGGTCGTACTTGAACAGGAACAGAAAGATGAGCTTGTAAGGGCAGGCCTTACTGATTCGAAAAAACTTTCTCCCAGGCGTAGAGAAAAACTTTTCTGTCAAATGGTTGAAATGGGTGTTCTCTGGAAAGCCCAGGCAGCATCCCATTCAAGAATAGACAGGATGAATATTCTACAGGCCTCTCTCTGGGCCATGTCCAGATCAGTCAAAGCGCTTGATGGGCATTTTACACGGGTAATAGTGGATGGAACATGCCTTATTCCCGGTCTTGATCATGAACAGGAAGCTTTACCCCGTGCGGACCTTAATGTTCCAGAGGTGGCTGCAGCATCTGTTTTTGCTAAGGTTTTAAGAGACAGGGCCATGATAGTAATGGATAGAGTATATCCCGGTTATGGATTTGCCGGGCACAAAGGTTATCCGACAAAGGCTCATTTCAGCGCATTGCAGGAACTTGGCCCATGTCCCATTCACAGAAGAAGTTTCAACCTTCACTGTTGAGATATTAAGACCTTCCGTGATCTCTGATCCATTGGTTCCCTGAATAACATTGCTACTATTTTTATGAACTGGATTGATCTGATGACCGCAAAAAACATTGAACTCGGGAACTGGGGAGAAAAAATAGCCATAGAAAAACTGAAAAGAATGCGTTGGAAGATCCTTGGTACTAATGAAAAAGTCCCCATAGGGGAGCTTGATGTAGTTGCCAGGGATGGGAAAGAAATTGTCATAGTAGAGGTCAGGACAAGAACCTGTGGCCGTATGCTGCCCCCCGAATTTACAGTTGGTCCTTCCAAATTAAAAAAACTCGTAAGGTCCGGAAAGATCTTTGTAGAAAAGATCAAATGGGAAGGTCCGTGGAGGATAGACCTGATCGCAATTACAGTTCTGGCTGATAATGAATGGAAGATAGAACATTACAGAAATATAACCGACGGGGAGTTTTGTCAATGAGCAGGGTCAGGGGTGTAACTCTCAAGGGCATTCATGCTGTTGAAGTGGAAGTCGAAGTTGAGTCTACAGGGGGTTTGTTCTCCATTTCGATCGTCGGACTTCCGGATACTGCAGTAAGAGAATCAAAGGAAAGGGTCAGGGCAGCACTTCGCTCAATGGGGATGATGATCAAGGGACGTGTGGCAGTGAACCTCGCACCTGCAGACCTGCCGAAGGAAGGTGCGCTTCTTGATGTCCCTATTGCGGTGGGTATGGCCAGGGCTATAGGTAATATCCATTCTTCAAGGCCGGCAATATTCATGGGAGAGCTTGCGCTTGACGGGAGGATAAGGGGTGTGCGTGGTGCAGTGCCGGCTGCCATACTGGCAAGAGATAAAGGTTACCCAATATATGTACCTTCCGAAAATGCTTCAGAAGTAGCCCTTGTAAAGGGGGTAGAGGCCTATAGTGTGGCAAACCTCAGATCCCTTCTTGATTTCTTCCGCGGAGAAGGGGAGCTTGAAAGGGTTTCAGCAATGGAAGAAAGGCCCTACCAGGTTCTGGCAGATCCGGATTTTGCCGATATTAAAGGTCAGAGTGCTGCAAAAAGGGCTCTCGAGATAGCTGCAGCAGGTCATCATAATTTCCTTCTGATCGGTTCTCCGGGAAGCGGTAAGACACTTCTTGCCAAAGCATTGAGCGGTATACTTCCACCTCTTTCAGATGAAGAGCTTATGGAAGTCATGCTTGTGAAAAGTACAGTGGGGATGCCTTTTGAAAATTCCAGGATAAGACCATTCAGGTCTGTTCATCATACTGCAAGTGCTGTATCGGTTTGTGGCGGAGGGACATCTCTCAGACCTGGAGAAATAAGCCTTGCGCATCGCGGAGTTCTTTTTCTTGATGAATTTACAGAATTTCGAAGGGATCTTCTTGAGTCTCTCAGACAGCCTCTTGAAGATGGTGAGATAGTGGTAAGCAGATCAAGCGGCAGTGTCGTATACCCTTCCAGAGTACTCCTGGCTGTAGCATGCAATCCATGTGCGTGCGGATGGTATGGGGATCCTGTAGAGCCCTGCAGATGTTCTGCTGCTGATGTTGAGCGATATCAGAAAAAGCTCTCCGGCCCGATACTTGACAGGCTTGATATGTATGTATCTGTACCAAGGCTGACAACAGAAGAACTTCTGAATATAGAGGGGACCGGAGCGGAAAAGAGCCAGAGCATTAGAAAAAGAGTCTTCAGGGCGAGAAAAATACAGCAGCAAAGATGGGAGAAAAAAGGTTTTTCCTGTAATGCCGAAATTCCGGAGAAGCTTCTCAGGACAGATCTTGAAATGTCTCCTGACGCGGGGGCTTTTCTCAAGAGTCTTGCATCTTCAATAAGACTTTCAGGCAGAGGTATAAGCAGGGTTTTAAAAGTAGCCAGGACCGTTGCGGACCTTGAGGGTTCTGCCCATGTTAAGACTCCGCATGTTTCTGAAGCTATAGCATATCGAGAGACGGGATTTCTCTCATGAGGGATTCTCTGAAAGCGCTTCTTCTACTGAATGCTTGTGAATGTTTCGACAGATATTTCTGGGAAGGCCTGAAAAAGAATGGACTTTCCCCTTCTTTGTTATGGGAAGACAGGGGTGCCGTAGCGCAAAAACTTAACATATCCGAAAGTGCTGACAATAAAATAGGAAGGCTTGTTTCTGAAGGATGGGCTGAAAGGGAATACCAGGCCTGTCTTGAAAACAACATTAGAATTGTTTCAATAGAAGATCCTGAATATCCTGCAAGATTGTTCAAATGCAGCGGAGCCCCGCTTGTTCTTTATATCAGCGGGCAGGATCTGGACCTTAAAGATGCAGTATCAATAGTGGGTACTCGAAAATGCACCCATTATGGCAGAAATGCAGGAAGGAATATTGCAGTAGCTGCAGCCTCTGCAGGGGGAACTGTCATAAGCGGAGGTGCCAGAGGTATAGATGCCTCGGCCCACGAAGGAGCTCTTTCTGCAGAGGGGGCTACAGTAGCAGTACTTGGCACCGGGATCAATGTTGTTTATCCAAAAGGACATGTGGATCTTTTCAGGCGGATCAAAGATAACGGGATGTTGATAAGTGAATATCCTCTCGGGAGTACAGGTAAGCAGTGGAGATTTCCCAGGAGAAACAGGATAATTGCGGGTTTATCGGATGTTACTGTCGTGGTAGAGGCTCCCAGAAGAAGCGGGGCCATAATTACAGCTGGTTATGCCATGGAATATGGCCGTGATGTATGGGCAGTGCCTGGAAGGATAGATGAAGGAGTATGCAGCGGTTCGAATGCTCTTGTTTCTGACGGTGCTTATCCTCTGGTAGATATTCCAGATTTTGTTAACTACATATTTTCCAGGCAACTTGAAATATTTACTCAAAAAGAAGATAATATCCACTTTGAAGATCAAAGTGGACTTTCGCAACTGGAAAACATAATATTAGCCCTGTTGAGGGAAAGCGGAGATAGAACAGTTGACAACATTTCCTCTGAATGTAAAATGAGCGCTTCCAGTGTTATGACCACATTGGGAGGTCTATGTGCAAAAAACCTTGTTTATCCTTCGGGACCTGGCAGATGGAGAGCAGGACTTTAAACAGAGAAATTTATCTTTATATTAAAGAAGGTTTTTAGATGGGAACCAGAGTAATGCACCAGATCGAAAGGCAGTATCTGACCCTGAATGCCCAGGGTCTGCTCTATCGTTTTATTATAGAAGGAGAACTGGATCATAGAGCTGCCGAGGATGTGCTTAATCAGGCCATTTCAATAGGCAGTTCCATGAATGCGCCTCTCGACGAAGTTCAGATAATAGATCTTATAACACAGATGCAGGACAGCGATCTTTTTACGTCGAGCAACAGATCTTATCAGAGTGGCGGAAACAGATACCTGATCAGCTGAGGGAGGTATTCAATGTCCGGCAAAAAGAAAACCGATGTAAAATCTTCTGACGGAAAAAGTACCAAGACCAAAACGACATCCAGAAAAAGTCCGTCAAAAAAGCGGTCTACTTCGAAAACGAAACCTTCAGAGGTTAAGGGCAAGACCCTTGTCCTTGTAGAATCGCCAACAAAAGCAAATACCCTGAAGAAAATGCTTGGATCAAATTACGTTGTCAAGGCAAGTATGGGACATATAAGGGACCTTCCCAAAAGCAGGCTCGCAATTGACATAGATAATAAATTTGCTCCGGAATATATTATTGTTCAGGGTAAGGCTAAACTAAAAAACGAACTGGTTAAACTGGCATCTTCAAGTTCCAGTGTTATCCTTGCGGCTGACCCTGACAGGGAAGGTGAGGCCATTGCATGGCATCTTGCCGAGGTTCTGGGAATAGAATCCGGATCACCATGCAGGGTAAGAATATACGAGATAACCAAAAAAGCAGTAAAGGAAGCACTTGGTGATCCCGGTCCTATAGATATCTCCAAAGTGGATGCCCAGCAGGCTCGAAGAGTTCTTGACCGGCTGGTTGGTTATTCGGTAAGTCCGGTTCTCTGGAAAAAGATCCGTTATGGTCTTTCTGCAGGCCGGGTCCAGTCTGTAGCTCTTTCATTGATATGCAGCAGAGAAAGAGAAATTCGTGATTTCGTACCTGAAGAATACTGGGTCGTTACAGTAAATGCGTCAGGCGATGTTGACAGGAACTATTCATTCAAGGTGGAAAGTTTCGATGGAAAGTCCCTTCTGAAGGATGGAAAACCTTTTCTTATTCACAATGCTGATGAGGCCGACAGGATTTCCCGGGAGATCTCCGCCAGTGAAATATATGTGAAGGACTACAAGGTCAAGGAAAGCAAGAGAAAACCCCTTGCACCTTTCAAGACGAGTACGCTTCAGCAGGAAGCAGCAAGAAGGGTCAGATTTTCTCCAAGAAGGACCATGAGAGTAGCACAATCACTTTTCGAGGGTGTAGAAGTACCAGGCATGGGGCTGACCGGTCTTATTACCTACATGAGAACCGATAGCCTCAGGATAGCACCTGATGCTGTTTCAATGGCACGAAGTTATATTTCCGAACATTTTTCTTCAGAATATCTTCCAGCAAAACCAAACTTTTATTCATCTTCCCAGCGAAGCCAGGATGCTCATGAAGCCGTAAGGCCGACGGATGTATCCCTTTCGCCGGACAGCATAAAAGGCTCATTGAACGATGATCAGTATAAGCTTTATTCTCTTATATGGAAGAGGTTCGTTGCTTCCCAGATGGAGTCTGCAGTAGTTGCAAGTTCCAGGATCGATGCGGAGGCCGGAAGATATGGGATGAAACAGACTGGAACACATCTTGTTTTTGATGGCTGGAGTGCAGTCTGGCCTCTTGATCTTAAAGATACAGAAATGCCGCAGGCAGAGCCTGGAGAAAAACTTTCTCTTGTGGATATTGAAAAAGACCAGCGTTTTACAAAGCCGCCTGCAAGATATTCAGAGGCAAGGCTTATCAGGACTCTTGAAGATAATGGAGTGGGGCGACCATCAACCTATGCGTCAATAGTTGAGACACTTTATGACAGGACTTACATAGAAAAAGATGAAAACGGGAAAATAATGGCTACTCCTCTCGGTATGACCGTTGATGGATTTCTTATTGAGCATTTTAATGAACAGAGTCTTTCTTCAATTGTTGACGCCGGTTTTACAGCGAGGATGGAGAATACGCTTGATGAGGTAGAGGAGGGGAAGAAGAACTGGGTTGATACGGTTCAACTTTTCTGGGACAGTTTGAGCAAAACGCTTGAAAAAGCCCAGGATGCTCCCCGAGTGCCTCTTCCTGATCCTGAACCTATAGGTGAGGATTGTCCTGAATGTGGAAAACCGCTTGTAAAAAAACGTGGCCGTTTCGGTGAATTTATAGGTTGTTCTGGATATCCCGAATGTAAATATACCAGGCCCATTTTGAAAAAAACCGGAGTTAAATGTCCGAAATGCGGAGAAACAGAAGGTGGAGAAGTTGTTGTAAGAAAAACCCGAAAGGGCAGACGAAGGAATTTCTATGGATGTTCCCGTTATCCGGAATGTGATTTTATTTCCTGGGATCCTCCCACAGGTGAGAAATGTCCTGAGTGCGGTTCGTTTATAGTAAAAAAATCAAAGGGTAAATCTGCAGTCTGTTCAAACTGCGGATATCGGATAGATAAGAGTGAAGAAAAGGTAAATGATGATTGAAAAATGTGACAATGTAATGATAGTCGGGGCAGGACTTGCAGGAAGTGAAGCAGCATGGCAGCTTGCATCCCGGGGGATAAGGGTTACCCTTGTTGAGCAGCGACCTGAAAGAATGACTCCGGCCCATAAGACCGGCAGTTTCGCTGAGTTGGTATGCAGCAATTCTCTGGGTGCTGATAACATCAGCAGTCCAGCAGGCATACTCAAAAAGGAACTAAGGCTTATGAACAGTCTGATCATGGAGTGTGCCGAAAGTTCAAGGCTTCCTGCCGGTCGTGCACTTGCTGTTGACAGGGAGCGTTTTGCGGAGCTTGTGACTGAAAGGATAACTTCACATCCGCTCATAACATTGGAACACCGTGAGGTTACAGAAATTGCTGAGGGACCGGTTATCCTCGCAAGCGGGCCTCTCACTTCTACAGCCCTGGCAGACAAAATCAGGGACATGACGGGAGGAAAGTTCCTGTACTTTTACGATGCAGTATCTCCTGTCCTTGAGCTGGCAAGCATAGACATGAATAGAGCGTTCTGGGGCAGCAGATATGAAGAGAACAGTGATTATTTGAACTGTCCCATGAATAAGGATGAATATGAATATTTTCAGGAACAGCTTGTTAATGCAGAAAGGGCCCCCCGGCACGATTTCGAGAAAAAAGTACCCTACTTTGAAGCATGCCTTCCGGTTGAAGAAATAGCCTCAAGAGGCGTGGACACGCTCAGGTTCGGGCCACTGAAACCTGTTGGCCTTACTGATCCAGCAACTGGAGAAAGGCCGTATGCTGTTGTCCAGTTACGCAGGGATAACAAAGAAGGCTCTCTTTACAATATAGTAGGTTTTCAGACAAACCTAAAATGGGGAGAGCAGGACAGGGTCTTCAGATTAATTCCAGCGCTTTCAAATGCTGAATTTGCAAGATACGGTGTAATGCACAGAAATGTGTATGTGAACGCACCCGAAGTCCTTGACGAACAACTGAGAATAAAGGGCACAGAGGATATATATCTGGCTGGACAGATAACAGGTGTTGAGGGCTACATGGAAAGCACTGCAATGGGAATGGTCGCAGCACTGAATAGCTTTTCACATATCAGAGGGGGTGCCCCTCTTGAATGGCCGAGGGAAACTGCTATTGGCTCCCTCCTTTTCTATCTTTCTGATGCTGAAGTGAAAACATTCCGACCAATGAATGTAAACCTTGGTATTCTGCCAAAGCTCAACGAAAAGATCAGGGATAAAAGAGAACGTTGCGCTAAGGTTGCACAAATTTCTGAAGAGGCTATATCAAGATATATATCTGAGAGAAAAGATATTTTCCCCGCGAAAGAGGATATATCCCGCTGAAATTGTTTTCTGGCATGTCATTCCTGATGAGAAAATACCTGCATTTTATTTATGTTAGACTCTTCCGAATAATAGCAAATTGTGAGAAAATAGTGTAAAATCGCAGCTATGGAAGAAATATTATCTCTAAATGTGGATTCTTTTATTGATAGTTTGAAGTTCCAGAGAAATCTGTCAGAATATACTGTCATAAATTATTCTGTGGATTTAAAACAGTTCATTTCTTTTCTTGAAAATTCTGGGATAAATGAACCGTCAGAAATCGACAGACAGCATGTTCGATCCTATATAAGAGAGATCATGGCCTATGGCTATGCCCGATCCTCTGTTGCCAGAAAACTTTCTGCGATCAAGGCATGGACCAGTTTTATGACAGAGAGAAAAATTATCAGCGCTGATCCGTCTTCCGGTGTCCGAGGGCCGAAACTGCCGGCAAATATTCCACGGGCTCTATCAAGAGAAGATGTGAACCGTATGATAGATGAGGGGATCAGCAGAAAAAGGAACTTTTCCAGGGATAAAGCTGTTCTTGAACTTCTTTACGGAAGCGGACTCAGAGTTGGAGAAATAACACTCATTAAATGGGAAGATATTGATCTTTCAGAGAGATGGGTGAGGATATTCGGGAAAGGCAGCAAGGAAAGGATAGTGCCAATAGGTTCCTATTCTGTAAGGGCACTTGAGAAATGGAGAGCAGAGCTGGGAAACGGAACTGAACACGTCTTTCCTGGAGGGGAAGATGGTCACATCAGTGAAAGGACAGTCAACAGGATAGTTAAAAGAGCGGCCCGGGGTGCCGGTATTGCAGGTGTGACACCTCATATGCTGAGACACAGTTTTGCTACTCATATGCTCGAGGGAGGGGCAACGCTCAGAGTTTTACAGGATCTTCTCGGTCATGAAAGCCTTCTGACAACTCAGAGATATCTTACAGTGACCGCGGAGCAATTGAAAAAGAGTTACAGGCAGATCCACCCGATGGCTGAAGGAGATGTTTAATTAATGTTCAAGGGAACCACGATTCTTTGTGTGAGGAAGGATAACCAGGTGGCAATGGCCGGTGACGGTCAGGTCACATTGGGTAACCAGGTTATAAAAGCTGGTGCTAAAAAGGTAAGGACACTTTATAACGGACAGGTTCTGGCCGGGTTTGCAGGTAGTACTGCAGATGCCATGACATTGCTGGAACGTTTTGAGAACAGGCTTGAGGAATATAGTGGAAATCTTCTAAGATCTTCGGTCGAAATGGTAAAAGACTGGAGAACGGACAGAGCTCTGAGAAGGCTCGAAGCCATGATGCTTGTTGCGGATAGCACGAGTACTCTTCTTTTGTCCGGAGCCGGAGATGTTCTGGAACCCGAAAATAACGTTGCTTCCATAGGTTCCGGTTCAGGTTTTGCCCTTGCTGCAGGCAGAGCTTTCCTGGAGATAAGTCCCTGGGAAGCGAAGGATATAGCAAGAAGATCTATTGAGATCGCTTCGGAAATATGTATCTATACAGATAACGTAATTACAGTTGAGGTGATAGGATAATGCCACTCTCGCAGGAATCTAACCTTAAACCGTCTGTTATAGTCGAGTTTCTTGACAGATATATAGTAGGTCAGAATAAGGCAAAAAGAGCTGTCGCAATAGCTCTGAGGAACAGGCTCAGAAGAAGAATGCTTGAGGAAGATATCGCCAGGGAGATAGCTCCCAAAAACATCCTGATGGTAGGTCCGACTGGCGTAGGTAAAACCGAGATCGCCAGAAGACTTGCAGAGCTTGTCAATGCACCCTTCGTAAAGGTGGAAGCAACTAAATTTACCGAGGTTGGTTACGTAGGCAGGGATGTGGAGTCCATGATCAGGGATCTGGTCGAATCTTCAGTGCAGATGGTAAAAAATCAGAAAATGGAGTATGTCCAGCAGGAGGCTGCTGAGAGAGCAGAAGAAAGACTAGTGGACAGCCTGTTGCCAAAATCATCCAAAAAATCAAAGGTGCCTGATCTTACCAGGCTTTTTTCTGGAAACCAGGAAGAGCCTGAGGAAGAACAGGAAGAAGATCAGCAGCATGAAAGATTCAGGGAATCTACGAGGAGCAAGCTTCTGGCCATGCTCAGAGAGGGAAAACTGGGAGAGAGAGAAGTTGAAATTGAAGTTCAGGAAAGTTCCCAGGTCGGTTTCCCAATGGTAGGCGGTGGCGGAATGGATTCTATGGGTATCGATATAAGCGAGATGCTTGGAGGTATCCTTCCCAAAAAAACGCGCAGAAGAAGAATGAAAGTTTCCCAGGCCCGAAGGGTACTGCAGGCAGAAGAAGCCGAGAAGCTGATAGATATGGATGAAGTGACCAGGGAAGCTATAAAAAAGGCTGAAGAAGAAGGGATCGTCTTTGTTGACGAGATCGATAAAGTAGTCGCGAAAGGCGCCGCAGGAGGTCCTGATGTGAGCAGGGAAGGGGTTCAGAGAGATCTTTTGCCTGTGGTGGAAGGCTGTCCGGTACAGACGAAGCATGGTTCAGTTAATACGGACCATATACTTTTTATCAGTGCAGGAGCTTTTCAGAAAGTAAAACCTTCAGACCTTGTCCCCGAACTTCAGGGGCGTTTTCCCATCAGAGTCGAACTTCAGGCTCTCAGCAGTGCTGATCTTTCGAGGATACTGGTGGAACCTGAGAATAGCCTCTTAAAGCAATACAAGGCACTTCTTCAGACAGAGGAAGTCTTTCTTGAGTTTACTGATGACTCAGTAGAGGCTATAGCGGAAATGGCAGAGAAAATGAATCGCGAGATGGAAAATATCGGAGCAAGAAGGCTCCATACCATGATGGAGCAATTGCTCGAAGATATCAGTTTTTCTGCGCCTGAAAAGAGCGGTGAAAGTTTCATTATTGATGCTGAGTTTGTGAGAGAGAGACTCGTTTCTCTTGTAAAAGATTCGGATATGAGACGTTATCTACTCTGATCTTTTGTTCAGAAAATTACAGTTTTCGAGGAGGATAAATTATGACTTATGACGAGAAAAATATTCTGGAAGAAAACAAGTTTGTTGGTGAGGGAAAAGAAATGAGAGACCTTCTTGAGAAGACAAGACTTGTAAGCCGTGCGCTTCAGAGCAGGCGAGAAGGATTAAAACCCGATTATACAAAACTTTCAAAACTGCTTTGCGAATTTATGACAGCAAACATCTATATTATTAACAGGGAAGGAAATATTCTTGGTTATTCCTGGGTAAGCGAGTACAAATCCGCTACTGTGCACAAATTTCTTGAAAGTGGTTATATGCCTGAAAGTTTCGTTGAAAAGATGAATCAGCACAGAGAGGCTTTTATTAGCGAGACTGACGGTTATCTCTTTGATGATGTGGATTCAGATCAGTCCCCGGAGAAACATACCTTGTATGTTCCTATATATGGATCAGCTGAAAGACTTGGGACGATGCTTCTGGTAAGGTTTTTTGAGCATTTTGCAGTCAAGGATCTTATCCTTGCTGAATACCTTGCAACTCTTGTCGGCATAGAAATTCTTCATGACAGGACAAGGGACATTGAGGACAGATCAAGAGAGAGGCTTGTTGTACAGATGGCCATGAGAGCTCTGTCTTATTCCGAGGTTGAATCCGTGAAGCACATTATGAAAGAACTTGGCGGACCTGAAGGCGTTGTAATTGCAAGCAAAGTGGCTGACAGGGTAGGCGTAACCAGAAGTGTCATTGTTAATGCTCTCAGGAAACTTGAAAGCGCAGGAATAATAGAGAGTCGAAGCCTTGGCATGAAGGGAACTTATATAAAAGTTCTCAGTTCACTTTTTGTTGAAGAACTTGGTATAATATACGAGTAAGAAATAATAGAAGTAATGTGCTGTTATTTCCCAGAGTTCTGGGGTATACGGTTCCTGACTTCTGTTATAATCTGGTAAAAGGCCTGCTTAGCCGCGGGTCTGCATGGCGTAAGCGGATATCTTCCGTTAATTGCCTGCGGAGGTGGTATAACCTGTAAAATCCTGTTCCTTTTTTTCTGAAAAGACTATATTTTAATTATTATTGGAGGGCCAGACTAAGTATGGTTGAAGAAAGTGTTAAGGATAACTCTACTCCCGTAATTGGCGAGACAGTTGATTGCAAGGTAGAGCAGGTTATGCCTTATGGAGCTTTTGTAAGGTTAGCTAATGGTAAAAGGGGAATGATCCATATATCTGAACTTTCCCACAAGTTCGTAAAGCAGGTAACCGATGTATTACAGGTGGATCAGGAGATAAAAGCTAAAGTCATAAAGATAGATGAAAAAGGAAGGATCGATCTTTCTCTTAAGCAGTTACAGAAAAAACCATCCCGGGACAGGGGTGGTCAGGGTGTCAACAAGGAAGAGAATTTCGAGAAAAAGCTTTCAGATTTTCTTAAGCAGAGTGAGACCAAGATAACGGATCTGAATAACAGGGCTAATGCTGCCCATTCCGGGCGGAAGAAGAGTAAAAAGCCCCAGTGAGGAACCCGGACAGAACGATCAGGGGGGCTTTTGCCCCCCTTTCTCTTTTTGAGAAGGCACTTCCCCCGGATATCTATACCATTGTTTCCCAGATGAGGGGGAGAAAGTTTGACAGATCCATAATAAGAGGTATTTCCAGAAGATGCATATGGGGATATCCACAGGTTTTTGTGTGCAGTCCTCTCAAGGATCTTAAGCCTTTCCCCACTGTTTTCTGGTTAAGCTGTCCCTACCTTGTAAAGAAATGTGCGATAGAGGAGTCATCTGGAGGTATTCCTCTTCTGGAGGAATTTATGGAGTCCAGTTCTAATGAATGGAAAAAATTCAATATAAGGGCTTCCATAATAAGACTGCAGCTCCTGTCGCCTGATCAAAGGAAATTCCTGCGCTGTTATTATCCGGCTATCTTTAAGGTAATACAGCGGACAATGATAGGTGGGATATCCTCTCAGGAAATACCGACAATGAAATGTCTGCATCTTCAGGTCGCTGCGTGGCTATCCCTGAAGGGACATCCTGGTAATGACTGGCTGAGGTCAAGATTCCCATCTACTGATTGTGGATCAGCCTGTAGTCAAATATGTGGATGCCAGGATCATAATTGATAATGGATGTGATCTAAATGCTTTATGCAGCTGTTGATATTGGATCAAATTCAATAAGGCACATTGTAGTTGATATTAATGATGGAGTGCTCGGATATGTAGAGTCCAGTTCAAATATCACAAGGATAACTGAAGGAATGGGCCTTGGCGATTCAGAGCTTGGGAAGAGGGGGATAGCTAGATCTCTTGCTGTAATTAAAGATCTGAAAAAACGTCTGGATGGATTTGACATCAAAGTTGAGAACAGGGTGATCTTCGCGACGGAGTCTCTCAGACAGGCCACCAATTCCCATGATGTTATCAAAGCCATAGAAAGGGACTTTGGACAGTCATTAAAGATACTCAGTGGAGAAGAAGAGGCACGTGCAGGTTTCTTCGGGGCCCGATCAGCTTTTCCTGATATTGGTCTTCTTTTTGATCTGGGAGGAGGCAGCCTTGAGATATCGGGAGAGACGGGGTCGTTTTCATTCCCACTTGGTGCGGTAAGGCTTACAAATGCTTTTGGAGAAGATTTTGAGGCTGTAAGTGATGCGGTCAGGGAGAGACTTTCCGGGATCAATTTCCCGAAAGGGTTATTGGCAGGGATCGGAGGTACCTCTTCTTCCATTATCATGATGCGGGACCATATTCCTGTAGATGAATATCATCCCCTCAAGGTCAACGGAAGACGGGTTAAAACTGCAGAGCTTGAAGAACTGATCAGCAGGGTAAAGCTATCTGGTAAGGATAAAAGTAGAATTACAGGCCTCGAACCTGCAAGAGCGGATATTATTCTGGCAGGTATGACTGTTATAAAAGCAGTTATGGAAATAGCCGGGGCTGAGGAATATCTCCACAGTGAATGCGGTATCATGTGGGGATTGCTTGCACTTTCCCTGAGGCGAAAAGGGATCAACATCTCCAGGATAACATTCAATAACTGAAGATATTTTGAAATACAGTTGACATTCGAAGTGTTCAAATATTTTTAAAGGGAATTTCTGGGAAGATCCGCAGGCTAAAAAATATACCAGGATCCAGAATAGTTTTTGTCAAAATATTTATTTCAATTTTCTATCTGTTTTTATTCCTGAAAGCTATGGATCAAAAACAGGTTAGATTTTGTTTATGTCCTTAAAAAATCTGGTTTTTCTAAAAAAAGGTCTTGACAATGCCTGCAGGAACAAGGAAAATATCTCCTGTTCCTGTCGCGGGGTTGAGAATAATGAACAAACTTTGAAATCTACTTGACACAACAGGCCAACCATGTTTATACTTCTTAGGCTCGTTATGAGCCGTTAGCTCAGCTGGCAGAGCACCGGACTTTTAATCCGGGTGTCGTGGGTTCGAATCCCACACGGCTCACCACTACGCGGTCCCATCGTCCAGTGGCCCAGGACACAGCCCTTTCAAGGCTGCGACACGGGTTCGAATCCCGTTGGGACCGCCATTTTTTTGTTTTTTGCCGGTGTAGCTCAGTCGGTAGAGCAGCGCACTCGTAATGCGCAGGTCGGCGGTTCGAGTCCGCCCGCCGGCTCCAGCAGTTGATCAAACCACTCCAGAGGGTGGTTTTTTGTGTTTCAGGGGGGTAGGTTAAAATAGATCTATCGGTACAGAGGATCGTTTTTATCAGACACGGCAGAACAGAATGGAATGACCTAATGAAATATCAGGGCAAAAGCAATGTCCCCCTGAATCAAAAGGGTCTTGACCAGGCCAGAAATACAGCTTACCGCCTTTCTTCTTCTTTCAGTCCCGATATAATCTTTTCAAGTCCTATGAAAAGGGCATTAGTTACTGCCCAGATAATTAACGGTCATAACGAAAGACTGTTATCTATAGAAAAACTGGACGATCTTTCCGAGATAGATTTTGGGGACTGGGAAGGTAAAACACTCCATGAATTGAAAGAAAATGATAATGACCGATATTCAAGATGGAGGAAGGATCCCTTAGGTGTAGTTCCTCCAGGCGGAGAATCCTTTGAAAATATCAGCAGTCGTGTTTCTCGTTCACTTTCCCATATCCTGGCATCAAAAAAGACCAGGATCCTTGTTGTCAGTCATGGAGGTATTATCCGTGTTGCAGCAAAGATCCTTCTCGGTATTGACCCTTCATTAATATGGAAACTCAGGCTTGACAACTGCTCCATATCAATTTTTGATATCTGGAATGATACTTCGACTCTTGTTACATGGAATGATCATATTCATAATGAGATCCCGCCTTCCCTGGTTGCCAGTATTCCCCTTCCTGTTTAGACACAATGCCTTCAAACTGGTAAAATGACCTTGGCTTTATATCCTGTCGTTACAGCTGGGAGGTACCTATGATCCAGACACCCTACAGAGACCATCAGCTCTCTGCTCATGAGGAATCAGTACTATGGAAGCGAATTGCAGATGGTGATGATGAAGCAAGGGAACAGATAATTGTCTTTCACAGGCCCCTGGTATTCTGGATAGCCCGTAAATTCAACGTTCAGCACCATGTCTATCCGGACATTGTGCAGGAAGGAATGCTTGCTCTCCTCAAGGCAGTTGATAAATTCGACCCTGACAGGGGGATCAAGTTTTCAACCTACGCTTTTTACCGTATAAAGGGACACATGGTCAACTATATCCAGAGGAAAGAAGCAAGATCACCCATTCCTGTGGAGATCAATGAACAGCTGATATCTGATCCAATGGGTCCTGATCTTCTGGATTCGATAATTACCCTTGGGGAGGGTATAAATAACCTTCCCGAAAAAGAGGCCGAGATCATTTCCGAAGTTGTATTAAAGGGGCAGAAAGTCAAGGATGTCGCAAGGGCCAGTGGTATGGATATAAGTCATATTTATCGTCTTAAGAGAAAGGCAGTAGCCACATTAAGAGAATGGATGGGCTACACAAATGCCACAAAAAAGGTCTGAAAAGGGATAAATAGTTATAAATAACCCTTTTCTCCGGGAGTGGTATTTTGGAAAAACGCATAAGCAAGATCCAGAAATGGCTTGATCGGTGTCTCGAAGCATGCCGGGCGAAATCCTGGGACAATGCACTTGCTGACATGGAATGTGCAAATGCAGAGCTGAGGAATGCAAGAGAAAAGCTCTGGGAAGAAATAGCAAACCAGGCAGTTGAAAAACCGGGATTTTTAAGCAGATCTATGCCGGCCTTAAGGACAGGTGTACTTGTCGCTGTTATTTTAATAACCAGCGCTGTTCCGCTTTCTGTGAATAATGCCCAACTTCGCCGTGATGTAGCTGGCAACGAGGAGAAGCTTGTTCTGGAATGGGTTAAGAGCGACGAGCACAAGCTTCTAATGGCCCTGAGAGAAAGTCTGAGCGAAAACAGTTTCAGGCAGACCCTTTATACGGATCAGGGTCCTGCTGAGAAGTCTGGAAAGATAGAACCAGAAGTCAGCGTTACAGGATCTGCAGCCGGTAAAATTTCTTCAACTGACGAACAGAAAAGGTTACAGGTAAAAGAAAATGTTCAAAAACAGAAACCGGAATTACCCGTAGAAGAAGTGATAGCGCTGATCCAGATAGGAGAGAGATCACTGAGGGACCCGGGGTCTGCAATCGAGATCAAAAAATAATTTTACAATATCCCCGGAAGGAGAGGGTTGTACTTGAGACCGAAGTTCCTGATTCTGTGCTGCGTAATGATAATGTTCATATGGGCTGGTGCAGGGGTTGCTTCTGCTGCCCTTGTTTCAGAAGTTAATGTTGAAGGTAACCAGGAGGTTGTAACCAAGCATATATTGGGTGCAGTGAGAACGAAAGTTGGAGATACTCTGGACCAGGAACAGGTCAAAGAAGATGTTGAAGCTATTTATGATCTGGGTTTTTTCTCTTTCGTGGATGCCCGCTTTAACCCCAGTTCCGGAGGTGTTGCAGTTACTTTTGTTGTCAGGGAAAACCCCATTGTCGAGTCAGTAAATTTTGAGGGAAATTCAGTATATTCCGATGAACAATTAAAAGAGCTTGTTTTTACAGCTCCAGGGACAGTTTTCAACAGGGTATTTTTTCGACATGACCTCCGCAGGGTAAAGGAAAAGTATGACGATGACGGCTATGTGATGATGAAAATCGCTGATGTTCAGATAGAACAGGGAAATATCAATGTTTCAATCCTTGAACCGAAGATCGGAGATGTCATTATCCAGGGAAATACAAAGACAAAGACATTCGTTATAGAAAGGCAGATAAAGTTTGAAAAAGGTGATCTTTTCAACGCTACCATATTGAGACATTCGATCAATAAGATAAATTCACTCGGATATTTTGAGGATGTAAGCGTAGGATTTGAGCCCTCAGAGGAAAGTTCCGAATATACAAATATTATTATTACAGTTCAGGAAACCAAAACAGGAAATATTGGTCTGACAATAGGCCATGGAAGCAGCAGCGGGTGGAGTGGGGGTATCAGTTACGGTGATACTAACTGGGCTGGTAAGGGACACAAGGCCGAAATCGGTTTTGAGCTTGGAGATACTGAGCAGTACTGGGTGTATTACCAGGAACCTTACATGGACAGTGATCACTTTGCCTGGAGGATCGGTGCCTATAACAAGTTTTTTGATGAGAGAGAGTTCTGGGATGAAAACCAGGAACAGTTCCAGTTCGATGAGGACAGGACAGGTGGATATATCGGATTCGGTAAGAAATTCCCCAACGATGAGAAGCTGAGCTGGTACTTGAACCTTGACTGGAGAGATACCGAGATATCCAATGTGATCCTTGTCAATGCAACGGAAGAGGAAAAGGAAGACTATTTAGAAGAGAATTTCATAGATGGAACGATATTCTCAACTCCAGTAACTTTTACGCATAACAACCTGGATCCATATCTCAGCTATCCAGACGGGGATGTTGAGGAACTGAACATTGAGAAAGCCTGGGAAGTCCTTGGCGGGGAATATGACTTTACAAAATACTGGGCTACCGTAAAATACTATGTTCCTGTTACAGGCATCGGAGATATCTTTGATCTTTCTCTGGGGACAGAAGATAACCCGACCATTTTTGCATCGAGAATAAGGGCAGGTTTCTCATCTGGTACTATTCCTTTTGTCGAGCTTTATGAAGTTGGCGGATCTAAAACTCTCAGAGGATATGAAGATGATTACCGTAAAGGTGATGAAATGATATTGGGTAACTTTGAGATAAGGGTTCCTATAGACGATAATTTTAAAGCAGTGGTCTTTTATGATACAGGTAATGCATGGAACAGCAATGATGGAGAAGATTTCAGCTTTTCTGATCTTTATGACTCCTACGGTTTCGGTATAAGGGTTAAGACTCCCCTTGGTAACCTGAGGGTCGATTATGGCGAGGGAGAAGATGAATCCAAGACACACTTCGGATTTGGAGAAATGTTCTAAGAGATCTTTAAGTAATATGAAAAGCCTTTTAACAAGGGCTGTGGCTGTTATTATCGCCGCAGCCCTTGTTTCTGTCCCTTACCCTGTCCAGGCAGTGGATAATATACGGACTGCTGGACTTCCACAATGGCTTGCACCTGTTGCCCAGAGGAGCTTGAGCGAGGTGTGGTCCAGCATGGATCCGCAGAGGAGCCTTTCATCGAGGCTTGAAATGATGGAGATAGTAGCATCGAGACTTTTCGACGGTTATAAAGTAGTAGATATTGAAATTGAAGAGTCCTGTTTAATAATGTATCTTGTTCCGGATAGAGTGACGAAATGGAAGGTCCAGATCATTGCACCATCCCTTAGGTCTCCAGCTGATTCCTGGTTCAGGGATGATATCCAGGGAATGAAAGGTCGATTAATTGAGATAGTTAGAGATGTTCCTGTAGATTCTCTTTCGTGGGCTGATGTTGCGTTGAGAAGGAAAATTAATGATATCTCCGCTGAATATGTTCTGGGATGGGATCCTTCGATCCTTGTTAATCTTTCAGACCGTGAAAATGAACTGCAGGTCCGGTTCTCAGGAGTACAGCCCCTTGTCCTTGCATTTAAACCCGAGATAGAATCTTCTTCGATTCCTGTTATATTCCGCTCGGATCTAAGAGAGACCATGCTGAAAGATCTATACGTCTTCAACGGATTGCCAGTCGTATGGCTTGAGAGACACAAAGTCGACCTCCAGCGCTTTACCCGGCAGAAACTTCTTGAAAGAAATACAGTAGAAAATTCCAGGGCTCAAGTTTCCGTAAAGTTTGAACCGGCACAAATAGCATCAGTCACGGCAGAAGTGGAAAGTCAAAAGTATTCCGCATCAGCCAGACTTGTTGTGCCGGTTGGAGCGGAGGAGAGATATCCAGAACTGCATCTTCATCTCGGAAGGATAGTTCAGCCAGCTCCTTTCTGGGATCTTGAAATATATGCAGAGTTCATTACAGGGGCCAATGATCTTGATATCGAGACAAGATGGGGTGCAGGATGGAAGCCATGGAAACAGTTATGGGTGGGAGCGGAATATTCTTCTCAAGAAGATACTTTCTGGTGGAAGTGCCGTTATTCTCCTTCACCGGACTCTCCTTACATCTGGTTGCGATACAGTGAGACCGATCTTGGTATTATAGGGGCAGGGTGGCCTCTTAACCAGTATTTTTCAATAGAGCTTAACTATGATGAAAGATATGAAGATTCTTTCAATGTAAGGATAATCAGTGAACTATGACGGGAGTGGTAAAAAATTTTCAAATTATCTTATCCTGTAGAGCTTTCCACTATAGTCCTCCACACCGGAGGTCAGATCCATGGAGGAGCTGAAAACAGGGTCATTTCTATTGCATCCCCGGATGAAGCTGAAACAGGTTCGATCTGTTTCATCTGGGAAAAGAAGGAACTTTCCAGGATATCTAAAGATATTTTTATTGTAACTGCACCGAGTAATTTCCCTGAAGGGTATGCTGGGATTGCTGTAGATGATCCTCGAAATGCCATGATAAACGTTCTTGAGTATTTCAGGCCCGGGGCTCATTTAGAGCCGGGGATCGACAGTTCTGCCTTTATCGAGCCCGGTGCGACCGTTTCAGAAGAATCTTATGTTGGTCCACACTGTGTTATATGTAAAAACACCGAGATCAAAGCAGGGGCAGTCCTGAGGGCTAATGTCTATGTTGGAAATGGTTCCTCTGTGGGGAAGGGATCAAGAATTGAACCTGGTGTAGTGATCTACAATGATTGTTCAATAGGGGATGAATGTGTCCTTCACAGTGGATCTGTCATAGGCGCTGAAGGTTTTGGATTTATCCCTGATGGAGAGGGAGAACCCCGCAAGATCCCCCAGATCGGAGGGGTACGTATCGGGAACAAAGTTGAGATAGGTGCCTGCACTACCATAGACAGGGGTACCATAGGTAATACAGTCATTGGAAATGGTGTGAAAATTGATAATCACGTACAGGTTGGTCACAATGTTAAAGTCGGTAACAATTGCATAATAGTTGCCCAGACTGGACTTGCCGGCAGTTCCATACTGGAGGATAACGTAATTATGGCTGCCAAGAGCGGGACCAGTGATCATGTCAGGGTAGGAAAAGGATCTACAGTCGCAGCCCTTGGCGGAGTTATCAAGGACATCTCTCCAGGTTCTGTTGTGTCGGGTTTTCCTGCCAGGGATCACCGGAAAAATTTTAAAATAGCAGCTCTTCTCCAGAAATTGCCCTCACTTTTCGACAGGGTCAAAAAACTCGAAAAAGAATATGTAGCTATTCGGGAAAACGATAATGATAAATAGGAAAACCATTGCAGAAGAGATCCTGATATCAGGTAAAGGTCTTCATAAAGGGCAGGAATCCTCAGTTATGATAAGGCCCTGTGAAGACGAAGGGATCTATTTTGTCATTAAAGGTAAAAAATACAATATAAAAGAAGTTTCGGCAGAGGGGACAGGAAGAGGTACAACTCTTTTTTTCCCCGACGGTTCTGTGATATACACTGTTGAACATCTGCTTGCATCCCTTGCTGGGACAGGTATAACCGATATTGAGATAGAAATGGAAGAAAACAGTGAGATCCCGGTTCTGGATGGCAGTGCACGGGATATCACTGAATCACTCAAAAGTGCTGGTATTGTTGCCAAAAGTTCAGTAATTGAACCCGCGATACTTTCTCTTCCATTTGGCGTTGATACAGATAAGGGAGATAAATGTATATGGGCTTTCCCCTCAACGCGTACAAGTTATACTTTTATCATAGACTTTGAAAATCCGCTTGTGGGCAGGCAGGTTTTTACATTTATACCCTCTGAAATGGATTTCAGCCTGGAGATCGCGCCAGCAAGGACTTTTGGATTTGAAAATGAGATAGAAGAACTTAAACGCAGGGGGCTTGTAAAGGGCGGGACACCCGAAAATGCAGTTATAGTTGGAGAAAAATCTATCAAGGCAGAGGGAGGGCTCCATTTCCCTGATGAATTTGTCAGGCACAAACTTCTTGATCTGATAGGTGATCTTTCACTTCTGGGAGTTCCCCTCCAGGCAAATATCTATGCTTTCAAGAGCGGCCATGAGCTGAATCTTCAATTTACAGAGAGATTGAAAAGAATTTTTAGCAGACAGAGAGGATGAATGGTAAATGTATGATATTCACAAGATACTGGAAAATCTGCCCCACAGATATCCATTTCTTCTTGTAGACAGGATAATTGAGGTTGAAGAAGGAAAAGCTAAAGGTCTCAAGAATGTAACTATCAATGAGCCATTTTTCCAGGGACATTTTCCGGCAGAACCGGTTATGCCGGGTGTACTTGTCCTTGAGGCCATGGGGCAGGTCGCTGCTATGATGATAGTTATGAGACCGGAAATGAAAGGTATGATCACATATCTTACGGGTGTTAACAATGCCAAGTTCCGCCGTCCAGTAAAACCTGGAGATCAGCTTATTACAACAGCGGAAATGACAAGGATCCGAAGCAGAGTTGGCAAGGTACATGCTACTTCAACAGTGAACGGGGAGATCGCAGCAGAAGCTGATTACAGTTTTCTCCTTGCCAGAAGCCTTCATGAGGAGGAAGAGAATTGACGCCCAATATTCATCCCACGGCGATCATAGCTCCAGGTGCCGAGATCGCAAATGATGTGACAATTGGCCCTTATTGCATTGTCTCTGGCAAAGTCAGGATCGGTAAGGGTACAGTTCTTAAAGCCTTTGTAAATATTCTTGACTATGTAGAGATAGGCAGTGAGTGTACCTTTCACGAAAATTCAGTCATTGGAGGACAACCCCAGGACCATGATTTCAAGGGAGAGGAAACATGGGTGACAATAGGGGATAGAAATATCATCAGGGAGAACGTGACTATAAACCGCTCTTCGGGTGAGGGGACTTCTACTGATGTTGGAGATGATTGTTTCATTATGGAAGGCGTTCATCTGGCCCATAATGTCAAAGTAGGCAATAATGTCACAATGGCAAATAAAACAGGTCTGGCCGGACACAGTTCAGTTGGTGACAGCACAGTTCTTGGCGGTATATCAGGAGTTCACCAGTTCGTCAGGATAGGACGTTTCTGCATGATAGGAGGACTTTCCAAAATAGTAAAGGATATACCACCCTTCCTTCTTGTAGATGGTCACCCTGGAAGGATATATGGTATAAACAGGATCGGTCTCAAGAGGGCTGGTTTTTCTCCAGGAGAAAGGTCCAGGATCAAGGAGATCTACCGTAGCATATTTCATTCCGGGCTTACTTTTAAAAGATCCCTGGAGAAATGTGAGTCGACTTTTGGAAAGGATATACTTGCAGAGGAGATCCTGACTTTCGCCAGAGACACAAGACGTGGTATAGAGACCTGGCCTTCCTTTAAACGGGGAAGTGGGAAAAGTGATTAGGCTCCTTGCTCTTGACGTTGACGGAACATTGACGGACGGAGGTCTGTATATTGATTCCAATGGCAATGAGAGTAAGCGTTTTGATGTTCATGATGGGATGGGCATTTCCCGGCTTCAGAGATCAGGTGTAACTGTTGCCATAATCAGCGGCAGATATTCAGAGCCTACGGCACTAAGGGCATCTGGTCTTGGAATATCGATCCTTCATAATGGTGTGGTAAATAAAAAAGAGGTTCTCCAGGAAATTGCTCAAGGTCTTGGGCTTGTCGAAGAAGAGGTAGCCTTTGCGGGTGATGATATAAATGATATTGATTGTATAGCCTGGTCTGGTAATGGTTTTGCTGTGAATAATGCAATTCAGAAAGTTAAGGAAACTGCGGATCATGTAACAGTTAAGGATGGTGGACACGGAGCTGTCCGGGAGATATGTGACTGGATCATTGAGTATAACCGTAACCTGGCGGAAAGTTCTGGAGGTCTTTTATGAGGGACAGGAAGCTCAGGATACTTGATACTTTTATAGCAAAAGAACTGGCAGGGTCTTTCGTCTTTGGAGTTATGTCATTTACCATAATCCTGGTAGCAGGAGACCTGCTTTTTGATATAGCGGATCTTATAATTGAAAAGGGTGTTTCCTTCTGGGTCGTATCTCGCCTTTTTTTATATAAATTGCCTTCTGTTATAACTCTGACCCTTCCTATGGCCTGTCTCCTCTCATCACTTTTGACTTTCGGAAGGTTGTCGGGCAACAGTGAACTTATAGCCTTGAAATCTTCTGGAATTGCATTTCAGAGGATCCTGAGACCGGTACTGCTGGTTTCTGTGACTGTAGCTATAGCAGCCCTTGTTTTCAATGAAACCGTTGTCCCTGTTGCCAATATGGCTGCGGATAACCTTATGAGGTATGAAATAGCAAGGGAAAAGCCATCCATGTTGAAGGAGAGGGTTTTCCTCAGGGAAGAAAGCGGGGGGGATCTTCACAGGGTAGTTTATATCAGCAGCCTCCGTCCCAGGGATGGGCACATGAGTGATGTCCTTATCCAGGAGTTTGATGAAGGCAAACTTAACAGAATATCCACGGCCAGGGATGGATTATGGCAGGATGGGAAATGGATCCTCAGCAATGGTGAAGTCTTTGAAGTGGATGATAAGGGGTCTGTAAAGCTCCTTTTTCGTTTTGAGCAGCAAACTGTCGATCTTGATCTGACCCCCGGGCAGATAGCCAGTGCGTCGAGAGATCCAGAAGATATGGGTATCTTTGAGCTGATCGAACATATAAAAATTCTTGAAAAACAGGGAGCGAACGTTGCACCTCTATGGGTGATATTTCACCTGAGACTTGCCATACCCTGGGCGAGTGTTGTTCTGGCTCTGGTCGGGGCTGCTTTTGGAGTAAGGCCGCAGAGGACAGGTGCTGGACTGGGATTTGGTATGAGCATACTCATTGTTTTTGCCTACTATGTAGTAATGTCCTTCTGTAGAGCTCTCGGGCAATCGGGAAATCTGATTCCAGTCATATCTGCATGGATACCGAACATTATTTTCCTGGTTCTTGGAGGTTTTTTTGCAAAACGTGGAAACCACTGATAACGGGGGGTCAAAGGAGCAAACCATGGGAAAAAGGATAGGTCTGATAGCTGGCGAGGGGGAATTGCCGGAAGAAATATTTTCGTCCCTTTCAGAAGCTGGCTTTAATACAAAACTATACTCTCTCAGAGAGGATAATTCATTTTTCAGTTCTGAAAAGAATGATATTTATCAGATCAATAGTATTGATATTGAGAGTATCGTTCTTGATATGCGTTCCAGTGGAATAACCAGGCTTATGATGGCGGGACTTATTCCCAAGAGCCTTGTCTATGCTCCTGAAAAGCTGGGCAGCTCGACCAGAAAACTGCTTAAAGGTCTGTCAGAGATGGATGATCATTCTCTTTTGGGCGGAATAGTATCCATTTTTGAAGCTGCCGGTCTTTCAGTAATGAGATATATTGATCTGATACCCTCCCTTATGGCTGATGAGGGGGTTATGACACAAAATGTCCCTGACAAAGGTCAGTTGGAGGATCTGGAGTACGGACTCCGCATAATGAAGGTTCTCCTCCCCCTTTCTTTTGGCCAGTCTATAGTGACCCACAATCGTTCAGTCGTAGCTGTGGAAGCAATGGAGGGTACTGATGAAACGATCATAAGAGCCGGAAAGATAAGTTCCGGAGGGATTCTTATCAAAATGATGAAACCCGGACAGGATGAAAGATATGACATCCCGACAGTCGGAAATAAAACACTTGAAAATATGAAAAAAGCCGGGTTGAAATGTCTCGCCGTAGAAGCCTGCAGGACAATAATCCTTAACAGAAAAGATTTTATAGAAACAGCGGATGGATATGGTATATCCGTGACAGGTGTCAAGCCTTGTCGATCTTCATAAGTTGCGGAGAGCCCTCCGGTGACCACTATGCAGCTATCCTTGTTCGTGAACTTGTAAAAGCAGGTTATCATGATGAAATATGGGGTATGGCAGGTTCTGAGGCGGAAAAAGAAGGCTGTTTTGCTGTAAAGAGTATGAATGAACTGTGTCTTATGGGGTTTTCGGAAGTTATACCTGCGATCCCGAGGCTTGTTAGACTTAAAGATTCGATATCCAGAATGATCATTGAAAGACAACCGGAAACAGTTGTTGTAGTTGACAGCCCTGATTTTCACATACCCCTGCTTCGTTCTCTGAAAAAAAAAGGATTTGGAGGCAGAATTGTATATCTTGTGCCTCCTGCAGTATGGGTTTGGCGAGAGAGCAGAACTAAATTACTATCAAGACTGTGTGATCTTTGTCTTCCTCTCTTTGGATTCGAACATGACTTTCTTCTTAAAAAGGGATTGCCTTCAATGTGGAAGGGGCACCCTGTTCTGGAAGAAATGAAAAACTATTATGCTCCGGCAGATATCCTGCCGTTTGAAACTGACAGGGGAATTATATCGATCCTGCCTGGAAGCAGGCGAAGTGAGATAAACAGGATGCTGCCAAATTTTATATCCAGTGCTGATCTTATAGAACAAATGGGTTTTTGTCCTGTCTTTTCAATTGCACCTGGTTTGCCGGAAGATGTTAAGGAGGATATGAGGAGCCGCCTGACTTCAAAAAAATATTTTGAAGGTTCGGGAAAAGACCTGATGGCCTGTTCAAAAGCTGTATTGGCCTCAAGTGGAACAGTTTCTGTCGAGGCAATGATGCTTGACCGCTTTATGGTAGTCGGGTACAGGGGATCCTGGCTTTCCTACCTGTTATACAGGTTATTTATCAACGTGCCTTTCTTTTCTCTTCCCAATATAATGAGCGGAACACAGATCTATCCGGAGTTACTACAGGATCATGCTAATGCTGAAGAAATGACAGGTTGTCTCAAAAGATATTTCAATGATAAGGTCTATCAGAAAAAGATACATTCCCTTCTTTGCGAGACCCGTAATGGTATGGGTAATGAAGGAGCTGGGGCCTTCTGGGCCAGGAAAATACTGGAGACGTCAGGCCAATGAAAAAAGTAGGAGTTCTCGTTAATGGCCCGGGTGAGATGCTTGGATGGGCCCGGCCTGTCTGCAGGGATCTTGGCAGAAAAGGTTATAAAATCCATCTGATCATACTTCCCTGTCAATTTTCCTGTGGAAATGAAAAAGAGATAGCAGAGTCTATATATTCAGATCAGGTCTCAGGTCCCGCAGGTGCTGTTTCGACATTTTTATCATTCTTTGGAGAGAAGGTCGATGCAGTCCTTCAACTCGGGGGTGACCTGATGTTCGGAAGGGTGCTGTCTTTCCTGTCCAGTGCTCCGCTTGTCTCATATTCATACGGTTATAAAAAAGGGATGGAAAGATGCAGTGCTGTATTAACCGCCTATGATGTAATGGAAAAAATGATAAAAAGGCCTGGAGTTGATCCTGTTGTGGTAGGAGATCTGGTCCTTGACTCTATCTCATTTGACGAGGCAGAAGATCCATGGTCAGCAGATGAGGCCGGGAAAGTCCTTTTTCTTCCTGGAAGCAGATCGTACATGCTGAACGAAACAAGAATATTTTTCAGAAGGTTTCTTGAGCATGCTCAAAAAAAGGCAGGAAACCTTCAAATAAAAACACTGCTTCCTTTCTTTGCGACTTCTGAACAATTGCAGTTATGGCAAAAAGCGGGGCTTTCTCCATATCAGGGTAATTCAGGGGATTTCATACGAGGAGCAGATATGGTCATCGCTCCTCCTGGTACCAATAATCTTGAAATGATGCACTGTGGAATACCAACTATCATTGTGTTACCATTCTCTTTTTTGAGGAATGTCCCGCTTTCGGGTTTAAAGTCCCTCATAGAAAAGATCCCATATGCAGGTTTAAGCTTGAAGGAGTTCATGCTTCGGAAGGCTGATCCGGGTACAGGGTTCATGGGATGGCCTAATCGGCTTGCACAAAAGGAGATACAGATAGAGATAAGGGGAGATGTTACTCCTGAAATGGTAGCGGAAGAGGCGCTTGGAGTGCTTCAGGATAAGCAGTTACTGGGAAAAATGGGAAAAGAGCTTTTGCAGACAAGTGCCGGATCAAAAAAAGATCCCTCACGGAATGTCTGTGATGTTGTAGAAAGGCTGATCTAAATGCCGGAAAAAGAAAAAACGGGTTCAGGTGTATATAAAAGACTGTTAGGCGAAGCAAGGCCATATATGCCAAGAATAATAGCAGCATTGGCGTGCATGATCATTTCGTCCGCCTGTACAGTCGTTCCGCCGTGGATGCTCAAAAATATTGTTGATGATGTACTGATCGCCAAGAAAATGATGATCCTGAACTTTCTCGCCACCGGTCTTGTAGCGATATATGTCTTAAAGGCTTTTGCCTCCTATGGCCAGCAGTATCTTATGAACTGGGTAGGCCAGAAGGTAGTTATGGATCTGAGGGCAAGGCTGTATGAACATGTCCAGAGCATGTCCCTGAAGTATATATACGGCAAACGAGTTGGAGACCTTATGTCGAGGATTACAAATGATGCCAATATACTTCAGAACATGGTCACCACAGTTATTGTCGATCTGGTTGTCCAGGGTGTGACTTTCCTGGGTATGCTTGGTTTTATGATCTACCTCAACTGGAAGCTTACCCTGATAACATTTACCATACTGCCTCTGGTGGCGCTGCTTTTGGGCCGTGCCTCTAAAAAACTGAGGACAGTGGGGCATGATATACAGGAACAGCTTGCCAGGCTTTCTGCAATAGCGCAGGAAGCCCTTTCAGCAATACGTATAGTACTTTCTTTTGCAACTGAAGAACAGGAGACTCAAAGATTCAGGCAGCAGAACCAGGCCAATTTCAAGGCCCTTATGCGCAGGACCCAGGTCCAGGCGGCATTATCGGGAACAATAGAAGTAGTTCTTATTTCCGCACTTGCATTTATTCTCTGGATAGGCGGACGGGAAGTGGTTAAAGGAAATTCAACTCCTGGTGAACTCATAGCATTCCTTGGCTATCTTGGTTTTCTCGTTCAGCCCATAAGGGTCTATACAAGGATAATAAGCGGGATGCAGCATGGTCTTGCTGCATGTGACAGGATATTCAGCCTTCTTGATACTCCAGTAGAGGTGAAACAGCCTGCAGATCCGATCATAATAAGTGCGATGAAGGGTAATGTGGATTTTGAGAATGTCTGGTTCAGGTATGAAAAGGATCAGTGGATCCTTAAAGGTATAGATCTTTCTGTAAAGGCTGGAGAGAACATTGCCATTGTAGGTCCCACCGGAGTGGGTAAATCCACGCTGATGGATTTTATCCCCAGGTTCTATGATCCGCAGGAAGGGACTGTAAGTGTCGATGGTCATGACGTAAGAACTCTTCAATTCAAATCTCTTCGTCGCCAGATAGGAATAGTGCCTCAGGATCCCGTCCTTATGAAAGGGACCATAGCATTCAATATATCCTATGGACTGGAAAATGCAGCAATGGATCAGGTTATCCAGGCAGCAAAAGTCGCTGGAATAGATGGTTATATCCGGACTCTCCCCGATGGTTACCATACAGAGGTAGGAGAAAGAGGTGTTACTCTCAGTGGCGGACAGCGGCAGAGAGTAGCTATAGCAAGAGCTATAATAAGGGATCCCAGGATACTAATAATGGATGAGGCGACATCTTCGCTTGATATTCAGGTTGAAAAGCAGATCCAGGAAGCAATGAAAAAAGCAATGGAAGGAAGGACCTCTTTTATCATAGCGCACAGGCTTACGACCATAAGGGAAGCGGATAGAATAATAGTTCTTTCGGGAGGCAGAATAGCTGAAACCGGGGATCATAAGACATTGATGGCCAGTGAGGGTATCTATTACCGGCTTTATCAACTACAGTTTGGAGAAGGTTATGCGAAGCCTGGTCCGAAGTTATCTTGATTTTGCAAAAGGCAGAAAAAAAATCAGCCCATGGATATTCCTTTTCCCTCTGGATATCATTTCCAGATGTATGGTAGCATTTCGTAACTTCAGTTATGACCATGGCATCCTTCCCTCTCTCGAACCTGAATTACCTGTTATCAGTGTAGGAAATATTACATTCGGGGGAACTAACAAGACCCCGTTCGTGGAGATGCTGACCAGGGAGCTTTTGGAAAAAGGACTTAATACGGGTATTATTTCCAGAGGTTATGGAGGCAGGACAGAAAAGCCTGTAGTGATAAGAAATGGAGAGGCATCCAGGGATGTGGTTGGTGATGAACCGCTCCTTTTATCAACCAGATTGCCGGAGGTACCTGTTGCTGTTTCAAGGGACAGGCTTGCAGATGTAACGGCACTTGTTTCTGAAAACGTGGATGTGGTAATAGCGGATGATGCCTTTCAGCATCGCAAACTTGGCAGGGATGTAGATATAGTACTCGTAGATGCTACATGTCCTTTCGGGAATGATCTTTTTGCACCTGCAGGTATTTTGCGGGAATCGCCGAGATCACTTTCCAGGGCAGATATGGTTATCGTAACCAAATCAAACCAGGTAACCGAAATGCAGTTGGAAGAAGTTCGCTCCGGTCTTAAAAAATGGGTTTCTCCTGAAAAGATATTTATTTCAAGACTTGAACTTGCCAACTGGGCCTTATGGGATGGAGAGTGGCATGATATAGATCCTGAAAGTATTGCAGCTTGGGATATGGTGGCATTTTCGGCCATTGGCAGTCCTTCGAGTTTCTGGGATTTTCTTGTTGAACAGGGTTTCCCACCGGTGGAAAGCCATTTTTTCAAGGATCATCACCGTTTTACCAATGGGGATATGAATGAACTTGCAGAAAGAGTAGAGGCTACGGGTTCTGATATTCTGGTCTGCACAGAGAAGGATGTTCATAATATCCCCGAAATGAGCAGGGATGGTTTGAGACTGCTTGTCCCCCGTATAAAGACGGAGCTCGATAATATGCAGGGATTTCTCGCTGAACTTGCCAGGATATTTCGACCAGAGGTTGTTGTGACTTCCAATGGTTTTGGTGAAGACAGTATAGGATCTCTTCTTGCAAAAAAGCTTTCAGTAAAATTCCGGAGTGCTGATATAACAGCATTTCCAATAGTAGGTTCAGGTGAACATTACAGGGAAAATAATATAAGAGTAGTTTCAAACCCCTATGTTTCACCGTCTGGTGGAGTTATCAAGTATAGTCTCAGTGATCTCTGGAAGGATCTCAGAGCAGGTCTTATACGTAATATTTTTTCCCAGCAGAAGATATGGAAGGGCCTGAGGGGAAATATCAGAACAGTTATATGCGTGGGGGATGTTTACCTTCTTCTTCATGCTCTCTGGGGACAGGGAAAAAGCCCTGTCCTTGTTGCTACAGCCAAGACGGTTTATCTGACGGGACATTGGAAGCTTGAACATTTTATCATAAGGAATCGATGCAGAAAGGTCTGGACAAGGGACAGGGATACAGCAAAAGAAATATGTGCTTCTGGAGGAAATGCGGTTTTCTCTGGCAATCCAATCATGGATCTGATCTGTGATAATAATCATGGAGAGGATCCATGGGACATTTCAGGGGATGTCACCAGGGTACTTCTTCTTCCCGGGAGCAGGAACAGGGCATACAAAGATATATCCCTGCTTCTTCAGACAGCAGGGATTCTTGACAAAAACGGCAGAAATGAATTCGTAGCTGTGATAGCACCGACCCTGAAACTTGACAGGATCCTTGCATCAAGTTCAGGCTGGTCCGGTATTTCCGGTGAGCCGTATCTTCTTGAAAGGGATGGGACCAGAATAAAGCTTTACCAGGGATCCCTGGTTTCAGCTGCCAGCAGGGCTCATATCCTTATAGGTCTGGGCGGTACAGCAAACCAGGTATGCGCAGGTCTGGGGATTCCCGTCGTATCTGTTCACGAGAAAGGAAAAGTTGTACAGAAAAAACTTCTTGGAGATTCCGAGGTGCTGGTAAGAAGAGATCCGAATGAGCTCGCCCGAAAGGTCCGCGAGATCCTCGATTCCCCTGAAGTTTATGAGAAAATGTCCAATGCGGGAAAGACAAGACTTGGATCTCCAGGGGCTCTTGACGATGTTATAGATTCCCTGCTGGAAGAATCAGGCTGGGACATAAGGGAAAAGGTCTTTTTAAGACTTGCAGAAGAGGTTGAAGATGTAACTGTTTTCGAAAAACCGGCAATGGGAACCTGAGTTTGAAATATAGACCCTGTAACATCAGTAAATCTGTAAAATATGGAGATGGTATTTAAATGTCTTTTAAAGAGATAAAGGTCAGTGATTTTTTCATCGGCAAAGATAAACTTACAGTTATCGCAGGCCCCTGTGTTCTGGAAACTTATGAAACAGCAAAAGATATCGCGGTAACTTCAAGGGATGTATGTGAAAAACTTGGGATCAACTATATCTTCAAAGCTTCCTTTGACAAAGCCAATAGGACCTCTATAAGCAGTTACAGAGGACCAGGAATGGAAGAAGGCCTTGCGTGGCTTAAAGCTGTAAAGGAGGAAGCCGGAGTCCCGGTTCTTACGGATATCCATGAGCCCTGGCAGGCGGAGCCTGTCTCAAAGGTCGCTGATATTCTTCAGATCCCGGCTTTTCTCTGCAGGCAGACCGATCTCCTTGTTTCTGCATCAAAGACAGGCAAACCTTTAAATATAAAAAAAGCACAGTTCCTTTCCCCTTACGATATGTCTTCGGTAGTCGAAAAATGCAGAGAATCCGGTAACGAAAGTATAATGCTGTGTGAAAGGGGTACTACAATGGGCTACAATCAGCTCGTTGTGGATATGCGTTCAATAGTCATCATGAGATCACTCGGCTGTCCGGTGGTCTTTGACGCGACCCACAGTGTCCAGATGCCGGGGGGGAAGGGGAACAGTTCAGGTGGGGACAGGCGTTTTGTCCAGCCTCTTGCAAGAGCTGCAGCAGGAATTGGTATCGATGCACTTTTCCTTGAGACCCATCCAGATCCAGACAGTTCAAGAAGCGATGGTCCTAATATGGTTCCTCTGGCAAAACTCGGTAAGCTGCTTTCCCAGGTGGCTGCTTTAAATGAACTGGTAAGGGAACACACAGGGATGTCTTCCCTGGATTGGCTGGAGGATTAGAGATGGTGTGCCTTCCAAGAGATCGTGAATGTATTGAGTTAAGTGACGAAGAGCTTCTTGAAACTGGCAGGAAGGTAATAAGAAAAGAAGCAAAAGAACTTTTAAGAGTTTCAGAAAGCATAGGTATGGAGATAGTAAGGGCAGCCAGGATAGTCCAGGGTTGCGAAGGCAGGCTTGTAGTGGTTGGAATGGGTAAATCAGGTATCATTGGCAGAAAAATATCAGCCACCCTTGCATCTCTTGGAACTCCATCCTTCTTTCTCCATGCAGCGGAAGCGGCTCATGGAGACCTGGGTATGGTCTGCAGGGAAGATGTTGGGCTCTTTATCAGCCATAGTGGAAAGACCTCGGAGATATTGAAGGTCCTGCCTTTTTTTAAAAGGATAGGGGCCCCGGTGGTCGCAATAACAGGCTGTTCGGATTCACCCCTGGCAAGGAACTGTGACGTCCTTCTTGATGCCCGCATAGAGAGCGAAGCTGATCCATTGAACCTTGCCCCAACTTCGAGTACAACTGTCCAGATAGCCATTGGTGATGCCCTTGCTGGAGTCCTCACGAAGATCCGGAACCTTGAAAATGATGATTTTGCTCTTTTCCATCCTGCAGGGAATCTGGGTCGTCAGCTGCTCCTGAAGGTGGAAGATATCATGGGCTCAGGGGACCTGCTTCCTGTAGTTCAGGGAAATGCGACAGTCGGGCAGGCTCTTTTCGAGATCACGAGCAAGGGATATGGAGCAACCATTGTGATCAACCAGGATGGGACTCTTGGAGGTATTTTTACAGACGGGGATCTGAGGAGACTTATAGAATCTTACGGATATTCCTGTATGGATAGACCAATAAGGGACGTAATGACAAAAGATCCAAGGGTTATCAGCCCTTCAAAACTTGCCGCCGAGGCTGCCCTGATGATGGAAGAAAGCGAAATATCAGTGATCGTAGTTGTAAAGGGCGATGTCCCCGTAGGAATGATCCATCTTCACGAACTCTTGAAAGCAGGTGTGGCTTAAACTGTTAATTCATCTTTACAGGATTATCGTTTCCATCCTCTATGTTATCAGCTATCCATATCTTGCGAAAAAATATAGTCAGGGGCTTAATGAACGGAGAGGGATCTACTCGAAGGGTTTCAGGAAATACCTCCAAGGAGGAAAACCACTCTGGGTTCACTCTGTATCTGTAGGTGAAGTCCAGTCTGCACTTCCTTTCATCCATGAGGTGACCGAAGCGGGGTTCCCGGGGCAGGTGGTTCTCTCAACTACAACAACTACAGGCATGGAAATGGCCGAACGTCTCCTTCCTTCCCCTGAGGTCAGACATTTTTATTATCCATGGGATATACCCTGGATAGTAAAGCGGTCTATAGATTCAATAGAGCCTTATGCTTATGTAGTTATGGAAACAGAGATATGGCCAAATCTAATATATGAGATGCATAAGAGGGGGATCCCCGTCTTCCTTGTTAATGGAAGATTTTCAGACAGATCCTTTGAAAAAAGAAAAGGTAAATCCGGTTTCTGGTGTGAGCTGTTTTCACTTTTTACCCTTATCATGGTCAGGGAAGAAAGTGATCTTAACAAATTTAAAGCTCTGGGGGTACCGGAAAACAAGGTTGTTGTAACTGGAGACTGTAAGGTCGATGCACTTATCAGAAGGGCGGAAAGGACTGATCTGTCCCGTATCAGATCGATCCTGGGTGACACCTCTCCTGTATTTATGGCTGGCAGCACACATACAGGCGAAGACATAGCTGTACTGGAAGCTTTCAGGATCCTCAGAAAGACTGAAAAAACCGCCAGGCTTATTCTTGCTCCCCGCCATCCAGAGAGATCGCATAAAGTTCGAGAGATGGCCCTGGAATATGGCAAGGTTTCTCTTCTGTCTCAGAATAAGGGAGATCACTGGGATATACTGGTGGTTGACAGTATAGGATATCTTTTTGAAATGTATGGGGTGGCAGACGGAGCCTTTGTTGGCGGCAGCCTTGTCCCAAAGGGCGGACAGAACATTCTTGAACCTGCATTATTCGGGATACCAGTGGCTCATGGCCCTTTTATGGAAGATTTCAGGGAGACATCTGAGAAACTCGGCAGTCTGGGAATTGCCTGTATTGTTAATACTCCTCAAGAACTTGCATGTGAGTGGAAGAAAGCTCTCGATCCTTCCCGTAAAAAGGTAGTTAAAGACCTGAGCAGGAAATTCTTCGAGGAAGTTTCTGGGGCTTCAAAACTTTCCTGGGATCTTGTCATGAAATACATTTCCTGAAAAGTTGGGTATCTACTGTAATAACAGTTCTGAAGGAACAAGCATGTTCTTTATCTACCAGGACAGGGTTTTGAGAGCCTCGAGTCATATAAGATTATGCATGGACTTTTAACAGGAAAAGGTGAAATTCATGTCCGGGAAAATATCATTGATCATAATTCTGACAGAGGGGATCCGCGGTCATCTTAATCAGAGCCGCGGCGTGACAAGGTGGCTTAAGGCCGAAACAGGAGCTTCTGTTGTGGAGTTTGCTATTCCTCCGATGAACAAGATCCTGAGAGTAACAAAACTCAAACTTGCAGCTTCCAGGCTGCACCTGATGAGCAAAAGGCAGCTGAATCGCTGGTTTCGAGAGACCGGTGCAGCCGGTCTTCTTGAAGATACAGTAAAGACATTAAGGGAAAACAATTTTGACCCGAGAAACTGCCTTGTTATATCAGCGGGAAGCGATCCAGCGCGATTCAACCTCGCACTTGGCAGGCTTCTGGGGATGAAAACTTGTGTTATTATGACTCCTTCCCTCCTGGGAACAGATCATTTCGATTATGCTGTTGTTCCTGAACACGACGCCCCTTCCGGAAGGTCAAATGTTCTTACCACCCTCGGAGCTCCCAATTCGATCGACAGAGAGACACTCAAGGAAGAAGCACAAAAGCTTGAAGAAAGCTTTCCCCGCGGAGTAGAAGATTCATACTGGGCGATACTGATAGGCGGAGACGATGCCAATTATGGAGTAGGGCCGGAATGGGCCAGAAAAAGATTGTCAGGCATCATGGGCCTGGCAGAAAAAGCCGGAGCCGGTCTTTATATAACAACGTCGAGAAGGACTCCTCCAGAGACTGAAAAGATACTATACGAAATGACTCGGAATAAGAAATACGTCAGAATGCTCCTTCTTGCTTCCCGGAACGGCTATAATCCAGTGCCCGGATTGCTCGGGCTCTGTTCTCATGTTTTTTGTACCGAGGACTCTGTTTCCATGCTTTCAGAAACTGTGACTGCCGGTCACGAAGTTATGCTGCTCAGGGTGGAAAGAAAAGAGGGGATGAGGTTAAAGATACAGGAATTGACAGAAAATATCGTGAAGAGGGGTATTGTTCCCAGAAGCTTTCTCTGGGGCATCCCGAGATTTGATGCCATGATAGAGAGGTTCAGGAAAAGGGGATTTATCAGGGAAATGCCAGAGGATATAGCCGAATGGAGTATTGATACAGTAGATCGCGATCATGGCGATACCGCTTTTAATGAAGCAGAACGTGCAGCCCGATGGATACTGAAAGGATGGGAATAAATTGAAGATAGTGCAGATCCTGCCGGAATTTCAGGAGGGCGGCGTGGAAAGGCATGTGCTTTGGCTGAGTAATGAGCTTGTTTCTCGTGGGAACAGTGTCACTGTCATTTCAGCGGGAGGTAAGCTTGAGGCTTACCTGAAAGATGTTGAACACTGGACATTGCCTGTCCAAAGAAAAAATCTTTTTACAGGGTTTTATTGTGCCATTCGGATAGCACTGAGGGCAAAACAGGAAAACTGGCAGATATTTCATTCCCATTCAAGGGCTCCCTCCTGGATAGCCTGGTGGGCTTCATGTTTTACAGGAATACCCTTTGTGATAACTGCGCACAGTTTTTATTCTTTGAATATTGGCCTTTACCCTTTAAAAAAAGCATATGCAGTCATCTCGGTGAGTTCTGCTGTCAGGAAATACCTTAAAAAGTTTCTTCCGGATAATAATAAGATTATCTACAATGGCCTTCCTCCCGTTAAACTTGCCTGGGAGGGTAGTCCAAAAACCGGATCAAGATTACTTTTTATCGGAAGGTTGACCAGACTGAAGGGAGTTCATATACTTCTAAAGGCTTTAGCTGGATTAACTCCCTATAAATGGAGCCTGGATGTTGTCGGAGATGGCCCTCAGAGACAGGATCTCGAGACCCTGACTAATGATCTGGGATTGTCAGATAGAGTAATTTTCAGAGGTTTTCAGGATAATACCGAGCAGTGGCTGGCGAAATGTTCCTGTTTGGTCTTTCCTTCTCTTGAAGAAGGTATGGGGTTGACCCTTATGAGGGCAGTCCAGATGGGTGTGCCTGTGATCGCTTCCGATCTTCCTGCGGTCCGGGAGCTTACCAGCAGTCCTGAAACTCTTGTCAAACCAGGCTCTACAGAGTATTGGGGAGACGCATTAGAGTCATTTATGGTATCAGGCAAGGTTTCAAAAGATTTTAAAAGGGATCTTATTATGTCCCAGGTAGAGGCTGTGGAAAAGATAGAGCAGCAGGTTTATATCCCCCTTTTAAGTTGAAAAGCCAGGGAGGTTATGCATGAAGGTCCTTCATTTTGTCAACGAGAACAGGCTTTCCTGGGCTAATCCCTGGGTTCAGCTTCTTTCTTTTCTTCAGGGAAAGGGAATTGAGAATGTGGTTCTTTGCAATCCAGGGGGGACCCTCGGCTCAAAGATCGAGTCTGCAGGTATTCCGGTAGTGAATTATAAACCCCTTGTGTCGTCGCTCCCATGTTTATGTAAAAGAGCAGGTGGCCTGATAGAGGAAATAAAGCCTGATCTTATTCATACCAGGTTATCATCTGCTGCAAT
>CAYPIU010000014.1:0-38601 GCA_964410915.1 uncultured Synergistales bacterium | reverse complement strand
GACTACGATATATCTATTTAAAGCTAAATTCACAGGAGACTGTATAAAAATACTGAGTAAAGGGAAATAATTTTGACCTTTGAAATATTTCATCAATAGAGACGTATGTCTTTCAGGAAAATTCTTTTCGGCCATCTTAATCAATTACTAATAAGTGAAATATAACAATAAGACAGGAACTGAAAATTTCAGGCAGTCCTGTCTTATCTGATCAAACATATAATTCATAAAAGAAAACTCTCGATTTATCTGAGTCAAGCTATTAAAAAATAACCTTTGCTGTCAAAGAAGATAAATCCTAATATAAACCAGCGATCTTTGGTAAAACTGTAGATATCCATGGAAGATATGTTAAAAGAAGCACATCTGCGATAAGAACGAGAATGAAAGGCCATACTGCCCTTGTTATCTGTTCAATGGAGATCTTGCCAATACTACAGCCTATAAAGAGACAAACTCCCAATGGCGGAGTAACCATTCCAATCGCCAGGTTAACAACAAGAATAATACCAAAATGAAGTGGATCGACACCTATCATTTCGATTATCGGCATAAGTACTGGAACCAGTATTATTATAGCTGCGACAGTCTCCATGAATGTTCCCACAAAAAGGAGAAGTATATTGATCAGAGTCAGGATGATTATTGGATTGCTGGAGATCGAAAGAATTCCATTTGCAACAGCCTGAGGGATCTGCTCGGATGTCAGCAGCCAGCTGAAAACCGACGATGTTGCAATGATGAACATGATCATCGATGTTCCAACTACTGCGTTGACAAGGACCTCCCGAAGATTTCTGATCTTAAGCTCCCTGTAAACGAAGAAACCTACTATAAAACCGTATACAACGGCAACAACGGCAGCCTCTGTAGGTGTAAAAACCCCGCCATATATCCCTCCAAGAATAATTACCGGCATGAGAAGAGCAAAAATGGCATCCTTAAAGGTTGCCCAGATATGGGAACGTGTCGGCTTAGCATCTCCCTTATAACCGTGTTTTTTTGCTATTTTCCAGGAAACCAGCATAAGGGAAAATCCTACAAGAATTCCTGGAAGTATTCCCCCCATAAACAGGGCTCCTATTGAAACCCCTGTCATGACACCATATATGATCATCGGAATACTTGGCGGGATCATAACACCAAGAGTTCCTGATGTTGATGCAACTGCAGTAGAAAAAGTAGAACTGTATCCCTTTCTGATCATTGAGGGAATCAGAATTCCTCCAATGGCAGCCACTGTAGCAACAGCAGCTCCGGAGATAGCACCGAAAAACATGCTCGCAATTATCACAACGAAAGCAAGGCCTCCGGAAAATCTCCCCACAATTGAATTTGCAAAATCCACAAGTCTTCGAGAGATACCACCAAACTCCATTAATGACCCGGCAAGGAGAAAGAACGGAACTGCCATTAAAGGGAAAGAATCTGCAGCTGTTATCATTTTCTGAACGATGACAACAGGAGGAACGGCACCTGAAAAAAATATGGCAGAAAGACAGGACAGTCCAATTGCTATTGCTATTGGGATATTCAGCATAAAAAGAACTATCAGACTAATAAAAAGAATAGCGCTCAAATCTGGTCACCCCTCTTTCCCGTTATAGCCTTCATAATATCCTGAAGGGAATAAAGGAGCATCAGGACCCCGCCAACAGAGATAGCAGAGTAAGGGAAAGCCATGGATATCTCCATGGCAGGAGACAGCTGGTAAGTAACAATATCAAGGATCCTGTAGCCATAAATTGCCAGGAAAAGGAAGAAGACTGCTGAAAGAAGCGGTATAAGAACCGAAACTATCTTTGCGGCCAATCCCCTTAGCATATTTGTAATTACACTTACTCCGATATGAGCTTTTTTCTTGACTCCTATACTTGCTCCAAGAAAGGATATCCACACAAGGATATATCGGGCAAGCTCCTCTGACCAGGGCAGTGAAGAATGGATAACAAACCGGAATATGACCTGCATAAAGACGGTTATGACCATAACGGTCAAAAGAACAGCAACTACATATTCAACAAGTTTATTTAATACCGCTGTCAGTCTGAAATAAAAGGACATACTACACCTTCCTTCTTTTATTAAAGAGACCGGCTACCCGGACAGCCGAAACTGCCCGGGTAGTCCTGAGGATCAGAAATACTATTTCATGTCTATGATCTGCTGCAGAAGATCTGCATCATCTCCGAGTTCACTCTTGAATTCGTCATAGACCGACTTTGTCTGCTCGAGGAAAGGCTCTTTGTCAGGATAGGTGATCACCATTCCTTCAGCTTCCAGTTTCTCTATCTGTTCGTTTTCCATTTCAGTAATGACAGATCTCTGGTAAACAGCAGATTCCTGTGCTGCTTTCTGAACGAGTTCCTGAAGTTCATCGGGAAGCCTGTCGAACTGTCTCTGACTCATCAGAATAAGGGCAGGAGAGAAGACATGTCCGGTAAGACTCAGATATTTCTGGACTTCAAAGACTTTCTGGGTATAGATTATGGGAACAGGGTTCTCCTGTCCATCAACAACACCCTGCTGTAGGGCTGTAAAAAGCTCTCCCCATGCCATGGGTGTAGGATCTGCTCCAAGAGCTTTCCAGATGGCCATATGGACCTTGTTCTCCATAGTGCGAAGTTTGATCCCTTCAGCATCAGCAGGAGTCTCAACTACCCTCTTTGAATTGGTAAGATGACGGAAACCGTTCTCATACCATGCCAGTCCCTTTATCCCTCTTTTGCTCAGCAGACCAAGAACATACTGACCGATCTCACCGTCGAGGGTCTTATAAGCATGTTCCTTGTCCCTGAAAAGGAAAGGAAAGTCGAAGAGCATGAACTGTTTTACAAATCCACTCATCGGACCTGTTGATGTGACGACCAGGTCCACAGTTCCGAGCTGCATTCCTTCAACAAGATCCCTTTCGCCTGTTCCCAACTGATTGTTAGGATAAAGCTCGATCTTGATCTGTCCGTTACTTCCCTCTTCAACTATTTCCTTGAACCTCTCTGCTCCGAACTGGTAAGGATGCTGGTCGTTAACTGAATGTCCCAGTTTGAAGACATATTCAGCTTCCGCAAAAGCAGCTTTCTCTCCCACAATACCTACCACAAGGGCCAGAACAAAAAATACTGCTACAAATATTGTCAAAGACTTTCTCACTTGCAATTCCCCCTTAAGGATTTTTTGTTATTCTCGATCAAATCTCGGAATAGGTCTTTTCCCGAACCTTGATCAATTTTGTTACAACACCGTTTACTGGTGTTTTGATCCCAAGCTCTTCTCCCTCTTTTACAATAGCTCCGTTTATTACATCTATTTCCGTAAATCTCTTCTTTGATATGTCCTGAAGCATTGAACATCTGTTACCTGCAGTCATCCTTGCAACGTCTTTGGTGTGTTGAACAGGGTCACTTCCAAGCTCAATACCTTTCTTTTTTGCAACATCCCAGGCTTCTTTAACCAGAGATTCAAGGAGTTTTTCTGTTTCCTCATATTCCATCAACTGACCGTTCTTAAGTCCTGTTAAGGCTCCAAGAGCATTAATTCCGATATTGACCATTAACTTGTCCCAGATGAGACCCAGTACATTGGATGACAAATTAACCGGGAATCCTGAATCTTCAAAGACCCTGGATATTTTTTCCAGCCTCTCGGTTCTTGAACCGTCAAGTTCTCCAATGTTGGTATCTCCTGTTCCTGCATGTTTTATATGGCCAGGCCCAAGCATCGTGGACCCATGAGCTGTGATGCCTGCAATGACCTTGTCATTTCCGACAACTTCACCGATCTTCTCGACATTTCCCAGACCATTCTGAAGGGTTAGAACTACCGTTTTTTCACCAACCAATTCAGCGGCCTTTTCCATGGCTTCCCTGGTCATTGTTGCTTTTACGAAGACGATCAGGAGATCTACGTTGTCCAGAGATTTAAGATCAGTTACTGCCGCTATGTTCTTTATTACCCTGTCTCCGCTCAAGCCTTCAATGTGAAGCCCCTTGCTGTTGATGGCATCGACATGTTCTTTCCAAACATCTATCAGGGTTACATCGCAGCCAGATTCTGCGAGACATCCTCCATAAAGGCAGCCCATTGCTCCTGAGCCAAGTACTGCAATTTTCATCTCATAACCATCTTCTTTCTTTGCTCATAAAAGTCCCGCAAGATCTTCCCTGGTCAATCCCTTGAAAGCATGCTGCTCCTCTGGGAAATTACCCGAAGCAACATCTTCCTTGTACTCCTGGAGAGCCGTGACTATCATGTCTCCCACCTGGGCATACTGCTTGACGAACTTGGGAACAAATTTGTCGAACATTCCGAGCATGTCATGGTAGACCAGAACCTGTCCATCGCAATATCGGCCAGCACCAATTCCGATAATGGGTATGGATACTGACTCGGTAAGAGCCCTTCCGAGTTCCTCCGGGACGCACTCTACAACTATGGAGAAAGCTCCTGCTTTTTCTATTGCTTTGGCATCTTCGATCATTTTTTTCGCAGCATCCATATTTTTCCCCTGGACCTTGAATCCTCCAAGCAAAGATGCAGTCTGGGGAGTAAGTCCGATATGTCCCTGTACAGGTATACCGGCTTCGACTATAGCCCTTATCACATCAGGCCTTCCGCCTTCAAGCTTGATGACGTCACATCCACCCTCTTTCATCAGCCTGTTGGCATTGTGGATGGCCTGCGATATACTTTCGTTGTAGGATCCAAAGACCATGTCACCAACGATCATTGGAGTAGGAGCTCCCTTAACAACTGGCTTAATGTGCTCAATCATCTGGTCAGTTGTAAGTGGAACAGTTCCATCATTACCGAGGATGGTCATGGAAAGAGAATCCCCTACGAGGATCATCTCGAGTCCAGCCTTCTCCACCAGTGAAGCCTGGGTGAAGTCATAGGCCGTAACATAGGAAATCTTGCGACCTTCTTCTTTCATCTTCTGAAGTGTCTGGATAGTTACTTTTGCCATAAAGCTATCATCTCCTTTGGTTATTTTCTGACTCCGGGGATGGCACCCCAGGGTCAGTTGGTACTTATTGGTGACCAGATCCCTTTAGCGCCATGGTGAGTTTATGTGCAACTTCCACGACATGGTCTTTGGCCTCCTCATACTTTCCGGGATCAGGCTCATATCTGAACTTTGGCAAGGCAGCACTCAAAGCTGCGACAATCTCACCTCCAACTCCAAAAACTGGAGCAGCAATGCAAACCAGACCAAGGACATATTCCTCTTTATCCCAACCATAACCCTGGACTCTGATATCTTTCAGTTCGGACATCAGGGAAGCAAGGTCCCTGTGGGTATTAGATGTAAATTGTTCAAAGACCTCCTCCTTCAGGAGTTCTTCAACTAATTCCGGGGGCAAGTAAGCAAGGAGGATCTTGCCAAGACCTGTACAGTACATGGGCATTCTCTTACCAACCACAAGGTCCACCTTGATAGTTGCCGAACTTTCCATCTTGTCAAGATAGACAACGTATTTGCCGTCCCTGACCGCGAGGTTGACAGCTTCGCCTGTAACTCTCGACAACTCCTGCAGAAAGGGAAAGGCCTGCTTTCTGAGACCCATGTTCTTGACCACGTTATTTCCCATTTCAAACAGTCTGAAACCATTAGAATACTTCTGATTATCAGTATTCTGCATGACATAACCTCTCAATTTGAGAGAATTGATCAAACGGTAAACCGTGCTTTTTTCCATATCAAGTCTTCTGGCTATCTCTGAAACTCCAAGCTCAGTTTCTTGATCAAGAACCTCCATAATATCCAATGCTTTCAGAACGGAATTGACTACATACTCTTTTTTGGCCAATATCTTCCCTCCAGCGATTCTTTGTTTTTGCCTTTATCAGCTTCCATTGTGTTCAGGAGTAACATTGCTATTGTAATGGGTCCTACTCCTCCCGGAACAGGAGCTATCCAGGAAAACCTGTCCTTAAAGTTATCAAGATCCATGTCTCCAACGAGCCCCTCTTCAAGCCTGTTGATACCGACGTCAAATACTACTGCTCCCTCTTTCAACATATCTGACGTTATAAATCTTGGACGACTTAAAGCTGCTATTAAAATATCTGCTTTCCCAGTATGTTCTCCAATGTCTTTCGTTCTGCTGTGACACACGGTCACTGTAGTGTTACTGTCCAGAAGCATATGGACCACTGGCTTGCCTGCTATGTTGCTTCGCCCTATTATTACTGCTTCCTTGCCTTCGGGATCTATGCCATACTCTTCAAAAAGATACATTATTCCCCTGGGTGTAAAGAGATGGACGCTCTCCAGCCCTGTAACAAGTTTGCCCATATTGGCGAGATGAAAACCGTCTAAGTCTTTTTCGGTAACAATTGAGGATATAACCCCGCTGCTATCCACATGCTTTGGTAACGGCAGTGCACAAGAATCCCTTTATCCTGGGATCTCTGTTCAGCTTGTCTAAAAGTTCAATAAGTTCTTTCTCCTCTGTATCTTCAGGAAGCCGATGCAGGATGGAGCTAAAATCCACTGCCTTTCAAAACCTTTTCATTTGTTTTGTAGTGTCCGTAAAACTCAAGCCTATCTTCCCGGATCCCAAGCTTATCTGCTATTTCTGTTATGTCTCTCATCCTGGACTGCTGTGCGATCTCTATATCTGTAAGCATTCCGATATTCCTCTATGTTGCGCATGGCGTAACGCTGTATTATAAAGTAGAACGATTTAATAATAATTTTCAAGATAGCTATTGTCAACTTAAAGTTAATATGGATAAAGAATGCGGTATACATATTAGAATGTTAGAAATGCTCCTATTACTAATTTCATCATGAATTGATATTGATAAATCTGAAAACACCCCCTGGAATAATTGACATATATCAGAGAAAACATCTATACTATATAAACAGTCGACCGTCGACAGGGTACTGCCGACTAATGTTTTTGCCTGGAGTATCCTGTCGATATATCAGATGAAAATTCCCCGGTACAGGACTTTTCGGACCGGTTCGATAAATACCGCGGATACTGGTTCTATAGAATATAAATGCAAAAAAATAAAAGGAGTGGAAGAAATGGCAAACCAGGGAGCACTTTCGGACCTAACCGTTCTGGACCTTACGAGGGTACTGGCGGGACCTTTCTGCACAATGATGCTTGCAGATATGGGAGCAAATGTTATCAAGATAGAACAGGCCGGCAAAGGGGATGACACTCGGCATATGGGACCATTCAAAAATGGGGAGAGTGCCTACTACATGAACCTTAACAGGAACAAACGTGGCATGACACTCAATCTGAAAGATCCAAGGGGTAAAGAGATCTTTCTTGAAATGGTCAAGAAAGCCGATATAGTAACAGAGAACTTCAGACCCGGTACTATGGAAAAGCTGGGTATAGGATACGAAGATCTTAAAAAAGTGAATCCCGGGATCATTTACGCTGCGATCTCAGGTTTCGGCCATACTGGTCCCTACAAAATGCGTCCAGGCTACGATATTATAGCGCAGGCAATGAGCGGTCTGATGAGCACGACCGGCTGGCCGGGAGGGGAACCCACAAGGACCGGAACAGCAATGGGTGACGTCCTTGCAGGCCTTTCCTCTGCAATAGGGATACTTGCCGCTGTGAATTCAAGAAGGACGACCGGGGAAGGACAAAAAGTTGACGTTGCTCTTGTAGATTCTTCAGTTGCAAGTCTCGAAATTATAAACATGATCTACCTGGTTGAAGGAAGGGTTCCCGAAAGAATAGGGAACAGGTATGAATCAACCTATCCTTATGATTCTTTTAAAGCGGCAGACGGCAGCCTTGTAATAGGAGCTGGTAACGACAAACTCTGGCAGAACCTCTGCAACGTTATGGGGCAGCCTGAACTTGCAGAAAGAACTGAATATCTTCACGTTAAAGACAGGGTCCATAAACATGAAGAATTAAAACCCATTATAGAAAAATGGACTGCAGAATATACTGTGGATGAGATTCTTGAAATGCTCAATGGAGCCGGTGTCCCCTGTGCTCCAATTATGTCCATCGATAAGATAGTAGAAGACCCTCATATTGCGGGGAATCGTGAAATGTTCGTCAAGACCGAACATCCCGTGGCAGGAGACCTGACTGTTACAGGGAGCCATATCAAGCTTACCGGAACTCCAGCCTCTATAAGGACACCTTCACCTCTTCTGGGTCAGCACAACGAAGAGATTCTTGAAAATACCCTTGGATTTGATAAAGAAAAAGTTGCAGAATTGAAGAAAGACGGTGTTCTGTAATGCTTGATATGCAGCTTCCTGATTCTGTAACTATACGTGAAGTTTGCCCGAGAGATGGATTCCAGAGCGTCAAGGATTTTATCCCCACTGAAGACAAGGTCAAGTTTATTGACACCCTTGCCGAAACCGGCATAAAAATGATGGAAGTTACTTCTTTTGTAAGCCCTAAAGCCATTCCCCAAATGGCTGATGCCAAAGATGTCATGGCTGAGTTCAATAAAAAATGGAGTGGAAAGATTGAATCTGTAGCCCTGGTACCAAACCTTAAGGGTGCTGAAAATGCACTTAATGCCTCGCCTGACTGGCTTAATTTCGTCCTTTCCGCAAGTGAAGCACATAATAAAGCGAATACCCGAAGGACAGTTGCTGAATCACTTCAGGAATTGAAAAGGGTAGCCGCAATATGTGATAACAAAAAACTCTGTGTTTCTATAGCAACTGCTTTCGAATGCCCCTTTGACGGCCGTGTGGAAGCCGAGACAGTGACGAAAGTTCTCGATGCTGTATTTGAAATAGGAGTGGATGGTATCACTCTCGCAGACACTATAGGAACAGCTGATCCTTCCGAGATAGAGTCAACTCTTTCAAAAGTAAAAGAACGTTTTGGTGACTATCCCTTCTTCCTCCATCTTCATGATACCCATGGAATGGCTCTGGTTAACATTATGACAGCCTTGAAACTCGGTTTCAAAAAGTATGATTCCGCCACTGGAGGCCTTGGCGGCTGTCCGTTCGCCCCGGGAGCGGCAGGAAATGCTGCAACTGAGGATATTGTAAACTTTATGGACAGACTCGGGATCAATACAGGTATCGATCTTGTTAAGACCGTTCAGGCAGCAAGGCAGATGGAAGCATACGGGCTCAATGTTATGAGCCATCTTGCATCAAGCAATGTGGGAAGAGAAGATAAGAATACATGTCAGGGATAAGACTCAAAATATCTCCAGATCAGGAAACATGGGAATTTTAGAAGCCGCTACATCCGTATAATAATTTGGTGGATCATTCACCTTTTTTCAAGAGCAGCAAAGGGAGAGTCTTAAGACTCTCCCTTTGTTTATATAATTATAAGTCTGCAGGTAACTTTATATTCCCCGATCCCGGCAGATCAAAAAGGTCACTCGACAACAGAAACCCTGTCTCCTTCTGAAAGTGTATTGCCTCCTGATATGATAACAAGATCACCCTCATTCAAACCTTCCCTGACTTGTAACTGACGGTCCATTTCGATGCCTGGCTGTATTTTGACCTTATGTGCAACCCCTTCTGTGACCCTGAAGACGAATTTTTGACCACTTTCTTCAACTACTGCTTCCAATGGAATTACTATGGCATCCTCAACCTCTTCTTCAATTATAAAAACCTTTGAGAACATCCCGGGTTTTAACAGGCCCTCCTCATTTTCAACAGAAACTTCCAGGGTACTTGTTCTGGAACTGGAATCTACCATTGGTGAGATCATGCTTATCTTGCCCTTGAATTTTATATCCGGAAGGCTTTCAACTTCAAGCTCTGCATCCATTCCTTCATGGAAAAGCACAGCTCTTACCTGGGGAGCTTTTATAACTGCTTTTAATTCATCCACCTGTGCAATATGAAGCACTGGTGTGGAGGGTGTTATCATATTTCCCGCTGAATTAGAGTAATCTTCCATAACTTTGCCTTCCATTGGACTTTCGAGAAAATATTCTGAGAGCATAACCTGCTGTTTCTGAAGTTCCGCTCTGTACTGCTCTACCGTTGCCTTTGAGAGACTTACCTCTGATCTTGCCTGAAGATAGGCCGTCTCCTTTGTTTCAAGCTGCTGGGTGGTGGCATATCCCTCGTTCAAAAGCCTGCGGTAACGTTTTCTTTCATTCTCCGCATTCTTAAAATTGGCCATAGCACTTTCAAGTTTCGCTTTTGCCACAGAGATCTGAGCCTTGATTGATTCTAACTGGGCATCCATATCACGATGATCAAGAACAGCAAAGACCTCTCCCTTTTTTACGCTATCGCCCTCTGAAAACTTGATCTCAGATAGTCTCGCACTTACTTTGGGATAAATAATTACTTCCTCCACGGCATCGAGAGTGCTGCTTTCACTGTAACCCCTCCTGAAGGACACCCTCTTTTCAAGCTCTATTACCTCCACTCGTGGGATCGTCTCTTTTTTTTCTGAAACCTGAGGTTTATCAGGAACCTTATCACTTTTCGCCGGACCAAAGAGATAGAATCCACCTGCAGCTGCTGCTAATATTATTAATAAGAAAAAAGCTTTTTTCATCCTTCAGATTCCTCCCTGATTTTATTACCCTGCAAAGCCCAGCTTGCAAGATCTCCTTCTGCCTTGCGGAGCTCGGCAAGTTTGATCTTATGATCAGCAATAGCCGAAGAGAGGGAAAGTTTTGCCTGGGTAAGGGATCTCCTTGCATCAAGCACATCAAGCTGTATCCCCACCCCTTCCCTGAAACCAACTTCCGCAAGTCTAAGTGATTCTGCTGCGAGTTCAAGGTTTTTCATGTTTTCCCGAACAGTTTTTTCAGCAGTGTCGAGTTCAAGAAGGATCGTCCTGACTTCCGACCTGAGCTTATCCTTCTGCTTTTCAAGTGAATTTACGGTCTGACGGAATCCGGCCGTTTCCTGCTCCACTCTACCTTTTGTGATCCCGCTATCATAGATGGGAAAATCCGCTCTCAGTTTAATTGACCAGGTATCGTCACCATCAGTTTCTCCAGTGGTACCTGAGGCGGGATCGTCAAACTGCCAATTCGCAGAAACATTGATATTCGGGCGTAGATCACTTCTTGCGATCTCAATGTTTTCCCGCTGCATGTTGATCTCCTGTCTTAATATTTCAAGGTCCGGGCGATTTGCCAGAGCGAGAGAGATAGATATTTCCCTGTCCGTTTCAACTGGAGAAAAATCCAGTATTCCTTCGATCTCATCTGACTTTTTTTCCTGAATTCTCAAAAGTTCAAAAAACCTTACTCTCGAAGCCTCATATTCATTTTCAGCCTTGACAAGATCTTTTCTACTCGATACAAGAAGCTGTTCAGCCCTGGTAACCTGAAGTCCTGTGGCAAGGCCCACATCCCTCTTCCTGCTGAGTTCCTGGAAATAACCTTCAGCATAAGCAAGTGCTTCCTTTTGCGTAAGGACATTCTCTTTTCCGAGCAAGACAAGGTAAAAACCTGAATAAACATTAAAAACAATATCTTCTTTTGTTGAAAAAAAGGTCTGGCGAGCCATGGCAAGATTGTAGGCTGCCTGTTTCTTATAGGCTCTGAGTCTTCCTCCAGCATAGATGGTCTGCTTCATTTCAAGCTCGGCTCCAATAAGCTCTGTATCTTCCCTCACCGGAGTTTCTTCCCTTTTTGTATAATCAGTTCCAACCGAAAGGGAAGGGAAAAAAGCTCCATCTGCAACCTTCATGAGTCCTTCAGCTTTTATAAGTTCTTCTTTAGCAGAAAGAACATCGAGATTTTTTTCAAGTGCTCTTTCTAATGCCTCTGAAAGAGTTAAGGAAAAAGCTTCTGTTGTAAAAAGGGAGAAGATCATAACTATGACCAGTGTCACAATGTTAAGCTTTCTAATCATCACTTACCTCCCGAATATTCAGTATCTGCTTCAAAAGATCCCATCCCGGTTTCCTCAAGATCCAATTCATCTTCGGGGCTTTTACCCCTGAGTTTTGCCAGCATCGCCTTGATCTTATCTGAGGTATCATCGATCACAAGATACATGGTCGGAATAACCAGAAGCGTCAGGATCGTTGATGTCATAAGACCCCCTATTACCGCAACTGACATGGGCTGCCTTATCTCTGCTCCCTCGCTTAGCCCTAAAGCCACCGGAAGAGCTCCCATTGTTGTGGATATGGCTGTCATTAAAATAGGTCTCAACCTCATCGGGCCTGCTCTCAGGATGGCATTGACCTTGTCAACGCCCGCTTCCCTCTGCTGATTGGTAAAATCGACAAGGAGTATGGCATTATTTACGACTATACCGACCAGAAGGATGACTCCCATTAGACTCATAACATCAATTTCCATTCCGGTCAGAAGAAGAATGCCGAACACGCCGACGGACATCAGCGGGAGAGAGAACATAACCGTAAGAGGATGGACAAAAGATTCGAACTGAACTGCCATTACCATGTAAACCAGGATTATTGCAGTTATAATAGCATTTATAAGATACTGGAAATTTTCAGCCATATGTCTTGACCTTCCAGTAACCATGGCATTTACACTTCCATCGGCCGGTTTATATTTTTCAAATGTTTGCCTGACGATACCCATGGCCTCTCCCATGGATATATCAACAGTATTTGCCGAGATCGTAAGGGAACGCTGACGATTATAGCGTTTTACCAGATTGGGGCCTGTCCCTGGAACAACTTGAATTATCCCCGGGACCCTTACTATTTCTCCAGAACCATTTTTAACAGCTATTTTTTCAAGATCCGAAGCATCTTTTCTAAGGTCACCCTTTGCCCGGAGCCTTATGTCGTAACGATACCCCCCGTCCTTGAAAACACCAGCTTTAACCCCGCCGAAATACGCCTGTATCTCCTCTGATAAACCCTTTATATTCACATTGAGATCATCCGCAATTGACCGGTTTATATTAATATTGAGACGAGGTTTACTCAGTCTTATGTCTGTGGCTACGTCTGCCAGTCCGGGGTTTTTTTCAAGATCTTCTTTCATCCGGTTCGCGACTTCAGCCAATCTTGTCGTATCTGATCCAATAAGGGTCAGGGTTGCACCGGCTCCTCCATGAGTTCCCAGATTGATCTCCACATCCCTGAAAACAGATAGTTTCTGCCTCAGTTCTTTCATTATATCGAACATGGAGGACCTCTCATTCTTAGGGATCAGATAGACATTTATCTCACCCTTACTGACCTCAGCCCCCTGGCCGGAACCTATAGTGGCATAGGTAAAGTCAACTTCTGGTTCTTCCCTTATAATTTCTCCTATCTGCTGGATCATACTGGCACTCTTTTCCAGCGATACACCAAGTGGCATTTCTACTGAGACTGAAAAATCTCCCCTGTCCTCCGTGGGAAAGAATCCTGTTCCTATCTGTCCTGCAAAGAATATACCCAGGGCAAAGACACCTATGGCCACTGCCATTACAGTCAGCCTGTGGCGTACAGAAAAGTTCAGAGCTTTTCTGTACCCTTTTTCAAGGGCTCTGAAAGCTCCCTCGATCACCTTCCCTATCCTTCCCGGCCTGTCATGCTGAAGAAGTCTTGAGCAAAGGAAAGGTGTAAGGGTCAGGGACATTATCAGCGAAATCGCAATAGTGGTGACCACGGTAAGTCCAAATGCATAGAAGAAACGGCCGATTATCCCCTGCATGGTAGCAACTGGTCCAAATACTGCAATTGTGGTGAAGGAACCCGCGAGAACTGCGAAACCCACTTCAGCAGTCCCCACAGAAGCGGCATTAAAGGGTCTTTCACCCAGTTCCTGATGACGGTGAACATTCTCCAGGACAACAGTTGTAGCATCCACTACCATCCCCACAGCAAGTGACAGACCCATCATACTCATGTTATTTATGGTCACTCCCGCAAAACGAAGGACTATCAGACTTCCGAGAAGACAGGCGGGAATGGTAACCACCGTTACGAAGGTAGCCCTTATGGTCCTCAGGAAAAGAAGCATAACCAGGGAACAGAGGGCAACTCCGAGCATTATATCTATTCCGACACCCTTCATGGACTCCATTACGAAAGTAGCTGAATTGGAGAGAACCTTCAATTCAACTCCCTCGGGAGCTATCTTTTTCAGGGAACCCACCACTTCTACTGCTGAATTACCCAGTTCGACCTCATTGGCTCCGCGCTGCTTTCTGACCTGCAGAAGAATTACGGGTTCACCGTTGTAGGTCGCTATGCTTCGCTGATCCTCGTATCCATCCTCAACCTCAGCTATATCTTCGAGACGTACTATGGCTCCTCCGATGGATGCGACGGGTAAAGAACCAAGATCTTTTACTGAAGAATATTCACCCTGAAGGCGAATGGTCAGTTCTGTATTTTCAGTTTCCACCCTTCCTGCCGGAAGCTCCACGTGCTTCTCTTTGATAGCATTCTTGATATCACTGACCAGAAGACCGCGAGCCTCAAGTTTACCGGGATCCAGCCAGACCCTGATCTCTCTTTCACGAAGTCCGGAGGTTGAAACATTGCCGACACCCTGAACAGTCTGAAGTTTAAGTTTGGCAACTTTATCTGCAAAGTGTGATCTTACAGAATAAGGGGCATTACCTGTCACTGCGATCGTTACAATAGGCATGTCTCCTATTGAGAATTTCTGGACGATAGGGTTATCGGCATCATCAGGAAGCGATCCAAGGGCAAGGTTGACCTTGTCCCTTACATCAGCAGCTGCAGAATCTATATCCCTGTCAAGCGTGAACTCAACCAGAACGACCGATCTGCCCTCATAGCTGCTGGAGCTGATATTCTCTATACCTGAAATAGTGTTCAGCTGTTCTTCAATTACATCGGTAACATCGTTATCCATAACGACCGGGCTGGCACCTACCATTGTTGTAGTAACACCTATCATTGGAAAATCAATATCTGGAAGTCTCTCCATACCCATCCTTGAGATGGAAACCACTCCGAAAAAGATCAAGGCGATCAAAGCTATAAGTACAGTAACCGGACGTCTTAAAGCAGTATTGGTAAGCTTCATCGGCAAGTCTCTTTCCTGAGGATAAATCCATCTTCAAAAAGGGAGATAACCAGTTCTGACAATTCTTCAGGGGCTTGACTGAGCATACCAAAAGCCCAACCCCTGGTTATCCCATGAAAAATTGAAGTGAGGATCATCTCCATGAACAACGAATCTGTCTGGCGGAATTCCCCTTTTTTCATACCCTCTTCAAAGAGATTCCTGAGAAGTATCTTGACCTTATAAAATGGGTGATCATCAGATTGGAATCTCTCCCTTATCTCGGGTTCCGAAGAAATGGCCTGAGCAAAGGCAGCACCCATATGAGCATTTTCTCTTCTGTTCAAAAGCTCAATTCTTATGATCTCCTTTAAAGCTTCAGTAGAACTATTTTCCTTCTCCATTATTTCCCTGATCCTGGACTCTATCCTCAAACCCAGTCTTGTCATTACAAGCCAGACAAGTTCCTTTTTATCCTTAAAATAATTATATACAGTACCCTTGGAGACTCCTGCTTTCTCGGCAACTCTCTCCATAGTAAGAGCAGGCCACCCTCTCTCTCGAATTACCTGACAGGTTGCCTCGAAAACAGCATCCTTCATTATTGTTTCCATAACCTCTTTTTTCTTATCAGTGAGTTTCGACATCCACAGGCCTCCCGGACATATTAAACAACAGGTAAAATATATGACTTAATGGTCATTTTAACGACTTTAGATTCTATTCCAATATTAAAGTATTTGCAACCTGAAAAATGCTACAGAATAAAATAAAGGAAACTTTTACTGCTTTTTTAAAACTATCTGTAAATGCTGACTTTTTTATTTTTTTATAAACTTTCAATTCTGTTGAAAGTTATATAGAATCTTTAGGTCTTATAGTAAAAGAGAGAAAATTTATATAAGACTGGAGAGATATAAAGAAGTTTAATTTTGAAAGGAATGATATCGTTATGTTAACTGATCTTTTAGCGGCACTGGCCGTTGTGATCAATGGGATACCCCAGGGGATCCTGGCATTGAGCTTCGGCTTTGCAGCGCTTCCAACTGCAATAGCCTTCCTTGTAGGTATAGCAGGTTCCCTGGCCTTCAACTCAGTGGCAACTATCTCCTTCCAGGCTGAAACAATAACCCTGGCCGGAACCATGGGAAGCAACATAAAGGAAAGGCTCAGTCTTGTATTCTGGGGCGCAGTATTTCTCCTCATTCCCTCAGTTCTTGGACTGAATGAAGCTATCGTGCAATTTATAGGACCTACAATCGTCACATCAATGATGGCAGGAGTAGGTATAATGCTCGCATATGTAGCTATCGAACTTTTCAACTCTGAAAAATGGTCTGGCTCGGTATCAGTAATAACAGGTCTTGCAGTCTGGTTTATAACACAGGACCTTGCAAATACCATTATTATTTCCGTTCTGGTATCTACGATCTTCTACAATCTGATCAAGCGCTCAGGGAAACTAAAACTTGAAGACCCCGGCATAGATATCTCAAACGAAAAATTCCATTTGGGAAATATTGAATGGCGATTCTGGGAAAACAGCAGGATACTCTTTGGTGCTCTTGCCCTTGCATGCCTTAATATTGGGGCAAATATCAGCTTTGGGAAAATTACAGGAAACATCGCAGGTGTAGAAACAAATATCGATCACCTGGCTATCTATTCAAGCCTGGCTGATATAGGATCTACACTTTTTGGCGGAGCACCTGTAGAAGCAATTATTTCCGGAACCGCTACAGCACCGAATCCTCTCCTCGCTTCTGTAATGATGATGGGAATAATGGCAGCAATACTGCTTTTCAAACTTCTTCCAACTATCGGCAAATATGTGCATAAATCATCCATAGCAGGATTTCTGTTCATTCTTGGAACTTTTGTAACATTCTCCACCAATATTCAGGCCGCACTCGCAAGTGCACCCGATTTTGCCGGTCCATTCGGATTCAGTCCCTGGGGAATGGTCATAGGCGCTACTGTTCTGGTCTCTGCAAGATGGAATCCATTTTTCGGATTGCTTGCAGGGATCTGTATAAAACTTGTTTTCGGGCTTTGATCATGCAAGCTAATAATTTTTATGAACTCCGGATAGCGGGTATAACTAGAAAACTGAAAAAGATAAAGATCAGCGAGGATATTACCATTGCCTCTTTTGTTATGCTTGGAGACACTGAACTCGTTGAAAAAACAGCTGAGGAACTTTACACTCAGATCCCTTCAGACGTGGAAATGCTTGTATGTCCTGAGGCAAAGGGTATACCTCTTACCCACGTTATAGCTAACAAACTCGGCATAGACTACGTGATAATAAGAAAATCTGTAAAGGGTTATATGGAGAACCCCGTTATAGAAAAGGTTCAGTCCATCACCACAAGGGAACCGCAGATCATAGTCCTGGATGGTGTTGATGCAGAGAGGATCAGGGGACGCAAGGTCTGTGTCATTGACGATGTTGTCTCCACCGGTGGTTCCCTTATGGCTGTGGAGAAACTGCTGGAAAAGGCAGGCAGCATAGTTAAAGCCAAAGCTGCGGTCCTGCTTGAAGAGGGCGGATACGAGAGCGAAGATCTAATATATCTTGAAAAACTTCCCGTCTTCAAAAACGGGGATTAAAAAAGCTGCAGGGTCAGGAAATGCGGGGATCTCAAAGACCCCATATTACCTGACCCTGCAAACTTTATTGTGAAAGAAACGGTTTGATATGTATTAAATAAGGCTGAACTCCCTGGCTAATGCCTTTACCCCCGGTATAACACTCGATGAAGGGATAAGCGCAGATATGCTGTTGAAGGATGAGAAAACTTCAGGTAATACTCTGCTTTCCCTGTGGAGGACACTCGAAAGTCTCTTTTTAGCGGCATGATCATTTCCTATTGAATTGCCAACTGCAGAGATCATCGAGAGATCCTGAATGTCAACTGAAGGGACCTTTTTATCTTCGAATAGATACTTCCTGACAGCAAGTCCAGTAACAGAAGTTCTGCCATAAAAAGCTGGAAGTGACGATACCAGCCGGGTTCCATTCTCACTTGAAAAAGCAGCACAGCAGGAAACTTCCACACTACCCTCTTTTGCCGTCTCAACTGCGACAGGATTCAACACCCTGGCCCCCAGCATTGACAACTCAAGCATCTCATCATATGTTATGAATTCAAGTTTTCTTGCGTCTGGCTCAAGCCTGGGGTCACAGGTGTAAACACCACTCACATCACTGTAAATATAACAGGGGACACCAAGAGATGATGCAATTGCAACTGCTGTAGTATCTGATCCCCCTCTCCCGAGGGTAGTTATATTTCCATTTTCAGAGATACCCTGGAAACCCGTTACAACGATCACTCTATTATCACTTAAGCCTTTCTCTATCCTTGAAATATCTATGCTTTTGATCCTGGCATCGGAATGATTATCATCTGTAACTATACCAAGTTGAAAGGCGTTCATGGATAAAGCGGGAATACCTTTTTCCGAAAGGACCATTGCCAGAAGGGAAGCAGAGACCTGCTCACCAGAGGAAAGGAGCATATCCATCTCCCTGAGGTCACACCCTTTAGAGATCGAGGAAGCTATCCTTATCAGAGAGTCTGTAGTATCCCCCATGGCAGAAACCACGACAACACTTTTTTCCCCATCTGTAAGCCTTTGAGATACCATATCCGCAACTCCCCTGATCTTTCCCGGGGTGGAGAGTGACGATCCACCATATTTTTGAACGATCATCAGATCACCCTCCTTTCGTAACCAGGCCTTGAAAGAGTAACAAGATCATTGAGAAGAGCAAAACCAGTTTCACGTGAACCTGCCCCGGCACCGGTCAGGCATACTGTCCCAAGGGTATCTGTCTCAAGGACAAGTCCGTTAGTGGCCCCGGGAAGACTATAAAGAGGATGTCCCTCAGGTACTATCTCAGGGCCCACGGAGATACTTTTTTTATTTTTATCAAGTTGACCTCTGGCAATAAGCCTCAGTCGTCCTTTACCTTTAATGGCTTCTTTAAGGACTTCCGGAGAGAGACTGTTTATTCCTTTTATCTGGACATCTTCAAGATTTAGAGGTGATGTTTTGATCAGAACATTTGCAAGTATAAGAGCCTTCAATGCTGAATCATAGCCTTCTACATCCATGGCGGGATCTGCTTCAGCATAACCTTTTTTCTGTGCTTCTCCGAGGGCTGAACTATAGTCTTGTCCCTCTATCATTCGTTCGAGTATGTAATTGCAGGTCCCATTCAAAACACCCATAAATGATCTTATTGAACTGCCGCACAGGCCATTTACAGATGTCGAAAATACAGGGGTTCCCGACATTACAGTTCCCTCAAAAAGAATTTTACCATTATTTTTATTCGCAAGATCAAGGAGCTCCTCATAGTGAAAGGCAATAGGGCCTTTATTGGTCGTTATAACCGACTTACCCCTTGATAAAGCTCCCCTTATGTAATCCAGACCAGCACTTTTGCCCTGGAGAGAAGTAACGGTACATTCGGCCAGAACATCATATTTCCCTTTTTGAACAAGTTCATAAGGAGAGTTTACACAAATAGCTGAAAAACCAGGCAACTCGCAAAGGGATCTTTGCGGATCATTGGCTTCTTCCTCTAAAAGCAGATCTATATCTATACCTGAGGGGTCATAAATACATCCACGGGTTCGGGTAGTTATTCCTGTAACCTTCGTATCAGTTCCATAGTATTCCTTCAACATACTGTTCTTCTCTGAAAGCAAACTGCAAAAACCTTTCCCAACATTTCCAAAACCCATGAGCATAATACGACTTCCCATTACCTGCACCTCCATTAAATATTTCCACTTTTTCTTCTTTAAAAAAGCACAAAAAAGGCCAGGGTCCCTTTGGACCCTGGCCTGAAAAAGCTCGACAGCACTACCTAACCGTCGACCGATCCCGGAGGGCCGCCGCTGGATGTAGTAGTTGTTGTTGTTATTGTAATGATCGCAGTTACAGGAGCTATGAAAGAAACAGATACTCTTGAAAGATAAATAACGGTCGCCTCCTTTTCCCTATCGACAGTATCGCAATGCGAAACAGAATTATTGAGAAGAATAATACGCCTGATAAGCTGATTTGTAAAGGTAAAAGATCGACCAATTTATTTACTATTGTCTGGTGGATGGTCCTGATACCTTTTCAACAGGTAGCAGATCGATCCGGAGAATTAATTTTAATGCCGGAATTTTGTAGAAAATGCAAAGGAAACGTCAAAAAACAGGCTTATGAGGGAGAAAAACGGAAAACAGGTTTTTGGGGGGTATAATTCATTAAAATAAAATCAAGTTTCTAATTTCAAAATATATAAATGAGGTTACTTTTCAAAATTTAGTGTTAGAATAGTTTTTCAACATAAAAACCACCGGGATGTGACGATCATGGCTCTTTTTCAAACTAAAGTTCGTAGAACAAAATTACAGATAATACTGTTATGCCTGGGGCATTTTATAAATGATCTCCATCTTGCCTTTCTTCCTACATTTATTCCCGGCATAGTTGAAAGGCTGGGTATATCCCTTGCACAGGCCGGGTTTTTGAATTCGATCTCCGGTTTCATTAATATGATAGGACAGCCCCTGTTCGGATATTTCTCCGACAAGACTACAAAACCTGTCTATGTAATATCCGGACCAGTTCTGGCATGCCTGGGAGCATGTCTTCTTCCTCTCGCCCCAAATTATTTCATGACACTTGTCTTTGTCCTGATATGGGGGATCGGAACAGCAGTATTCCACCCCCAGGGAAGTGGCGGGATAGGACATATATGCAGTGTTGACCAGCTATCGTCCTCTCTCGCTTTATTTGGCCTTGGCGGAATGCTCGCAGGTGCCTTCAGCCCTATCTACGCAGTAACACTGGTAAAGTTATTTGGTTACAAACTGATGCCATGGGCAGCAATGATCCCTGTATTAATAACAGTTGTTCTTATGTATCTATATATACCTGATATTCAGGACAAGTCCACCTTCAAACCTTCCTCTGGGGGATTTTTTTATAATTTCTGGAAAGTCTTCAGACAGATCTACAGGATCTGGATAGTAGCCTTCGCAAGGGCCATTTCAGGACAGGGACTCAGGTTCTTTCTTCCCCTGGTAATATCCGCCAGAGGAGGAAAACTGACAGAGATCGGCACAGTTCTTTTCGTTATAACCATAGGCGCGTCAATATCACCTCTGATCTGTGGCAGGATAGCGGATAAATTCGGCGCCCGAAGAACACTGGTATCGATACTGTTCCTGATGCCATTCTTTCTTGTCCCCGCAGCACTTACAGAGGGAATTCAGTCGATCCTGCTTTTCATGGTCGGATATGCCATGCTTACAGCCACTGAACCTATTACAAATGCAATGGCCCAGAGAGCCGCACCCCATTCAAGAGGAATGGCAAGTTCAATAATAATGGGATTTGCTTTCGGTTTCGGAGGAGTAATTACAGCACCGCTTGGCGCGATCGCAGATATTTTCGGGCTCACCACGACGATGCTGATAATTGGAATAATTCCCAGTCTATCCATTCCCGTGATCCTGTCACGTAAATGGTAGGCAGGGCCTTATTATAAAGTTCACACAGCTAAGTATTGAAAACATCTTGAAGTCAACACTCCCTTGGAACAAGGGAGTGTTACGGCAGTTTTGAGAATTATCACGAGCAATTCCAGTAATTGTTCCCTTTACTGATATTCTCGCTGTAATCCTTTGCCTTTTCTTCGCCCTTGAGGACTCTCAAAGCACCTTCGGTTAAAGCTTCCATTTCGAACTCCCCGGGAAATAATATTGAAGGGGCTATCCACCCTGCCCTTTCAGTTATCAAATCGAGAAGTTCCTCATCCTTTGCCATTCCACCAGTAAATACAAGCGCATCAACCTCTCCATCCAGAGAAGTTGCCATCGCTGCAATACACTTGGAGATCTGAAAGGCCATCCCGCGATAGACGAGATCAGCATATTTATCCCCACTGGCTATCATTTCTTTTACTTTTCTAAGGTCACCAGTCCCGAGATAACTTACAAGCCCTCCCTCCCCAGCAAGTTTTTTTTGCATACGGGAATATGAGAACTGGCCAGAACTTACGAGATCGAGAAGATCACCTGCAGGCAATCCTCCAGTCCTTTCCGGAGAATATGGCCCGAATTCATTTGCAGTAGGCATATCGATCATTCTTCCATCTCTGTGGGCGCAAACAGTAATACCACCACCCAGATGGGAAACAACTGCCTTTATCTCCACAGGATCTTTTCCAAGTTTCCTGGCAGCCCTTCTAAGTGCAGCCTTGACATTCAAAGTATGAGCAGCAGGACAATGAGGAAGCTCCGGCAAGCCTGTGATATGGACCTCAGTATCAGTCTCATCAACTGAAACTGGATCTACAATGAAAGGGGAGACCCCGACCCTCTCTGCGATCGACTTCGCTATACTCGCCCCGAGATTCGCAGCATGCTGCCATGGTCTTCCCTCCAGCAGCCTCGCTATTAGTACTTCATCAACTCTGTACGTTCCACCCGGGATCGGATCTGTAAAACCACCTCTTCCTACAACTGCACTTAGATCATTTATGTCAGATCCCTTTTGAGAAACAAATTTCATGACCTGTTCTATCCTGAAATTCAGTTGCTCATTGATGTGACTAAACTTTGACAGGTCCTCCACGCTGTGGGATACACTTTCTTTCCATATCTGCCTTTCATCCTCGAACCATGCGACTTTTGTACTTGTTGAACCCGGATTTATCGAAAGTATCTGGAAACTCATGATCATCCTCCTCTGGATAGCTTATTTTAAGGAATTTACTGCCAATGATATTTCAAAACCAGGATCTGTACAAATAGCAGCTTTCTGGATATTTACCTTTCAGGGATCGGGTTGTTAAATTGAATTATCGACAGGATAAGATCCGGGAGGGTGATGGAAATGTCAAAATTTTCTCTGGACATGCTCCGCGAATGTGTATATCCATATACAAAAAGGCAAAAGGATGATCCCTCAGTTATTCTCGGCTCAACATTTGGTGAAGATGTTGCTCTTACGAGGATCGGAAATGACATACTTCTTTCTCATACAGATCCTATCGTTGGAGCTGTATCAGGTATAGGATGGCTTGCCATGCACGTAGCATGTAATGATATCGCATGTTCCGGTATTTCTCCCCAGTGGGCCCAGATCCTGCTCCTCGTGCCTTCCAGGGAAGATACAGAACTCGTCAAAAGCATAATGAGAGATGCATCAAGGGCAGCAGAGGAGATCAATGTATCAATAATCGGCGGACACACCGGTTATTCTTCCGGAATAACACGACCGGTTGTAGCTGTCACAGCCATGGCTTCAGCCTCTGGCAGAAGGATAGTCGGGACCGGGGGGGCCCAGCCTGGAGATCATGTAGTAATAACAGGCGGCGCTGGTATAGAAGGGACTTCTATTCTTGCTGTAGATTTTGCAGAGGAAGGAAGATTTCTTGGCCTGACCGAAGAAGATCTTAAGGAAGGAGCAGCATTGGGCAGTGAAGTCAGTATCCTTGAGGAAGCACTGATACTTGCAGACAATGGAGCAACAGCAATGCATGATGTAACAAGGGGCGGAATAATGGAAACATCACTTGAGATAGCAGGACTTTCAGGAAATTCTATAGAAATTGATATTAACCTTATACCGGAAAGACCCGTAGTAAACCGTTTTGCCAGGGCCTTTTCCTTTGACCCTGTAAAGATGATATCATCAGGTTCCCTTGTTGCAACAGTTCCTGAAGGCAAAATACAAACGATACTTGCAGAACTTGCCCAAAAGAAGATCCCCGCAGCAGATACCGGTATTGTAAAAGAGGGGAAGGGAGTATCTTTTTCGAGGGGATCCGAAAGATTTAATGTTACTGCTATTCAGTGCGAAGAAGATGAACTTGCAAGAATGTGGGCCATTCATAAAGGTAAATAGCGAAATTAAGACAGACGGGCAGGAATAAAAGATTTTTATTCCTGCCCGTCTGCAAAATCATCAAGACGAAAAATCAAAAACAGTTCCCAGCCCTTCTTTTTGAGCCTTCTCAAGAACAACCGACGCAACAGCTATATCAACTGCCCCTATTCCTATGGGAACACAAAGGGTTCTCTCACCTGGTGATATTTCGCATTTTTTAACACCGGCTGCTATTTCTCCAAGAGTGGCAAATATATCTTTTTCGGTCAGTCTACCAGACTCTCCAAGCTCTTTTAGAGCCCCCCTGTGCAGACACTGAGCAATATGATCGACCACTATTCGATCTGCGGATAAAAGGGTTTCATCTTCACATTCCTGATAAGAACCCATGGGACATAATATCGTTCCGGCATTGAACCAGGAACTTTTAAAAAATTTATCTTTAGCATGTGTTACTGTTACCACTACATCACTCTCAGCTGCTTCTTCAGGGCTTTCACATATCCTGATATCACCATTCACAAAACTGGCCATCTCAAGGGAAAATGCTTTGGCTGCCTCTCTGGAAATATCAAAGACCTTGAGCTCTTCTATTTCTGCAACTTCTGAAATAGCCATTGTCTGGGTTCTTCCCTGCATACCTGCGCCATAAATTCCGAGGGAGATCTTTTTTTTACCTCCAAGGAGATACTTCAATGAAACTGCTGTCTGAGCACCCGTCCTGTAATTGGTAATAAAAGTCCCGTCCATTACCGCGGTAAATTCACCATTGTGAGGATTTACAAGAACAATTACTGCACTGACATATGGTAGACCCTTTGATGGATTTTCAAGCCAGCCACCAGCCCACTTTATTCCAGCAGTATCTACCCATCCTACATAGGCAGGCATAGCATTGATATCGGCCTTATATGGCGGATAAGAAGAGCTTTCCCCGAGGTCAAGAGTTCCCTTGGAGGGATTGATAACTGTCCCGCTTCCCATTCCCTGGTATGTCTTGTCAACTATATCTACAATATCTTTCATCGTTACGACACTTTTGATATCTGAAGCTGAAAGAAGTCTTGCAACCATTATCTTTATTCAATCCTTTCTGTTCCTACAAGCTTGTTATTAATGAGCAGGCGGGAATATAGTCAACTATATTCCCGCCTGCTCAAAGTAATATTATTGACGTTCAGCGATAACAGATCAGTCGATCTGGTACTTTACCTTAAGTTCCTGAAGTTCTCCTGAAGCCTCGATCTCTGCGAGAGCGCTGTTGACTGCAGAAAGAAAAAGATCGTCGCCCTTTGGGACTGCGAGAGCAATACCCTCATCGGGCTCATTTATGAAATTCCTGAGTGCTATCTTTAGTTTTCCCTTGAAAGCTTCGCTGTTTCTGAGAAAGGAATTTGCAACAGTAAGATTTATTACTGTGAAATCTCCCCGTCCAAGCATTACTTCCCTGAGAGCATCATCATTCTTCTGGAATCTTTTTACAGAAGCTGCTGTACCCAGTTCAGTGATAAAACTATCCTGAGCCGTCCCTATCTGGACTGTCGCAACCTTTCCCGAAAGATCTTTCAGCTCTTTTATGCTGTCATCATCAGCTTTAGTAACAAAAGCATTTTCTATATGATAGTAAACATCCGAGAAACCAACTTTTTCTTTTCTTTTCTCGGTATTGGTCATTCCTGCGGCTACCATATCTATTTTGCCTGTCATAAGAGCGGGAATGAGACCATCAAAGGACATATCGACAAGCTCGACATCCTTGTCCATATGCTCACCTATAGCTTGTACAAGCTCAATGTCAAAACCGGTCATCTCGTTATCCTGATTTCGAAATTCAAATGGCGGATATGTAGCCTCTGTACCTACTCTTATTACATCTTTATCCATAACTGAACCAGCGAAAGCCGAACCTGCACCAAAAATAACCATAGATATTGTCAGCAAATATATTAAACGTTTCATATTCATCAAACCCTCCAGAATCTCTCTATATTATGTTCCTGAATTTATACTGAAATGAAATTATACTCAAGGTTATAAAAAATGTCTATGAATAAACATTAGTTTCTGATATCATCTACCCTGAATTTTGACCTGAAGGCCAGAGGAGGAAAAAATCTTGAAAAAGATCTGCATCCTGGGTGCCGGTAACGGCGGACAGGCGTTGGCGGGACATCTCGCTTCCCTTGGACATGAGATCGTTCTTTTCGAACATCCGGAATTCATCAGGAACGTGGAAAAGCTCAAGCTAACAAAACAGATAAAACTTTCCGGGTACCTTGAATTGACCGGAGAGATAGACAGGTTAACATCAGATCCCGGGAAGGCAGTACAGGGAGCTGATATCATATATTTTGCAGCACCTGCTTTTGCTCAGAGACCGATCCTTGAAATGGTAGCCCCATACCTTGAAAGTGGACAGACAATTGTACTTATCCCCGGAAATTTTGGTTCACTTACATTCAGCAAATGGCTTAATGACAACGATTATGATATTGATATATCCATTATCGAAACCGACACCCTGCCATATGCATGCCGTATTGTTGAACCTGGCAATATAGATATCTGGGGGATGAAAGAATATATATCTGCAGCTGCCTTACCATCCACCTCAACCGAAAAGTCTCTTGAAGTTATTTCTGCCACTTTTCCAGTTCCTCTTGTCAAAGCACCGAACGTAATAGCCATAGGCCTTTATAACACCAATATGATCCTTCATTGCCCCACCATGGTAATGAATGCAGGAAGGATCGAGACTTCAAATGGTAATTTCAGCTTTTACAAAGACGGAATGAGCCCATCAGTCTGCAAAGTAATGGAAGAGATGGACCGGGAGAGAATAGCAGTCGGTAAAGCTCTCGGGATAGAACTTTTATCCACCGAAGATGACATGAAACAGATCTACGGACTTGAAGGAACTTCTCTCCGAGAGGTTATTCTTAACAACCCGGTATATTGTGACCATGGTATGGACGCTCCGAAAAAACTATTACACAGATACCTCGAGGAAGATGTACCGTTCCTCCTGGTGCCAGTATCTTCAATGGCTGATAAACTGGGAATACCGACACCTGCGATCAATAATATCATTTATCTCGCAGGTGTTATCAACGGTACGGATTACTTCAGGAGAGGCCCTGGAATTGAAGATCTCGGGTTCAGGGAACTTAATATCGATGAAATGATAAAACGTGTTAACGGTTAATAAAGAAAGCAGAGGGGAGAGTTAAAACTCTCCCCTCTGCTAAAAAATATATTCTTATAAGTAGCAGTACTGATAAAGGACTAAGCCTCTAATTCGTAAGCCTTTTCTATTACTACAGGCTCAACAGGTACATCCTGGTGAGGGCCAGAAGCTCCAGTTTCAACTTTTCTTATCTCGTCGACAACATCCTGGCCTTCTACTACCTTGCCGAAGACCGCATAACCCCAACCTCTTGGAGAGGGAGACGAATAGTTAAGAAAGGCGTTGTCTGCAACGTTAATGAAAAACTGGGAAGTGGCAGAATGTGGAGCCGATGTCCGGGCCATTGCCAGAGTATACTTGTCATTCTGCAAACCATTCCCGGCCTCATTCTTTATCGGTTCACGGGTTTGCTGCTGTTTCATTTTTTCGTCGAAACCGCCACCCTGTACCATAAAACCATCAATTACCCTGTGAAAGATCGTCCCGTCGTAAAACCCTTCCCTCACGTATTGCAGGAAATTCTCTACTGTCTCTGGTGCCTTTTCGCTATAAAGTTCTATAGAAATATTACCTTTGCTCGTTTCAAACTTTACCATTATTTCTTCCTCCCTGATCCTTCATATAATAAAAGTACCCCGAACAGAACGTCTGGCTATTATCCATAAATACCCGATATACTGTCAAGTTTTCGATAAAATGAAACCTGGTCTATTTGTTTTTCCGGACATACCTCGGAAGAGTCGACGAACCATGAGGCATTACGTAAGAACTGAATTCCCCGCCAAATATCCCTTCTGCATAGTTCAGGGCATCTTCCATTGTCTTGAAGGTCCTGATCCCCAATGATTCGAGCTCAGGGCTTTCCATTTCTGAAACCAGGACAAGATGCCAGTTCTCTGAGACGTAACCGGTTACATAACCAATATACCTGGCTATGGAAAATCGTTCTCTAAGGTATGATTCCCGCTCGTTGCTGTCCTTACATTCGATAAGGATATCCCGGACTTCGCTGTTCCCGAATCCCTCATTACACCTGCACAGTGAGATTATCACTCCACCAGGTTTTACTGCATCAAGGGCGTTGAATATAGCTTTTGTGCTCTGATAAAGATTGATATCCTTGGGATATCCTCCAGGTGTTGTAACCACAAGATCAGCCTTTTTCTCTATTGCGACACCATCGATCTCGTCCACCATGGCCACGCCCGCTTCATGTGCAGTTTTCCAGTGACCTGCTACGGCCCCTCCGATATTTCCTCCATCATCCATTATCACGTTGAAGAGAAAATCGGGCCTGACCATCTCCGTAGCCTCTATCATGTCAAGATGAAGAACATTATTGGTAAAATTTCCAGTACAGCAGTTTAGATTTCGCCCCATACCGGGCTCAGGATCAAGAGCAAGTGCATGGTTATTCTGGATGGATTCATAACCACAGATCCCCGGCATAATGGATTTCCTGCCTCCGCCCCATCCTGCCATGAAATGATAGGCTATGGCACCGGTAATAATTAGCCTGTCTGCCTCAAGCGCCTTCCTGTTGACCTCGACTTTCGTCCCATAAACTGTAGTACCCACAAAGACAAGTTCCGATCTGTCTTCACAGTTGTGATCAATTATGCTGAACCTATCGTAAAGATCATCCCCAAGTAACTTTCTGTGTTCTTCACTGGTATGCGGACGATGTGAACCCGTAGAGGTGAGAAAAAAAATATCCCTGTCACTGATCCCGCCATTCTCAAGTTCCCTGACAATATAAGGGAGGTACTGATCCATCCTCTGCCATGATCTGGTCAGATCGGATATTACTATGCAGACTTTATCTCCAGGATCTACTATTTCACTAAGTAAAGGGCTCTCTATAGGATCTGCCAGTGCCGCGGTAATTATTTCGGCAGGACTGGCTGCCTTTTCATTAAGTTTTCCCTCGAGAACAACAGGGAAATTTTTTTGCCTGAGCTCAAATTCTATACCTTCTTTACCGTAACCAAGGTGAAAAATCGGCATGATATATCCTCCAGTAAACCGAAACTCTATTTTGACCGTTAAATATCGAACTTCATGACTAAAACACTGAAAATTATAAAAACCCTACAGACTGAACTTATTTATGTCAACAGAGCAAGATATGGGAAAGAAGTTTTGACTGAAAAGCAGGTGGCGTTTAAACCACAAACGAGCAATGCCTCTGGAATAAATTTATCTAATGGACTGATCGGGTAATAAAGGATCTTTTAACTTAGACGCACAGAACTTACGACTGTTAGAATATGATCAGTTTATTATTATATCGGTAAATTGCTGGTAAAATTGTTTTTGCAAGCCATTACTGCCGGAAACAATAAAATCGGGAATATGACCGCCGGGTCTCCACTTTAAGAAGATCCGCAATTTTTTCACTGCATATATTCACCTGAAATATAAGTATTTTTACCTCAGAGAAAGTCAACTTGTAACTTTATGCGTCAATCAGTTATAAAATCAATATGGAGGTATCAAAATGAGCTATGAAACGCTAATTATTGAAAAACCGGAAGACCATGTCTCTTCAATAACTCTCAACCGTCCCGAGAAGCTGAACACTTTCAGCATCATGATGGCTTGGGAGCTGGACCAGGCTTTGTGTGAACTCGATAATGACAAAGATACCCGCGTTATCATCATAAAAGGATCCGGAAGGGTTTTTTGCGCCGGAATAGACGTAAAGGAACTCGCCGGCAAAACAGCAACAGAATACCGGGAACTGGTTGAAGTTATGGAACATCCATTTGTCACAATATCAAGAATGAAAAAACCTGTAATAGCACAGATCCATGGAGTTGCAGCCGCCAACGGAATGGGAATAGTAGCTGCCGCTGATATTGCGATCGCTTCCGATGATTCTCGAATGGGTCTGACCGCTATAAATGTCGGACTGAACTGTGTAGGGCCAGTTATTCCGGTAGCAAGAAGCGTTGGAAGGAAAAAGGCGCTTGAGATGCTTCTTTACGGTGACCTTATTCCTGCAGAAGAAGCACTTGAAGCAGGCCTGATAAATCATGCCGTACCAAAGGAATCTCTTGATGAGGAGACTCTATTATGGGCAAAAAAGCTGGCAGAGAAAAGCCCCCTCGCAATTCAGATCGCCAAACAGGCATTCTACAGCTCTGAAGATATGGATTACGAAAAACAGTTCTCCTATATGAACGAAGCTTTTGCACGTTTGTGTACAACAGAAGATTCAAAGGAAGGCGTAAGTGCTTTTTTTGAAAAACGCAAACCAGAATGGAAAGAAAGATAAACTGCAAAAACTCCGATCTTGACCATGATCGAAAGGATGAGTTAATTGAGTGAACGGATGATAAGTTTCGATCAGGAAAAATGCACCCGCTGCGATATCTGTGTTTTATTATGCCCGGCGGGAATAATAAAACGTGAGGAAAACAAAGAACCCTATATACCGGAGGATCTTCTCGGTACATGCAGAAAATGCGGCCATTGTGAGGTCTTCTGTCCATCAGATGCTGTAAAGACCGAATATCATGGAGACTATCCCCACAAGGATGCGGAGACCGCTTTACTTGAACCTGCAGCACTTGAAAACCACCTTTTATCAAGAAGAACCACAAGGGCTTTTTTACAGAAACCTGTAGAAAAAGAAACCATGATAAGGATCATGGACACAGTTCGATTTTCCCCATCTGCAAGCAACAAACAGCCCCTTAAATGGAAGATAATAAATGGTCCTGAGAAAGTAAGGACCCTTTCGGCTAAAGTTGCAGAGTGGATGAGAAAAACCGCTGATACAGATAAGAATCATCCGTATGCACCTGTTTTTAAAAAAGCAGGTGATGAGCTGAGTAAGGGAAATGATATTATAAGCAGAAATGCACCTGCCATCCTTATAACGCTGATCCCCTCCGAAAGTGTACTGGCGGAAAATGATTCCTCTATTGCCCTTGCCTGGTTCGAAATACTAAGCCAGTCATACGGAATAGGAACATGCTGGCTGGGTCTTTTGAAACTGGCTGTACAAAATGATCCCTCATTAGTTGAAGATTATGATATACCGCAGGGCTATAAATTCGGCGACGCGATGTCCTTTGGTTATCCGAAATACAGGATCTATTCCTTCCCCCGCAGAAACTCCGCCGACATCGACTGGATCTGAAAATACGAAAGCCGGGAACCTCCTTTGAAGGTTCCCGGCTTTCGATCATTCTGTACCATAACAACTTGCCCCGTCAGTAACCTCAGTTCGCTTATGCACTACCGATAAACCTTTTCAGCCATATGCTGAAAGAATTGACAATATATCCTGGAACAATATCCATAAAATAAGTGAACCAGCCAGGTGTATGATCATCACCTGTATTTACAGGCTTAAGCGACATTGCCCCGACAGGACACGCAAGAACACAAAGTCCGCAACCGATACATCTCACAGGATCGAATACAGGTGAACCATTTACCATTTCCCACGCATCCATGGGACAGGCCTGAAAACATTTACCGCATTTTATACATACTTCATTATCAAGGGAGGGAAGGAAATGCGGTCTACTGACAAATCCCGGAGCATTGAACTGGGTTATACCCCTCATGAAATGGCAGCAACACCCACAACAGGAACAGCTCGAGTTACCACGATGCAACCCCCCCGGATCATTCATCATCCAGCTGACACATCCATGATCTTCAGCATTATGTTTTATTTCGATGATCTCGGATCTATCCGACCTGCGCATCAGTCCACGCTGGATCATATTTACTGCTGAAGGCCCCATGGTCACGCATGCCTCCAGAGGCTTACCACAACCGTTTCCTGTAAATTCCATTGCCATTCTGCACTGACATAGACCCACCGCAAAATCATCGTAGGGCTCAAGCATCTCTTCAAGGCGGTCTGTGGGCCATGCCATATAGAGGGACCCGGAAACACCATTAACAGGGAGATAACGGATATTCGAATTTATTCGTTTTGTGTACTTAATGATATACCCTTCATCCCATATTTTTTCGAATATCTCGGCAAATCTTCTGTGCCAGCCGATGCGATCTGCCGGATCCGGTGTCATCAAAGCCATTTCAAATGTTCCGGGAACTATCGGCAGGATCGTAAATTTTCGGGGTTCTCCGTAAGAAAGAATGACTTTTTTCCGCAATGAGAGGTTATCGAGGATCTCTCTAACCTCCTCAAAAGGTCTTCCCGCTTTTTCAGCCACCTTTGCAACTGTTCTCGGTCTCAATGGCTGAAGATACTGAACTATCTCAGCCTCCCTGGCACTGAACATGTGCATCACCAGTTCAAGAAGTGACTCGGAGCGCTCCGGGCCAAGCAGTAATGGGGATGAATAATTCTTAACTATTCGATGATGGGCATCAACAGGAACAAGGGCACTATCAAAACCACTTATTTTGTCATGGATATTCATATTCAGAAAAATCTTTCTGGACGTCAAATCATTTCCTCCATACCTAAAACCTTTTAAGTTATTTTGATTCTTTTTTCTCATGAAAACTACAGATCTGTCAAAGAAGAGACACATTGATACTATTTCCCCAAACATTTTATTACAAAGTTTTATATCTGATATAATACGACTGTATTTTTAGAAATACTTAAGTATCCCTTCATTTTTTGCTTCTAAGTCCCTGAAAAATATCTTCAAGGTTAACAAAAGTCCAAGTGACTCGGAATGGCCATTTTATATTAAATAAAAATTTAATATAGTACCCTTTGAGCCACAAAACTAATGAGGAGGTTTTTGCAGTGAAAAGAAAAGTACTGGTTATTCTTTTATGCTCAATATTCTTTATGGTATCCAACGTGTCTGCCTTTGCGGGATCCAGAAATATCGTATTTGCAGACTTGTCTTGGGATAGTATCCAGTTCCACAACAGGGTAATAGCTTTTATGCTTGAAAAGGGATGGGATTACAAAACTGAATACATCTTCTCGGAAACCATGCCTGGATATCTCGGCCTGGAAAGAGGGGACATAAACGTTGTAATGGAGATATGGACCGACGCCCAGAAAGAATGGTGGGATAAAGTAAGGAATTCAGGCAAGGTAAAGGACTGCGGCAAAGTCACTCCTAACGCTGAATCAGGATGGTATGTACCGGATTTTGTAATACATGGCGACCCTGAAAGAGGTATCGATCCATCAGCACCGGATCTCAGGACCGCTGAAGATCTGAAAAGATATTACAATATTTTCAAAAATCCTGATAATCCCGATAAGGGGAGATTTTATAACGCTCCTACTGGATGGTCAGCTCACACCATAAATCTTGATAAGCTGAATGCTTATGGGCTCAGTGATCTTCTCGATCCATTCGACCCAGGTTCATCGACTGCCCTTTCTACAGCGATCAAGGCTTCATACGATAAAGGGCAACCGGTTATAGCATATTACTGGGCTCCTACACCTCTGTTGGGAATGCTTAACATGGTTATGATAGAAGAACCGAAATACGATGCTGAAAAGTGGGAAAAGAACCATGGCTGTGCTTCTCCGGCATACACTCTTGCAAAAGGGGTAAACACTGAATGGTTCGAAGGCAACCCTGAGGCAGTATCTCTCATTGAGAATTACCATATTTCACTTGAACAGACAAATGAATCTCTGGCATGGATGAGTGAAAACGACAATTCTGCTGAGAAAGCTGCAATATGGTTTTTGAGGAAAAATCCTGAACTCTGGAAAAGCTGGGTTCAACCAGTTTCTGAAGAAGCTGCGGCCAGGATAAAAACAGCATTGGAGTAAGGAATAAGGCTTTTTACTCTGCTTCTTTACAGTGAGGTATAATCTTACTGTCAGTTTAATTTCAGGTCTTAAGTATTCTGGAATAGACAGTATTTTAATCATTGAAAGGAATGAATAACTATGAAAACAACAGGTATTATTGCTGGTGTAAGTTGGGAATCATCTGCAGACTATTACCGTATAATCAACGAGGAAGTAAGCAGTAGACTTGGAGGACTTCATTCTGCAAAGATAGCCATGTATTCAGTAGATTTTGCTGAAATTGAAACTCCCTTAAGCGCCGGACGAAGGGAAGAAGCAGCTGCAAAAATAGTAGAAGCCGGAAAAAGCATAAAACAGGCTGGGGCTGACTTTTTCATAATCTGTTCAAATACGATCGGAATGTTCACTCCAGATGTGGAAAAAGCAACAGGTATGCCCGGGATCTTCATAGCAGACGCAGTTGGTAAAGCAGTAAAAGACAAAGGAATGAAAAAGATCGCCCTTCTCGGAACAAGGTTCACCATGGAGGAAGATTTTTACAAAAGCGTGCTCATAAACAAATATGGTCTGGAACCTCTTATCCCGGATGCAGAGGGAAGAAAAAAAGTTGATGACATAATCTTTAAGGAACTCTGCGTAGGCAATATCAGGGAAGAATCGAAAAAAGAATATATCCGGATCATAAAAGACCTTCAGTCACAGGGTGCTGAAGGAGTCGCTCTTTCATGCACGGAAATACCCATGCTTATAAAACAGAGTGACGTAGAGATCCCTGTTTTTGATTCTACGGCCATACACTCTCTCGCCGCGGTCAATATGGCTCTTGAAGACTGAAGATCTTTATCGATCAGGCTATTTATTCCTTTAAAGACACGAACGTTACAGGTGAAGAATATTAGAAAGGGGCTGCTCACGAAAGGGCAGCCCCGGGGGAAGTAGAGATAGTCTACAGGATTTCGTTTTCAGGTGTAACGAGTATCTTGACCTGAGCTTTTTTGTCTGGACCGGTGAGAGTTCCAAATCCTTCTTCCACAATGTTATCGAGATCGATCTTTTTTGTGATCCAGCCATCTGCTTTTATCCGTCCATCTGCAAGCATTTTTATGGCAGCCGGGAAAAGATCACGATACGCGAGTGTACCGACCATTTTCTTTTCCTGAAAGACAAGTTTATTAGGATCTATTGATACAGGCTCTTCCCATATGCTCGTAATTACAGCAGTTCCCGAATGTTTAAGGGAATCAAGAGCAATGTTCAACCCAACTTCGGACCCTGTGGTATCAAAACTGACATCTACACCTTCTCCTTCGGTGAGTTCCTTTACCCTGGCTGCTACATCAACTTCATTTGGATCGAGAACATGGTCAGCTCCACTTGTTCTTGCATATTCCTGCCTCACGGATTTACGCTGCATTACAATTATTGTCCTCGCTCCAGCAGCCCGAAGTGATTCTATCGTTGCCAGGCCTATGGGGCCGGACCCAAGAACAAGGGCTGTCATACCTATCTTGAAATTACCCTGGCGAAGTGACTGAAGAGCTACTGCAAGCGGCTCTACAAGAGCACCCTTCTCATATGAGAGTTCATCAGGCATCTTGTGTACATATTCAGCAGGGAATGTGGTGTAATCAGCAAGACCTCCACCTTTCCCGCATAGACCATGGAAGCCGAGCCTGCTGCAGATATTATATTTTCCTTCCCTGCATGCTGCACATTCACCGCAGGCTCTAATTGGCTCAACTATAACCCTGTCTCCGGGCTGAAACCCTTCTACACCCTCTCCAACTTCAGTTATTTCACCAGAGAATTCATGTCCCATAATAACTGGGGCCTGCTCCTTACTCAAAGGATGCGCCTGACCCTCAGGAATAAATATCGGACCTCCAAGAAATTCATGCAGATCTGATCCGCATATACCACACCACTTAACCTTGACCTTGACTTCTCCCTGTTCTGCAACCGGCTCCCTTGTTTCTACAACTCTTACATCTCTTTTTGCATACCATTTTGCTGCTTTCATCTCTGGACACTCCCTTGCATAGAGTATTGTGTGTTATGTATTATATGTTTTGTGTTAAGTATGTAATTTACGGACCTTGTTCAAGTGAATTTTATCACATGTATATATAATTGCAAGCATATATTGCATAATTCTATTTTTGCATATAATTTTTTTATAAATAGGAAATAAAGAAAGGCAATCAAATATTACACAACTACAATATCCTCCTATAGATGTAATCATTGATAGAAGGATTACAAACAAACTTTTCCCATGTATGTAATTCTATTTAAAAAACTATTTACCCACCTTGCTCCTTAATTATCTAAAGGTCTTTCTGAAACCTTTAAGGCTGGCTCATCTGATCTTGAACTGCTATCTGATGGTAATATCGATAGCTACGATGTTTGCACATCCAAGAGCATTGATCATGGCACAGAGGTTGTCATTCCCCCATCAGCAAGAATTGTCTGCCCTGTAATGTAGGTATTAGCTCCGGAACCCAGAAATACAGCAAGTTTTCCATACTCTTCGGGATCACCGTAACGCCCAACAGGTATACGTCTCAGAGATTCTTTTGCAACGTCCTCAACAGCCATTCCCCTTTTCTCGGAGAGAGCCCTGTCAAGCTGTCTGATTCGATCTGTATCAAACCTTCCCGGACCTATTGAGTTGATAAGAATATTATGCGGAGCAAGTTCCCGGGAAAGGGTCTTTGTCAATCCGATCACCCCAAGTCTGAAGGTGTTTGAAAGGATAAGATTCTCTATTACCTGTCTTACTGAAGAAGAGGTCGAGTTTACGATCCTTCCCCACTTCTTTTCTTTCATAAAAGGGAGAACTGCTCTTATAGTTCTGACGTAACTTAAAAGATTGAGTTCAAAGGCTTTCTGCCATGCTTCATCTCCAAAACTGTCAAAAGTCCCGGCCGGAGGACCACCTGCATTATTTACAAGAACAGAAACTGGACCTAATTCATCAACAACGGTTGCAACAAGATCTTTTATCTGGTCTGAGGATGTCACATCACAAGCCTTGAAAAGAGCTTTATGTTTCATACCCCTGCTTACCTCATCCGCGGCTTTATCAAGTTTTTCCCAACTACGGCTGGCCATCATAACCCTTGCACCCTCTGATGCGAAACTTTTTGCAATTGCCTTTCCAAGGCCGGAACTGGATGCCATTACAAGCACTACCTTGTCATTTAGCCCGAAATCCATATACGATCCCCTCCTCTATGTTATTTATTTAACTTATTATAACTTTAAAATAGATACACTGAAAAGGGTTTTCCGGCAGGTTGATTTAAAAAGGGGCGCCAATAAGCGGCACCCCAGGATTACTATCAGATTCATATCATTAGGCAGCAGAAAGTGTCGGATGCTTGCCTCTGAAAAGTAAATAACCTGCCAGAACCAAAGCGATTCCCAATGCCTTGATAGCAATGACAGGGAAAAAGCATAGAATTCCGGCGATAATAAAGAAAAGCCTCTGCCAACTGGTTATCTCTGTTCGGATATAAGCCATCATTGCAAATCCCATCGCGAAAATAGCTGCAAAGCCGCCTGCTATTGCTGCAAGATTTCCCACCAGTCCCCCGTGAAGGATCACACCTGGATCATACATAAAGGCATAGGGCACAATAAATGCCAGTATCCCGAGCTTCATGGCTGCAAAACCTGTTTTATTAGGTTCGGAATCAGCTATAGAACTTGCCGCGTATGCTGCCAGAGCAACAGGTGGCGTAATGTTGGAAATTATTGCGAAGTAGAAAACGAACATGTGAGAAGAAAGGGGGTCAAAACCAAGCTTTGCAAGCGCCGGGACTCCGAGAGCGGCAGCAAGAATATAGGCTCCGGTAGTCGGAAGACCCATTCCAAGGATCAGTGAAACAACCATTATCAACCCAAGAGCCAGGAAGGGTATATCCCTGGCAAGGGAGAATACCAACCCGACAAACTTGAAACCAAATCCGGTCAAAGCAACCGAACCCACTACGATACCTGCTGCGGCACATGCTATGCATACAACCGGAATATTTTTTGAACCGGTATAAATAGCGTCACATATTGCCCTGGGACCCATTCTGCGTTCCTTGTCAAAAAGTGAAATTATCCATGCCATTACAATTCCTATAACGGCAGCAAGCATTGGAGTGTAACCCCTGAGAAGAAGATAGACAAGCCCGACTATGGGAAGCATCTTGTAAATATCCTTCAGCGCCTTCATCCGTGAAGGAAGATCTTCCTGTGAAAGTCCCTTTAGACCGTTCTTGAGAGCTCCAAGATGGACCATCAACAGTACCGCTCCATAATAGAGCAACGCTGGCAGTATCGCAGCTATCATTACTTCCTTGTACTGAATACCGAGAAGGGATGCCATGATGAACGCACCGGCACCCATTATAGGCGGCATTATCTGTCCACCTGAGCTTGCAACTGCCTCAACTGCCCCGGCAAAGAAGGAAGGATATCCGATCCTTTTCATCAGGGGAATGGTAAATGCACCCGTACCATAGACATTTGCAACTGCTGCTCCTGATATGGAACCAAAAAGGGCCGAACTGACAACAGCTATCTTGGCAGGCCCCCCGGGTGCAGTTCCTGTGAAAGCCTGGGCAAATTCCATGAAATATTCCCCAACTCCGCTTTTTTCAAGAAAACCTCCAAATATCAGGAATATCATGACAAAGGTTGCCGAAACCCCGAGAGGGATCGAGAAAACACCTTCATCAGTCAGGTAGATCTGTTCTATAACCTCTGGTAACGTAAAAGACAATCCCCTCATTATGCCTGGCATAAAATATCGTCTCTGTTGATCATAACCAAATCTGAGCTTGAAAACTCTTCTGAATTT
>CAYPIU010000013.1:39934-41329 GCA_964410915.1 uncultured Synergistales bacterium | reverse complement strand
TCAGCGAGTGTGAGGCTGGTACTGCTCAATTGAGCTGTCAGATCGACCTTTACGTCCTTGATCGTATTCTGTAACTTTGCCCGTTCGTCCTCAGAGAGATATTTGTCTTTTGATACAAACCATTCCTGGGGATTGAATTTGTCTATTACAGGTTCAAGAGTATGAAAGGGAAGGCAGAGATTCATTCTGCTCTCCACGGCCCCTACCTGTGCCTTTATGTTAACGAGCAGCACCATCTCGGCCTTGGGAACGATCTGAACGAAAAAGGGGTTGCTTTCTTTTCCAAAGAGGGTGAAATGAATATCTTCATTTATGGTTTTCCAGCTCTGGTCAAGTTCCTTGAAAATATTCAGAAGTATACGGTCCACGATCACTTTTTCAAGATCGGTAAATTCTCTTGAGGGGTCAAGAGGTTCCCCTTTTCCGCCAAGCATACGGTCGATGAGGGAGAACATAAGTATCTGGTTTACCTCAAGGATACCCTTACCGTTCAGGGGCTCCATATCAAGTATAGCCAGTGTAGTCGGCGACATGACAGATCGGACGAATTCTTCGTATGGTACTTGTTCCACGTTGGATATCTCGACAGAGACCATTGATCTTGTCATGGTCGAAAGTGTACTTGTCAGATGTCGTGCAAAACTTTCATGGAGCATCTGTACAGCTCGAAACTGATCCCTGTTGAATTTATTAGGTCTCCTGAAATTGTATGTCTTTACATGTTTTTCTGCCTTATCAGGTGCAGATGAGACTTCTCCCGAGGCAAGAGATCCAAGGAGCTTATCGATCTCAGCCTGATTCAGTACGTCAGCCAAAAATGATCATCCTTTACTGCAACACGAAGGATCGAAGAAATATCCTTCGTACGGGGTTTGATATTTTAGGAAATGATGGGCCGACACTGTTAAGACGTTCGGTAATATCTTCTGACAACCTTAGGAGCCCTTCGGGGCTCTTAAGGGAAGCTTGTCCCTGGCTCATGGATTCTGTAATTACTTCGTTCCTGAAAAGAGCTTCCCAGTAAGCTTCAGTGTTTAATTTTTCCAGGACTTTTTCACTTTCAAGTTCAAGGACAAGTTCAAAGCTTACTAATGCAGGATCAGTGAACTCTCCTCCGCTTAGAGAAAGTTTAAATTCCCCCAATTCATAGATAGGATATGCTTTAACCTGCTCTACTTCAGGGGTTTCTTCTCCCATGCCTGCAGCAACGTTGCTGAAAAATATACCTCCTGCAAAGCCTGTTGTGAATATTATTAAAAGAAAGAAGGCAGTGAGGCCGATTTTCTTGAAATTCATTTTCAACATATAATCCCCTTCCTGAAAATAGAACCGTCTTTTACCGATACTCCTACTATAAGAATCGGTTCTCAGGAAGGACTTTATTAGTTTTCCTGA
>CAYPIU010000013.1:34267-39834 GCA_964410915.1 uncultured Synergistales bacterium | reverse complement strand
ATATAAATGTTGGAATTGCCGTGATGAAAGGTCCAATTCTCTCACTGCTTTGTAAATCCGCCCAAAAGGAAAAATTTCCTCTTATTGCCGGCTGGTCTGAAAGGATCAGGTTCCTTTCTGAAAGTGACAAGAGAGCATCTTTTCTTTTTGGGATTGATCTGCATGAGTCTTTCAGACCTCACGCTATCGCCCTTTGGGCAGATCGGGAGCAGGAAGATAACTGGACAGTATTCATAGATAAACTTGATGAGAGATCCAATACGCTTGGAAATCTGTCAAACCTTTTATTGTCAGAATTGGGGTTGAACAACCGTTGCCTTCATTTTACGAGAAACCGTCAGGGTCCGTTCCTGAACCCGCTGAAGGATTGCGTTCAGAGCAGATCTAAAAATCTTCTTTCATGGCTTGCTCCTTCAGATTCTCTAAGGCTCCAGGAGAGTCTTTATATACTTGGGTATCCCGAGGAAAGCCTTATATATGGAGGGGAAGCACAAAATATGCTTCTTGGCGTGAAAGGTATCAGTGTTTTCAGTCAGGATCCGTTCCCCTCCAGAGAGACTGTCAAAATTTCACCTGAAATATATTCCTGCGCGTCAAAGAACGCAGTTACCCCATCTGAAGTTCTCAAGATCAAGGCCATGGTATCCTGGCTTTCACGGTCTTTAAAGACAGTAAAAGACTGTAACTTTTCAACGGAGGACATAATTTCTTCTCTGGAAAGTATAAGAACTATTTCTTTTCCGGGTTATTTCATTGATTTATCGAAAAAAAGACATCGGCCATCTCGAAAAAGTATATTTATTCTAAGTTCCTGCTCGGGAAAGTGGGTTAAAAGGGATAGTTTTGTCATTGAACATTCCTCAAACGGTGAATACTCTATCCTCCACTGAAAAGAGGGAACATTTCAAGAAAGATCTCAATTCCCTGTGGAAGCAGCTGTTTTACCATTGCAACAGCCATAAGAGAGAGAAGGATCAGTGCAAGAAGTATTTTTATAGGAAAGCCCAGCATGAAAATATTCATCTGGGGTACCATCCTGGCCATAAAGCCAAGGCCTATTTCAGTTAGAAGCAATACTCCGAAATAGGGAAGTATAACTTTGATGGCAAGGACAAAAAGACCGCTGATCCAGGCTGTGATACCTTCCAGAGTAAAAAAGGAGATAACAGGAGATCCTATTGGGATAAGTATCAGACTCTCTACTACAGCTTTTATCATGAGAAGATGTCCTCCCATGTAAAACCAGAACCAGGTGCCCAGAAGATATTTCATCTGACCGATCACAGCTACTTTCTGTTCCGAAAAAGGATCAAGGATCTCTGCCATGGCAAAACCCATTTGCTGGCTTATGAAACGGCCTGCCATATGAAGTGCATAGAGAGGGCTTGAAGCAAGAATGCCCAGGAGTACACCGAGAAATATCTCTTTTGCGGAACATAGAAGGAACCCAGTAGTCGTAAGAATAACAGTTATATCTATCTGTACATTCTCCAGGGCTGACAGGGAAGAAAGGGCGAGAACAAGAGATAACCAGAACTTGACCGGAATAGGTATCGAGGTTTCAGAGAAGAAGATCAATGATGATAAAAGTCCCAGAAATCTCAGGGATGTAAGAAAAAGTATCAGCATGAAAGGTAGAAGATCATTGGGGAAAGTCATGATCTTTACTTTACAAAAGAGTCGAGATTACCAAATACATTTACAGCTAATCTCCATATGGATCGAAAAAGAGATGGGCCCAGAAAAAGGGTCGTAAGTAAAACTACCAGTATCTTTGGGACAAAGGACAGTGTCTGCTCCTGAATGGATGTTGCTGTTTGAAGTATGCCTACTGCCAGTCCAACTATCATTGCCGCCAGAAGTATAGGAAAAGCGGACCATATAGCTGTCCAGACCGCATTACTGAATAAAGCAGCTAAAGAACCGTCCATTTGAAAATCCCCTCTCAAGCGAAACTCTTTACAAGGCTGACAACAACAAGGTCCCATCCGTTTGCAAGGACAAAAAGAAGCACCTTGAATGGCAGAGAAACCAGCATGGGTGGAAGCATGATCATACCCATTGACATAAGAATGCTGGAAACTATCATATCAATGACGAGAAAAGGAACAAAAAGGACCACGCCCATTTGGAAAGCTGTTTTCAGCTCGCTCAACATGAAAGCAGGAAGAAGGACAAGAGTTGAGACATCCTCCGGAGTTTCAGGTCTTTCGCTGTCAGACAGGGAGATCATCAGAGAAAGTTCTTCGTCCCTTGCCTGGCTGAGCATGAAGCCCCTTACGGGAACAATAGCCCTCTCCATGGCTTGACTGGTAGTAATGGCCCCCTCCTGAAGTGGTTTGTAAGCTTCAATGTAGACTTCTTCCAGGACGGGTCTCATAACAAAAAGTGTGAGAAAAAGAGCCAGAGTTACAATTACCTGGTTGGGTGGTAATTGTTGAATGCCCATTGCGTTCCGGAGGAAACCCAGAACCACCAGAATGCGGGTAAAACTGGTAACCATTAGAACCATTGCAGGAGCGAGGCTCAATACAGTTATCAGAAGCAGTATCTGAAGTGTCAGAGAGATCTGTTGGGGACTTCCTGCCTGGCCAGGATCAATACTCAGGCTCGGGAGTCCGCTTAGAGGACCCTCAACAGCATATGCTTCAGTTGTGAAAAAAAAGAACACAAAGAACAGTAAGAGAAACAGAAGCCAGTTCTTTATAGGAACCAAATCCTCTATAAACAATATTAGTTATAACATTGTTTATAATATAGCAAAAGACACTTTTTGTATATATATTGGATCTTTCTCTTACTGAAAACCCAGAACTATAAATATGTTGTTATTTTCCCCTTCTCCCTTAAGAGAAATGGTGAAGTATTTTATGCCTGGATAGTCGGCAGGTACAGAACGAAGGTTATCACCGGCAAAAAGCTGAGGGGGGGTAATGTCTATCTTTCCCTCGCTTTTTGTCCCCAATTCCTTTAAAGCAGAACCGCAGATCATATTTGCAAGTTCTCCGAGGGCGCTCATGGACATTGGATCATCTGTTCTCGGTTCCTGGATCATCCCTCCAGACATGGTAGTGATTATTTCCGTGAAAGCCTTCTGGCCAGGCATAAGAGTAACTGAACCTTTAATTTCATCGCCTATCACTCCTATGAGCGCGGCAGAACAGCTTGAGGTTGCCTTCATACCGGGACCTACCCCACTCTTGTCCACTCTCAGTGTTAGCCCGAGTCTTTTACCCACATCTACAGTTGCACTTGTAAAAGCCTGAGCCATAGAAGTTAAACTCTGCAGAGAAGCCATTTTAAACACTCCTGTCTCTTATCTGATATTAGTTGAATACTTCTTATCTATAGTAAGAACCTTAAAAATTTAGATCTGAAAATATATCATAAAAGTTTCTTAGGATACGGTAAAACTTTTGGCGTTAATTTTAAAGATACATTATAATTGGAACGTTTGTTAAATCATTCCCTTCTGGAGGTATCACTTTGGCAACAATAACTGTCAAGATCAAAACCTCGGAACTGAAACCCGGCCAGAAGCTCGCAGAAGATGTACTGGACCTTCATGGCAGAACCCTGCTATATGGCGGAGCTATCCTGACATCTCATGCCATAAAAGGCCTGATCCTACGAGATTATATAGAATATGTCAAGATAAGTGTTTCTTGTGAAGATGCCCCTGAGGGATTTATCCGACCGGAAGAGACCGTTCCGGGTATATCAAGTGCGGTCTCAAGAAAGATCGGAAATTTTTTTGAACGTGCCCGTACCTTCGATCAACTTGATTCAGAAGTATTGAAAGATCTGACCCATGATGTAATGCCCGTAATAGATAAGATATTTGATTCCGAACCCCTGATACTTGACAGCCTACAACTTCTTTCAGGGCATGATGATCAGACACATCAGCATTCCTGGATGGTAATGCTGCTAACCCTTTCGCTTCTGAGGGCCAGCGAGCTGAAAAATATCCTTAAACCTGATCGTCAGACCAAACTTGATGCTGCTCTCGGGGCTCTTCTCCATGACATTGGCAAGACCAAGATCCCACTGGAAATACTCTTGAAACCCGGTAAACTTACCGACGAAGAGTTTGCTCTGATACGAAAGCATCCGACCTTTGGATATCGAATGGTCAAGAATACCCCAAATCTTATGCCTGTTCCTAAAGCGATTGTTGCCCATCACCATCGCTGTCTTGATGGAAGTGGATATAGCGCTGAGGGATTACCTCCCCTTGAGAGAATACCTGACCTGATAAGGATCGTTACCATTGTTGATATTTATGATGCCATTGTTTCAGAAAGACCCTATCATGTGGCGGCTCTGCCCTATCATGCGCTTAAGATCCTTTCAAATGGCAGCGGAACAAAATATGATGAGCGTTTCATAAACCTGCTTCATGAGATCGTCGCACCATTTCCAGTTGGCTGTTTTCTACTTTTTTCAGAAGGGATCCTCTGTCAGATCGAAAAAGTGGACCCAAAAGAAAAAAATGATCCTTTTCTGAAGGTCATCGGCTCTTTCACCAAAGACTCCAGCAGATTGATAGGCAGAAGCTTTAAACTTCTCGAAGGATCTTTCGGTCTTCCAGGTGAGAAGGACCTTATCCTTGGTGCGTATTCCCCGCAGAGCCTGTCAGTGAAGCTGAAAGCTGCCATGGATCTTGGAAAAAGTCTCGAAGAAATAATTGGTTCTAAAGATGAATTCTATGTTTCTGCAACCTCCATGTTTGAGGAAGTTATTTACGAAAATTTCTCAGTTTTTCATGAAAAAGTTCCTCAGAATGAATAAAGTCAGTCCTGGTAAAGTTAGTGCTTTTGTTATGCAAGCGCCTTATTGATAGCCTCAAGAACTCTTTCGGGCTGAAAGGGTTTTACTACAAAATCTTTTGCACCCGACTTTATTGCCTGTACTACAATATCCTGTTGTCCCATAGCGCTTACCATAATAACCTTAACGTCGGGGGCCAGTTTTTTTAATGCCAGTAGAGCGTTAAGTCCATCAAGTTCTGGCATGGTGATATCAAGGGTCACAAGATCCGGTTTAAGCCGGCCGTATTCCTGGATGCATTGTTTTCCATCCTCTGCTTCTCCTACAACTTCGTGATCTCCCTTGACAAGAATATCCTTCATCATCATCCTCATAAAGGCAGCATCGTCCACGACAAGAATTTTCGCCACTTTTATTCCTCCCCTGCAGTAACTACTGGTTGTATTCTCCGTATTTCAGAAGAAAGTATAAGAGTTATATCTCAGCTAAAACTTCAAAATTACCGGCTTTACGGATTATCCGCCGCAGATCGAGAGTTAAAACTGAAAATACCTTCCCCCTCAAGTTTACGAGTTCGTGCGAGCTGAAAAAATGGACGGCACTTCCCAGAGCAGGATCCTTTTTTGCAGCATATGATAAAAAAACCTGCTTTTTTCTCGATCCTTTTCATTCTGAAACAGGTCATGCTTTCTTCCGTATTTCCAGTGATAAGATAGACCACCATTTCCTTATTGAAATCAACGTTGAAATTATTTTCTTTCCCAAACATATTAATTGTTAATTCTTTCATTTCG
>CAYPIU010000013.1:30371-34167 GCA_964410915.1 uncultured Synergistales bacterium | reverse complement strand
CTGCAGTTAGGGTAAAGTCTGGATAGAGGGCATTTTGCCTTTACCGCTTTTGAGAACCTTATGTCGTAGGGAAGAAAACCCAGAATATTAAGATCCAGATCGAGGAAATGTTTACAGGCATTTACAAGTTTTTCCGAGCAGTCAAGAGCTTCCTTTTTGGAAAAGGCCATATTGACTACAAGATAGAGCCTTTTTTCTTTCATGACATTTGATCCATATCTGTAGAAAAGACTTTTGATCATGCCGTAGGCGTCTTTTACAGCAGTATGTTCAGGTGTTGATACCAGAATTAGCGTATCAGCAGAAATGGCGAATTCCTGAACGGAGGAATGGATGCCTGCTCCTGTGTCGATAATTATGTAATCGACCATATTATCCAGGGATAAAATTTCAGGAAGAAGTTTTGCCTGTGTTTCAGATCCCATTTGAGCCAGTTCTGATATTCCGTTCCCTCCTGGAACCAGTAATACTCCATCCGAAACAGGAACGGTGATTTCTTTCATAGTAAGCTCTCCCCGGAGGACATGATTAAGATTAAGCCTTGTATCAAGTCCCAGGAGGACATCAATATTGGCCATACCGAGATCTGCATCAATTATGGCGGAAGTTTTTTTGAACCTGCTTCCTGTCATAAGTGCAAGGTTCAGAGCAAAGTTGCTTTTTCCTACACCGCCCTTGCCGCTCATGACTGAAATGGATCTTTTGCTTTCTTTTACAGTCTGGACTTTTTGAGTTTCAGATATATTTTTCTTGAGTTCCTGTATCTGAAGTGAATTGAACTGATAATCTTCTACTTTAGAGGGAAATCTATCTTCTGTGTTTGAAAGTATTTTCCCGAATTTCATCCTTTTGTTCCTCCGTCCAGAATATACTGTGCCAGCAGACCAGCATCAGCATATCCAATGTCCCTTGGAACGTTCTGTCCAGTGGTTACAAACGAAAGACGGATACCTGTCTTCATAGGTATCGACAGAAGGCTTCCGGGGCATAGTGTTTCATCAACTTTGGTAAGGATCAGTCTTGAAACAGGTAAAACCTTTTTGAGTGTTTCGATGGAATTCAGCATATCCCTTGTCCTTGCAGTAGCGGAAATGGCCATGTGAACCTGATCCGGATGAAAGTTATTGTGAATATCAATTATCTGGGTGATCCTGTCCTTTTCAGTAAAACCATGTCCCGCGGTATCCATCAGTATAAGCGTATCACTTGAATATTTATTCAATCGCTCAGGCAGTTCAGAACCAGCGTTCACAACTTCAAGGGGCAGGTTCAAGACCCTGGCAAATGTCCTTATTTGTTCTACAGCTGAAACCCTGTAGTTATCGGAAGTAAAAAGAGCTGTTTTTCTTCCCTGCTGCACTGCTATAGCTGCAATTTTTGCTATGGTGGTGGTTTTGCCCACTCCTGTAGCCCCTACTAACATTATTCTGTTTCCGCCGAGGGCACTGGATATCAGATTCCCTCCAGGTATAAAGCAGTAATCGGCTGTCTTGATACTCAGCCATTCCTGGAAAGACAGATCATTTGTCTCTGAAGAGCGGTATTCTTCCAATAGTTGTTTTGCATTTTCCTCTTCCATATCATTTTCAAGCATTATTTCCAATTCAGGCGGTATCAGCTCTTCAGCTTTATTTGAACATGGCTCAGCAGGTTGACCATTTGCGTATGTACCTGATCCTGCATTAAAAGCAGTTCCGGTGTTTCCTTTGATATCGATCTCATCCTTTATCTGTTCTACCAGTTTTTCCTGGCTGGTTTTATTCTGTTTTATGTCTTTCATGCTGCGTTTATGTTCCAGCAATGCCTTGAAGACCTCAACCTGTTTTTTTTCAAGTTCGGGATCTGTGGTTTTCTGCTCAAATTTTTTTTCTTCTTCAAGGATACCTGCTCTTATCACGAGCATCTTCTTACCAAGAAATGGTATCCAGGAAGCAGTTCTAATAGACTGGATAGACAGAATTACACCATCTGGGCCCAGTCTTTCCCTTGCTTTCTGGTAGGCTTCATTTTCTGTTTTAGCCTGGAATTCGATTTCTTTTACAAGTTTCAATTATTCCACCACCTGAATTTGATCTGACTCTTCAAATATATGGGATCCAAAAATACTTTGCCCGAGAATGTTGTCCTGGAAATTGTTACTATCTGGTTCTCTTAAGATCCGTCTGAAACGGAGTATGGTTTTCGATATAAAAAGGACCCGGCAGCCTCAAAGCCGATCTGCCTGTATCTGAATATTTGTTCAGTTGTCCCGACCATTAGATATCCTCCATCAGACATGCAGTGGTAGAAGTAGCTGTAAAGTTTTTCCTTTGTTTCGGATGAAAAATATATTACAACGTTCCTGCAGAGTATCAGGTGCTGATTCTCTGGCAATTTGTCTGTCAGAAGATCGAATTTTTTGAATTTGACCTTTTTTTTAATTCTGTTATCTATCTCGAATTGACCATTTCCGTAAGGTTTGAAATATTCATTTTTCAGGTTTTGGGGTATAGTGCAGAGTTGTTCTGCTTTATAAATTCCATTTTCTGCTTTTTCAAGTACACCATCATCAACGTCAAAAGCAAGGATCCTGAAGGAAAGACCGCATTCCATTGCAAGAATGGCCAGAGAATAAGCTTCCTGACCATATGAACAGCCAGCGCTCAGTATATTCAAGGTTGGTGAGCTCATACTTTTGATATCCGGAAAGACCTTTTCCCTTAAGGTCTGCCATCTTTCGGGATTACGGAAAAAATCTGTGACATTTATTGTTATGTAGTCAAGAAATTCACGACGTTTCTGCTGATCATTTTTTATAACATCGAAGTATTCCTGATATCCGCTTAAACCCCAGTTTTTCATGAGCGTGTGGACACGACGGTGTATCTGGTATTTGTAAATTTCCAGATCAATATTTGTAAGTTTTCTGATGTCTTTTTTAAATTCTTCATAGCCAGCTTCTGCAGGATAGATCTTTTCACTCATGAGAAATCTCCTCTGGATTTAAGAGCCAATCTTATATTCCTGCCTTTTTCACGCTTTTGTTTACAAGTTCCGTAACTCTTATCCCGAAATTCTCATCAATAACGACGACTTCTCCCTTGAGTATCAATCTATCGTTTGCCATTATCTCTACAGGTTCTCCCACAAGCTTGTCCAACTCCACGACTGTTCCCTGTTCCATTGAAAGTACTTCTCCTATTGTCATATGAGCCCTCCCTAGAACTACTGATATCCTTACAGGGATATCCATAAGGAGATCCATTCTTGAAACATCGTAGTTATTCTGAGGGTCTGAAACATTAGCTTCATTGATAGGTGGAAAACTTGCGGGTTTCGCTTCAACATTAGATTTATTAGAAGATGAGGGAGTCTCAAAATTGAATCCCGAAGTTTCTTTGACATTTGCAATGAGATCATCTATTGAAGAAAAAGAATCATTTCCCTGCTCAGTTGTTTCCCCCATTTTTTCCAGATCCGGGATATCGGGAATGTCATCGCTCACAAAGTCAAGCCCCTCAAGACCTTTGGACAATGCTTCAGCTTCTTCCGAGCTTATACCCGAATCCGTTTCTTTATCATTATTTTCTACGGTTTCATTGCCTTTTTCAGCATTTCTTATATCCTTCTGGGCATCTGTTTCTTTTTTCTGATCCTCCAGATCGTTTACTTGAGAGGTCTCCTCATTATTGAACTTTTCTTCTGACATAATTCAGGATATCTGTATTAATACAGGTATCCGTCACCTTCCTTTCCTTGACCTCTGATGAAGTTATGAGCCAAAAACCCTGATCATCGAACTGGCAGTTTCGGCTTC
>CAYPIU010000013.1:26552-30271 GCA_964410915.1 uncultured Synergistales bacterium | reverse complement strand
CGGACAGTTGATACAACTTCAAGGTTTGCTTCATAAGCTCTGCTTGCTGACATCATATCGGCCATCTCCCTTACAACTGAAACATTTGGATAGGCAACATATCCTCCAGGGTCAGCATCAGGATGGCCTGGATCGTAGACCATTCGGGGAGGTGAATCGTCCAGTGCTATTTCCTTGACCTCAACTCCGGTCATCTGGCCGGGATCTTTCCCGGCTTCTTCCAGCATTGCCTCAAAGACGGGAATTTTTCTCTGGTAAGGTCCTCCATCAGCTGTCCTTGTAGTGTTTGAGTTTGCAAGATTTTCCGAGATGGTATCCATCATTACTCTGTGAGCTGTCAGAGAACTTCCTGCAGTTTCGATAGATTTGAAAAGACTCATTAAAAATTAACCCCCGTTCATGGCTGTTCTGATCATTTCTACTCTTCTTGCCATAATCTTCATTATTCCCTGGTAGGCCATTCTTGTCTCAGCGAGTTTTGCCATTTCAATTTCCGGGTCTACATTATTTCCATCAAGGCGATATGAACTATCTTCAACGGTACTTTCATTTACCTGAAAATTTTCGAGGCTGTTATTCCCGGAATTTCCAAAATGATTCTTTTCTGTAGTTTCCATTTCCAGTTTATTTGAGGTTTTTCTGGTACCAATGGCTGACCGGAGATCCTCCTCAAATGTTACCTCCTGTCTTTTATAGCCTGGTGTATTAACGTTGGCGATATTATTGGCAACAGCATCAAACCTTTTGGCCAAAGCAGAAGAACCAGCCTTACCTGCTATCCAGACTTTATCGTTGAACATTGCTCCACCTCCAGGGGAAATTTTTCGCAGATTGCTGACTTTCATCAAGTTTTACTGGTTTTCAGAATTCTTTTGAGCTTTAAAACTTGCAAACCTTACGATCTTTGCTGCCTGGTCAGGTTGCATTTTTTCGAGTAATTCAGATCTCTGCTCCGAATCCATTTTCTTGAGTATTGATGCAGTCTCCTCAAGTGGTAAAAGTGATATTATCCTGGCTGCTTTTCCTGCAGGCATATCGGTGAAACTTTCTGAAACAAGATCAAATAGCCCTTTATTTGAGCTATTTTCGGAGTTTTCCTCATGTTCTTTCCGTTTTGCCTGAGTCTTCAGTTCCTTTTCAAGAAGTTCTTTCCTTTTACTAAGGGATCTCTTTTCCTTTTCAAGGTCTTCTGTTTGTTTTTTAAGCAGATCAGCCTTTTGTTCAATGAACTTTTCTTTTTGATCCAGCTCCATCATGCGGCGTTGATATCCTGTCAAAGGCGGAGAGATCCTTTCAAGAAGAGGAAAAACCTTGCCTCCTATCCACGGCAGTCCTTCAGCCCAGGGTGATATCCTGTCTGCGATAACGTAGATCCCGCCGCCGGCTAAAAGCCCGGTAGTTAACCCTGAAAGAAGAACAAGGACAATAAAACCGGTTTTAATGACTTTTCGTGTTTTACTGAATCGTTTTTTCTTTTCCCTGGATGAATTATCTTTTTTGCTCATTCACTTCTCCGTTAAAATTCAATAGATCTCTGTCCGCATTATTCTGCAGATGTATTTTCTGCTGGTACTAAGGAATAGTTCATAAATTCTGCCTTCACTGTCGGATTCCGAATAACAGCTTATCCAGTCTGTTCTTATAAGATCGCTGTCCAGCATTATTTCCCTTGCCCGTTCAAAATTTCTGCAGGCAAAAATTCCCAGGTTTATCAATGGCTGGTCGTCCAGAGACAGTTCCTGTTTTATCTTTTCGTTTTCCCTCTCCTCTTCTTCAGCGCAAAAGGGGCAATCATTGAGAGGGATCGGTAGTTCTATGAATTCCAAAGAGTTGGATTCCAACTCGAAGAATTGGATCAGATAGCAAGTTTCCCTGTAATACATTTTTTTTCTCCCTGGTTTCCGGTAATATCCATATTTATTCAGAATGCTGAAGTTATTACTCAGGAGATCTTCCACATATTGTTACCGGAATTGTCCATGGGTACAGTTTCAACTGAATAGTTACTTAAAATTTTGAGTAAACCGTTATTCAACAAAGATAGTTTATTCAGATCCGGAGTAAAAGGATCAATGTCAAGAAAAACCTGGCTGACGAGTTTGATCTTTCCGGAAAGATCCCTTTCAATATTTGAAAAATTTTTTCCTTCTGCGAGAACCAGTGCTATTTGAAGAACATGGGATATGTCTGGTTTGATCTCGCCATTGATCAGCCAGTTATCGATCATATCCATTTTTTTACGAACTTCTTTTTTTCCTGTATCAGGACATTTTTCAATAATTACAGCATCAGCGAACCATACTCTTGAAATACAGAAAACAGGCCAAAGATGATCTTGAAAAACCTTCTGGGGCATTTTTTCCGGACCTTCAACAATGATAGCTGAAAAGAGAGGATCAATATTTTCAGCAAGAAATGCATGACTTAAGCATTTCAGGAGCTGGTAATTCCTGCTGGAGTTCTTGCCACCCAGGTAAAAAAGATGTTTCTTTGATGAAACATCAAATGAAACCTCATAGGTTTCTGAATCTGTTTCTATAGTTTCGATGGGCCAGGATATCCTTTTTTTCAGATCATTGAGACATTTTTCCATAATGAGCACCTCATTCCATATAAACAAAAAGGACTTCCTTTATAGGTTCGGTAATTTCAGACCTGGAAAATAGTGTCTTTAAACCTAATTCTGAAGTTTTTTGCTTAGCCCCTTATTTGCATACTTATTATCAGGATCTGTATAGATCTCTCAGGATGGTTTTTTCAGGGAGGAATCTTAATGGATATTCTGGCTGTACTTAGCCTAATTGCTACTTTAGGCCTGGTAATTGGTGGCATTATATTGGGAGGATCGCCGGAGGCTTTTGTGAGCATTCCTTCAATTTTTATAGCATTAGGCGGGCCTTTAGGGGCAATTACTTTTGCAACTCCAAGGAAGGAGCTTCGTAAAGTTCCTGAAAGTTTAAAAAAGGTTTTTTCCAGACAGGAAAGTCTTGACGTACCCAATATCATGAAAATGATGATGTCCATGGCAAAGAAAGCGAGATCAGAAGGACTTTTAGCGCTGGAAGAAGAAGTGATAACTATAGATGACAAATTTGTACAAAAATCTGCCCAGCTGGTCATCGACGGGACTCCTCCTGAACTTGTACAGTCAATTATGGAAGCAGAGATCGATCTGGTGGAGAGGCGTTTTGATTCTTCAAGAAAAATATTTGATCTTATGGGGGAACTGGCTCCTGCCTTCGGGATGCTGGGGACCCTCATAGGGCTTATTCAGATGTTGAGAAATCTGGACACTCCGGAAGCACTGGGACCAGGAATGGCTGTGGCTCTAATAACTACTTTCTATGGTTCTTTCATTGCTAATGTTTTTGCCATTCCTGTCTCGAAAAAACTGGGGGCAATAAAGCTTGAAACTGTAACAGGAATGGAGATCGTTGTTGAGGGTATTTTATCGATACAGGCGGGTGAAAACCCGAAACTCATTGAGGAAAAACTTAAAGTCTTTCTTTTACCGGAAGACAGGGACAGGCTTGAAGAAAAGGAAAGTCAGCCAAAAACTCGGACAGACCCATCTCTACAAGTCGCAGAAGAAACTGCGGGTTAAAAGACATGAAAAATTACAGATCGAGAAAAGCATTCCAGAAAGGTATGCGGCCTTTGATCTTTGTTTTTCCGTCCCTTCCTGTTACAAAAAGCCCTCCTGCATTTGGGCTGCCGGG
>CAYPIU010000013.1:14753-26452 GCA_964410915.1 uncultured Synergistales bacterium | reverse complement strand
AATATCCTTTCTCCCCTTTCCCTGCTGTCAAGAGGAGTAATTATCCTGCTCCTGATCTCAAGAAGACCTTTCTTCCTTCCTGTTCTTTTTCCTGGTTGAGAGATCTTCATTGCCAGAAAACCTTTGTCAACTTCTGCTTTAATGCAAATGCTTCTGTAAAATCGCGTATCAGTTACAACGATACCTCTTCCCTTATCTTTAAATAGAAACCAGGCTTCAGAAAAAGTATGGGCAAATTTTTTACAGGATCGATCTTTCATTGAAATTTCATAGAGATCTCCGTTTTCAGTGAGTACAACCGCTTTTTCAGAACTCAGCCATTCAACAGATCGGGGATTCCCATTGATAGAAAAGACCTGTTTTTCTTTTCCCTTTACAATGTCAATTATAAATAATCGTTTACCCTGTCTGTCTGCTACAGCTGCAAGTGTTCCGATGCAGGCAATAGATACCGGTTCAAAATTCGCCTCTCCGGGTTTCCAGGAGTATACTGTTGTTTTATTTTCCAGATTTACGAGAGATACCTGTCCCATTATCCTGTCAGAGACCAGGAGCTGTTTTGAAGCTGCAAGTACAGCATCAGAGACAGAAGAAGCCTCATGGTTTTTGTATTCGTCAATTATATCAAGATGTTCATCAATAATATGAGCTCGGGAGATCTTCCCGTTGGAGAATACGAGAAGTACCTGATCTTTTTCAATTGGAATTACACGTATGATCTTTCCAGCAACATCACCGGAAAAATATTTTCCCCATTGGCCTTCAGAATATCTGTAAATGTAGATCTTTTCAGTGAGGGAATCACCAAAGGCCAGCATATTTCCTTTTTTGGCCGGTCTTACGGGCATCCTTAAAAAGACTGTATCAAATAACTCTAAGCCTGATTCTTTCATGAGACCAGAGGAGTTTTCTGCATATGCATGGCTTTCTATTCCGGCAGAAAAGCTCGTCTCAAGAAATCTGATCTTTTCATCCAGCTCCTGAAGAAACCCTTTTGCAAAAGGATCATTGCTCTTTACTTCAAGATATGCTTCTATGTTACTTTTTGCCTGCTCGTAATCGCCGAGAAGATACATGCAGTACCCTTTCATGAGATAGTAGGAAACCAGATAGGGATCCCAGCGAAGAGCTTCATCGAGAATGGATAGAGACTCCCTGACCTGTCCTTTAATTGCCATCCGGTATGCGGAAGCAAAGAGAGTTTCACCGTAGATCCTCTCAGAAGTCGGCAGGGAAAGTTGATCTTCAGAAGCTTCTGCCATTAAAGGGCTCAGGGCCAGAAGTATAGTCAAAATAGTTAGAATTAAATTTCTCTTCAAAAAGGTTCCTCCAAATCTTCCCATTCGAAGAAAGTTCACATGATCTTCTTTATTCTTCTTAACAAACCTCTTCAACTGCAGCAGGATCGATTATAAGGGCAACGCTTCCATCTCCAAGGATTGTTCCTCCAGAAAACCATGGTATCTTGATCTTTCCCCTGTTACCAAGGTTCTTAATTACAATTTCCTGTTGCCCGATAAAATCGTCAACGATAAAACCTACTTGCCGGAATCCTGTTTTTATTACCACAACAGCAAGATCATTTTTCTGATCCCTTTCGGCAAGTCCGTAAAATGTCCTGGAATCAACGAGATTAAGAATGGCCCCTCTCAACATGGTTACTAAACTGCCATTTACAATATTCACCTTTTCCCTGTCTACCCGCAGAGTTTCATCAACGCTTTCAAGGGGTATTGCATAAACTTTTTCATCGATCCTCACAAGGAGCGCGAGTACTATCGCGAGGGTTATGGGAAGTTTAACTTTTACAGATGTTCCTTTGTCTGGTTCGGATTCGACAGAAATGCGACCTCCAAGAGACTCAACCTTGTTTTTTACAGCATCAAGACCTACTCCTCTTCCTGATACGTCTGATATTTCTTCAGATGTACTGAAACCAGGGACGAAGAGGAACTGAAATGCCTCGAGGTCGGTTATATTATCAGCCTGTTCCTTCTTTATCATTTCTTTCTGGATTGCTTTTTCCAGGACTTTCTTCCTGTCTATTCCCTTGCCGTCATCCTCTACGGCCACAACGACACTGCTTCCATCCTGATAAGCTCTGACCTTGAGGATACCCGTTTCTTTTTTCCCCTTTTTTAGCCGTTCTTCAGGACATTCGAGCCCATGATCAAGGCTATTCCGTATGAGGTGTACCATAGGGTCACCTATCTCATCTATTACTGACCGGTCAAGTTCGGTTTCTCTTCCTTCAACCTGCAGGGTAACCTTTTTTTCCAATGAATGGGAAAGATCCCTTACGAGTCGAGGGAAGCGGTCGAAGATAAAACTGATAGGAAGCATTCGCAGTTTTGTGACCAATTCCTGAATTTCTTTTGATATCCTGCCAAGTTGAAGAATAGGTTCTTCAAATTCCTTAAAATCACTCTCATTTGCAAGCCTTTCGATCCTGGATCTTCCAATTACGAGCTCTCCGACCAGATTGAGGAGCTTATCCAGTTTCTGAACATCCACCCTTACAGTCTGGCTTGTTCTGTTACTGGCAGATCTGACTGATCCTTTGGTTCCTGAGGTAATATTTTTCTTATTTTCCTCTTTTTGTTCGGGGACAGATATATTCTCGATTCTTTCCTGCTGATCTTTTTTCTCGATAGTACACTCGAGGATCTCGCTCACTTTTTTGACTGTTTCCCTGATCTGTTCATCGGAACTCTGTGTTTCAATAAAGAGAGTGAATTGGGTTCCATCGAATCTGCCCTCAATTAATTTTTCCGATGGGGGATCAGACGAAACCAGCTGTCCAACAGAAGAAATTTCCTCAAGTACCATAAAGGCTCTCGCACCCTTAAGCATGCAGTTTTCCTGAAGTTTAACAGTTACCTTCCTCATGTTCTGGTCCATGGTAATTCTTTTTTCTGAGGAGGCAATATCCCCTGCAGACCCTTCGTCAGATCTTTCAAACTCAAGGATCTTTTTCAGATTGGCCGTGATCTCGGAAATATCTACTGAGCTATCGTCTTTACCCTCCTTTATCTCATCAAGGAATAAATTAAGAATATCAAGACATTCAAACATCAAAGAAATATCTTCTTCTCTTCGAAGATGAAGTTTTCCATTTCTGACGCCGTCCAGGACGTCCTCCATGACGTGAGTCAAAGCAGCCATGTTCTTGAATCCCATTGTTGCGGACATCCCTTTCAGAGTATGAGCTACCCTGAAAATATCCTTTATTACATCCTGGTTCCCTTCTTCGAAGGCCAGAAGAAATTCGTTCAGTTTCTGGAGGTTCTCATTGGTTTCGTCGATAAAAACACCTGTGTAGTTGTTCAGATCCATAATGTGATCCGCTCCTTTATTCGGTTGAACTGAAACATTCATTCATGAGTTGAAAATAATCTTAATCTTTTCCTTTTGAATGCCTTTCATTCAGAAACATTCCTCCAGAGTTTCTGGAAGTATCTTTTCTTCTGCTCATATCCTTCAGTTCTGATTCAAACTCTCTTGCGAGAGATCGTCTGGAATCTGGATTACCAAAAGAATATCCTTCCTGTTCAAGGAGGCCTTCCTCGATGATTATCTGAATATAGATGGGGTCGACATTAAGCCTGTCGGACAGATTAAAACTATCAATAGTCTCGCCGGGAGAGGATTTACGGACCTCATCACGTGCCAGGAAATATATTCTTTCAAGTTCTTCTCTGCATGTTTCACAGAGTAATGGACCTGTTATATGCAAAAAGACCTTTCCACAGATCCTGCAGTTATTTATAGAATTAGCGGTCAATTCCAACCCCTCCAGTTCAGGTGAGATAAGTTACTGTTAAAAGTATATGAGAAGTTAAGGGTATAAAAATAAAAGTGACGTCCTGTTATTCCAGGAAATAGTCTGCTCATGACATGATCACAATATCTACTCTTCTGTTCATCTGACGGTGGAAATCGTTATCGTTAGGCATGATAGGTCTTGAATCTCCAAAACCGACAGATTTGAGCCTTCTCGGTGGAATGTTCAGAGATTCGGAAAGAAAAGCTATTATCCTTGATGCCCGAAGGGCGGAAAGGTCCCAGTTATCTTTCACAAATCCTGTTTTTCTTACAGGTATATTGTCAGTATGACCCTCAGCTGAAATATTATTCGGTATTTCTTTTAATATTCCACCGACAAGAGAGAGGACCTTTTTCCCTCCAGGGAGAAGTTCATACTGGCCAGTAGAAAACAGAAGTCCTTCAGAAATTGAAACGACAACTCCCCGTTTGCTGACTGCAACCTTTACTTTTTTTTCAAGCCCCTTTTCTTTTATCATTGACTGGATCTTCTGACTGACTTTCATAATATCAATGTCCGGTTTTCTTATACTTGCCATTTCCTGTATATTCCTGCTGGAAAAAGAGCTGTCGTCCTCCTCAAAAGTTCTTCCGCCATCTATGACACCAATAGCTCCCCTGAATGAAAAAAGCATCTTTTTAAATTTCATTACATCAATTGTAGAGAAAGAATACAGGAGAATAAAAAAAGTCAGAATGAGAGTCATCATGTCACCAAAAGTCGTAAGCCAGCTCCCCCCACCCTCTTCTTCATCTTTCCTGCGTTTTTTTCTAACCAATATTCTTCCTCCTTTCTTTGAATTTACTCTACGATCCCAACAGTCTTTATTTTTGTGTCACCAGGCAGTTCGTTATAGCCTATAACTGCAACATTGGGGAATGTCCTTTCGATTATTTTTCTTACAAATAACCTTACCTCGGGATGAACAAGAATAACCTGGGGAAGTCCTTTGCGAAGAAGCTCTTCTGTTGCTTTCCCGACATTGCGGACAAGGTCCTGAATTTCCACGGGAGCCATCTTGATCCTCCAACCCTCAACAAGGTTGCCCTCTACTGATTCCCTGATATTCTTTTCCCATTCAGGTGAGAGTGTCAATGCTGTCATTTCACCTGTTTCCTCTTCAGAATAAAGGGACACTATAACCTTTCCAAGAGATTCCCTTGATTTTTCAGATAAAAAATCCGGGCTCTGGGTTGATTTTCCATAGTCTGAGAGAGTTTCGAATATACCCGCAAGGTCCCGAATGGGCACTTTCTCAACCACAAGGTTCTGAAGGACCTTCTGAACATCGCCAAGGCTGAGATATCTCAGCATTTCATCTACTACCGCCGGTGCACTTTCTTTGACCATTTCAACCATATTCTGGACCGTCTGTCTTGTAAGGAGTTCCGATGCATTGCCTCTTATAATTTCTGAAAGGTGTGTCGCCAGGACTGACGGAGCATCTACAACGGTGTATCCAAGTTCCTCGGCCTTTGCTCTCAGTTCGCTTGTTATCCAGAAAGCTTCAAGGCCGAAAGTGGGTTCCTTTGTAGGGATACCCACGATTTCTCCCTTTTTTTCTCCTGTATCTATGGCCATGAAATGGTCGGGCATCAATTCAGTAGCTTTTTCCGGAACTCCCCGAACTTTTATGATATAGGAAGTAGGTTTAAGCTGGAGGTTATCTTTTATGCGGACGGGGGGAGTTACAACCCCAAGTTCCATAGCCAGTTGTCTTCTAAGTGTCTGGATCCTGTCAAGCAGGTCTCCTCCTCTGGTTGGTTCTATCATCGGTATCAGAGCATATCCGACCTCAAGTTCCAGAGGGTCTACAGCCAGAAGTTTCATTACATTATCAAAACTTCCGCTGTCGTTTTTGGATTGATCTTCCCCCTTTTGCGGTGGAGTTGCATTCTGGTCTTTCGTTACCTTATTTTCAGAGGAAGAGGGATCCTTGGACTGTTTCTGTCCCTTGAATACCCAGAAGCCCAGTAAACCAAGGAAACTTCCCAGAAGCAGAAATGGGATTTTAGGAAATCCTGGAACAACGGTCAGAGAAAGAAGGAGGAAGGATCCTACCAGAAGTGGTCTGTAATTATTTATAAGTGACCTTGTTATATCTCTTCCGAGGTTCTCTTCTCCAGCGGATCTTGTTACAAGGATACCTGTTGCTGTGGAAATGATCAGGGCAGGTATCTGTGCGACAAGCCCGTCACCAACAGTCAGAAGGCTGAATTTCTGTGCAGCCTGTCCAAGAGTTAGACTTTGCTGAAAAACACCGATACAGATTCCTCCGATGATATTTATGGTCGTAATTATGAGACCTGCAATAGCATCTCCCTTTACGAACTTTGAAGCACCGTCCATGGCTCCGAAAAAATCGGCTTCCCGCTCAACGTTCTTTCTCCGTTCCCTGGCGGTTTTCTCGTCTATCAGTCCATTTCCAAGATCTGCATCTATAGCCATCTGTTTTCCCGGCATGCCATCAAGCTGGAAACGTGCCTGTACTTCTGCTACCCGTTCTGCACCTTTTGTTATAACCAGGAACTGTATGAGGACAAGTATCAGGAAAACTATTCCACCGACAAGATAGTTACCTCCTACAACAAAATTACCAAATGCACTTATAAGTTTTCCCGCATAGCCATGAAGAAGAATAAGACGTGTTGTGGAGACATTTAACGAAAGCCTGAACAGGGTTGCCACAAGAAGTATAGATGGGAAGGCAGATATCTCCAGTGGCTGGTTAATGTAGAAAGTTGTCAGAAGAATGATCACGGCAAAGGTTACGTTCAGGGAAAGAAAAATGTCAAGGATCATTGTCGGAAGGGGGATGACCATCATGGCAACAATGAGAACAACCATGAATGTTATTCCCATGTCAGAATAATTCATCATCTTTTCAAGGGGAGTCATTTTAACATTCTTTGTCTTAGCCTGAGCCATTCAGTTCAATCCTTCCTGAAGACAGCTCCGGCCACCTTTGACAAGAGCTTTGATAAGGTTCATAGAGATTATAGGGAGATGATCTTTACTGAACCATCTTCGGAAATAAAACATACTTTCTCGAGCACATCTCTAACAATAAAAGTTTCTTTTCGTATTGTGACCTTTACTCCCGGGTAGCATATGCCTCTGACTTTGACCCTACCCCTTTTCTTTGCTGCATCGATAACTTTTTCGATTTCATTAATATAGCTTTCGATCTTTTCAATTTTTCCAAATAATTGGGAATGCAGTTTTCCGTATTCATTTGCAAGAAGTTTTTGTTTTTCAGTGAGACCTGTATCTTTCATTATTTTTGAAAGATACACCAGATTCTTCTCAAGGGTTTTGTTCCTGCCCTTTAATTTTTCCAAGTTCTGGATAAGATCAACTTTTTTTTTGGTAAGTTCAGGTGATAAACCCACTTGAAGAGAAGTTTTCGTTCCCATTTTCGTCCCCAGGACAGAGCATTCTATTTCTGTTCCTGCCTTTAGATTTCCTCCAGCGATTACGCCTTTACCACCCTCTACAAGTTTTATTGCTCCCTCTGTTTCTATGTCGCAATGCATTAATCCTCTTTTGAAGAACAGATCTCTTTTTACAATTGTATTGCACTGATCCATGTATTCGACATGCAGATCTCCGCCGCATTTTATAAAGCCTTTACCCATACCCCTGACTCCTGATTTAATTACCATATCTTTTCCAGAAGAAAGATGGGCACCTTCAACTACACCTGATATCTCAAGCTTTTCATTTGCATTTACGGAGAAGTCTTCCTTTACGGAGCCTGAAATAGTTATACTGCCGAGGAAATCAAGGTTTCCAGTGCCGTAGTCTATATCCCCATTTACAGAAAAAAGTTCTTCTACGGAAAATTTATTTTTATCCCTTAATAGCTGGCCATTTGCTGTGGCGAAAAGTTCCAGTCCATCTTCTGAAAGTTCAGTGTTGGTACCTGGTTTGATCAGAATATCCTTTGCTTTTTTTGCTTTTAATGTTTTGCCCATAACATCGAATCCATCTATGCCTTCTTTTAGAGGGATTTTTTTTGCGATAATGCTGCCTTTTTGAATGTTGTGTATTATCCCGAGATTTTTAAGATCCACCTGGGCTGCAGTATCAGAATTTAAAGGTCCCCGCTGTTCTGTGGCTACCGATATTTCCAGACTTGCATCAATGCCGTCCACGGGAGCTTTTCCTGAGGCGATAACTATCCACTCAGAGGTTTTTCCAGTTGAAATATCTGTTGATCTTTCGAGAATTTCAGAATTAATTCCCTTCACTACCCCTGCTTTTTCAAGCTTTGTCTTTATTTTGTCATGTGTTTCTGGATCAGGTGGATCAGAAGAATTGAATTTTATTTCAGTCTTCATCCTGTCGATTGATATTCTAATCTCTATTTCATCCGGATCACGTTCTGTTAATTGTATCCATTCCCCGGCGCCGGATTTAATAAGGTTTTCCACCTGTTGAAAAGACACTGAAAAACCTTCTTTACCGAGAGACTCAAGTATGAAATGAGGATTGACGCTGTCACTGAAGATCTTTATTAGTGTCTGATTTCCGTCCTTTTTCAATTCATAGGGTTTATCATTGCTGTTCATAACATTCCCCCCTTAAACATCTCAAAAAGTCAGTTCTCTTATCTGCCTCCTCTTTCTGCCAGAGAAAGGACTGTTTTTACGTAATGCTTAACTATTGGATAAGGCGGGATACCTCCGTATTGATCTACCCTGGATGGTCCCGAATGATAAGCAGCCAGGGCAAGTTTTTCTTTACCTTTATACCTGTTAAGAAGTTTTTTTATATACCGTATTCCGCCATCAAGATTCTGGTCGGGATCAAAAGAATCCTCAACTCCGAGCATTTTTGCTGTGGATGGCATCAACTGCATAAGCCCTCTTGCCCCTGCCTTTGAGACTGCATCAGGGTTTCCTCCTGATTCCATCTTTATCATTGACCTTACAAGATGTTCATCCACGCCATATTTAATGCATTTTTCTCTGACGAGATGATCGATATCCAGGGATCGTTCCACCGGGTCTCTGTTTTCCGAACCAGAGGAGGAAGCTATCTTTCCAGGCAAAGGATCCAATGTACTTTTATCCTTATGTTTCCCTGCTGAACTTTCAAGTACGTCAATGAATCTCGGTTTTTTTTTGTCCTCTTCGCAGTTTGTAAAACGTTTTCGTATCTGATCGACCCTTGTTTGAACTTCCCGAAAACTGGAAAAGTCGGGACCAACAGGAGCTCCCAAGAAGATCACCTCTTTATTTGACAAATGATAATAAAGTGAATTCGTCCAGTTCCCTCTGTTCATTCTTTAGATCCTGCTGTTTTTGTTCCATATTCCTCTTATCAAGGAATATCCCGGTAATTTTTACATCTACATGTTTATCCTTAAGATCGTCCTTGAGGCAGACCACGCTCTGGTTGATCTCATCTATAAGGATGTCAAGTTGTTCAATGTCTTTTTCCAGATCGTCGATCCCGTCTCTCATCCATAATAATTCTTCTGGCGAGATCTCTCCGTTAATGCATTTTTCTTTGAATAGGAACACTGCGTCTTCACGTTTGATATCAAGATCGCCGGATCTCTCCTCAAGGGCTCTTTTTTTTTCCTCAGTATCTTTGAGCCTTATTCTGACATCATCCCTTTTTTTCTCCCTTATATCCTTAAGACGTTCAAGCTTTTTTATCTTCTTCTTTATGGTCATCTGTCCTATCCTCCCAGAGCGGTAATGCAAGTAGTCCTTTTCTGGTTTCCTCAAATGAACTACGTTCATCCACAAGTTGTTTTAGAAATCCATCAATACTGTTTTTTACTTTTACAGCAAAATCCAGCCTGGGGCTGCTTCCAGCCTTATATGCTCCCAGATTGATCAGTTCCTCTGCTTCCCTGGCAACAGCAAGGATCTCCTTTAACCTCCCGGCAGCCTCAATATGTTCAACTGATACAATATCTTTCATTATTCTGCTGATACTCTGGAGAACATCTATTGCAGGATAATGGTTCCTGACAGTAAGATCTCTTGAAAGGACCACATGACCATCAAGGATACCTCTTACTGCATCAGAAACTGGTTCATTCATGTCGTCTCCCTCAACGAGGACGGTGTAAATGCCTGTTATGCTGCCTTTTTCGCTTGTTCCGGCCCTTTCAAGCAGTCGAGGGAGGAAGGCAAAAACGGAAGGAGTGTAACCTCTTGTAGCCGGCGGTTCTCCTATTGCAAGGCCAACATCTCTTTGAGCCAGTGCGAGTCTTGTAATTGAGTCCATCATTAACAAAACATTTTTACCCATATCCCTGAAATATTCGGCAATAGCAGTTGCGGTCATTGCGGCCTTTAGTCTGACCAGTGGAGGCTGGTCAGAGGTTGCGACTATAACCACTGAATGTTTCATTCCCTCTTCCTTCAGATCTTTATTGAGGAAATCCTGAACTTCCCTTCCGCGTTCTCCTACCAGTGCAATTACGTTGACATCAGCTTCGGTATTACGTGCCATCATGCCAAGCAGTGTACTTTTCCCCACACCTGAACCTGAAAAAATACCTATTCGCTGGCCCTGTCCCAGAGAGAGCAAACCGTCAATTGTTCTTATTCCAACTGGGAGGGGCGTATCCACCGGCTTTCTTCTTAATGGGTGTGGAGGGTCAGCCTGAAGTGGATAGTAACCAGTTCCCTTAACAGGTCCCTTGTCATCAAGAGGTTCTCCCAGTCCGTTCAGGACCCTTCCAAGAAGGTCTATGCCTACACGGACTCCAAGTGATCTGCCTGTTGAAAAAACATCGCTCCCCGGACCGATCCTGTTTAGATCTCCAAGAGGCATCAATAAAACTCTTTCTCCCCTGAAACCTACTACTTCACAGGGCAGAGGGGATGTATCCCGGTTTCGAAATCGTACCTCGCACAGGTCCCCGATCTGAACATCCGGCCCTTTTGCTTCAATGACTATGCCTGTAACTTCAACTACTTTTCCATTCACGGGTATGAGTTCTATCTGTTCAAGCCTTTGATCGATGGTTTCAAAAAAATCCTTAATTCCGGGGATTGCCATCTGTATAGGCCTCCCGGATGAGATTGTCTATTTCTTTATCAATGGCCTCAAACTGGGATTTCCATCTTGCGTCATAAACACCCAGGTTGGTCTCCAGAAGGCAGCTTCCCTTTTCAATATTTTCATCACTGATTATCTCGAAAATATCAGCTACTCTTTTTATTTCGGCAATTTCGTTACTTCTGCTTAGGAAGAGTTCTCTGTCCACAGGGTTCAGGAAAAGTCTGATCCTGCTCCAGTCGCTGACCCTGTGAATGATCTCTCGAAATATCCTGAGGACAGTTTCTTCATCCTGAAGGACTTCTCTCCTTAGAAGCCTTTCAAGCATTATCTGCCATATCCTTACCATTTTTGGGGAAACAGAAGTTATATCCTTTTCAATGGTTATTTGCATCTCTTCAAGGATCTTTTTCCCAAGGTTTTCCTGTTGCTGGAATCTGTTTTTATATTCTGTTTTTATCTTTTTTTCCAATTCATCTCTTCCGGTTTCCAGTCCACTTTTATAACCCTCTTCATATCCTTTAGCTGTCTCGGACTTCCGGATCTCTATGTTTTCTTCAAGTGTTCGTTTTTCAAGCTTTTTTTTCTCTTCATCAAGTAAAGACTGCTGTTTTTGCCAATTTTCCTTAATATCCGATAATTCCTCTTTGAGATCTTTTTCCCTCTCAAGAAGGACCTCGATCCTTCTGTGAAGTTCCTGTATTTCCGCAGAAGCAAGAAGATAAGGATCTATCTGTTTTCCTCCTTCAGGGAATATGGACATTCTGTTTTCAGGGAGTACTATCTTCTCTTCAGACATAGAGACACCTCGAAGGACTTTTCCCTTTGGGTGATCAGATGACAA
>CAYPIU010000013.1:0-14653 GCA_964410915.1 uncultured Synergistales bacterium | reverse complement strand
CTTCAGACATAGAGACACCTCGAAGGACTTTTCCCTTTGGGTGATCAGATGACAACGTCCTCACCGCTCCCTGCAAGAATTATCTCCCCGGCTTCTTCAAGTGCACGGATCTTGTTGACGATCTTTTGTTGTGATTCCTCAACATCGCGAATCTTTACAGGCCCCATATATTCCATTTCTTCTTTAAGCATTTCTGTAGCACGTTCAGACATGTTGTTGAAAAACTTCTCGCGAAGATCATTCCCGACACCCTTAAGTGCCATGGCGAGTTCCTTTGTATCAACTTCCCTGAGAAGTTTTTGAAGTGATCGATCATCCACAAGGATGATATCTTCGAAGGTAAAGAGTTTTTTACGGATATCTTCAGCAAGTTCAGGATCTTTTTCGTCAAGAATTTCCAGAATTATCTTTTCGGTTTTTCTTCCCGCTTTATTTATTATTCCGACAACAGAATCTATGCCTCCGGCAAGAGAGAAATCCCTTCCTACTACGGAGCTGATCTTTTTCTCCAGCACTTTTTCAGTGTCTCTGAGTATTTCAGGTGCCACTCTGTCCATTTTTGCTATTCTGACCGCTACTTCTGCCTGAAGTTCCCTTTCTAAACCTCCAAGTACAGGTGCCGCTTTGTCTTCTGGCAGAAATGAAAGGACAAGGGCTATCATCTGCGGATGTTCCCCCTGAATAAAAGAAAGCAGCTGCACAGGGTCGGAAGACCTGAGGAAGTCAAAGGGTTTGGACTGGAGATTGGAGGTAAGTTTTCTAAGCAGGTCTTCTGCCTTTTCCGGACCCATGGATTGTTCAAGAAGGTCTCGGGCATAAGAAACACCTCCGCTTCCAAGGAATTCTTTAGCCATGATAATTTCCTGTGTTTCTCTCAAGATCGATTCTCTCTGTGATTTATCAACATTTCTGAGGGAAGCTATCTCCAGGGTCAACAGTTCAATAGTCGATTCATCAAGATGTGTATAGATCCGAGATGCGTTTTTTTGTCCAAGCAGGACCATTAAAATGGCTGCTTTTTTCCTGCCTTTGATATCTTTCGATGATGTCATGATCAGGATTCCTCCAGCCATTTTTTGATTATTCCGGCTACTTCGTCCGGGTATGTTTCTGCATAAAGTTCAACCTGTTCTTCAAGGATCTGCATCTCGTCTTTGGGTACGTCCCAGAGTTTCGCTACATCCTCTGGATCCTGATCGAGCTTTTCTTCAGAGTCACTTGAGTCCCTATTCTTTTTGAAGTGTCTGGCCAGAAATATAATGATAAGAGTTAAAAAGGCTACTATTAGAATTGATGGAACGAGAGATCTTTCAAAAAAAGTTCTTTCTTCGAAGCCCTGTGGCAGTGTCCCGGATCTATCAGGTGAAGCAAAGGGCATAAAAGAGAGTGAAAGAATGTCTCCTCGTTCTTTGTTTATTCCTATTGCCGCTGAAAGGGAGGCCAGAAGCTCTTCTTTATGGATGGAGCTTTCTTTCGCATTTATTACAACAGATGCTGTTATTCTTTTGATCGTGCCTGGGGACTTTTCTTCCTCCAGTTCCATGGAGGATATTTCATAATTTATTACTTCGTCCGTTTTGTTATATTCACCATTATTTGATCCGGAAGTCTTTACAGCATAACCGGGAATATTTGAAGCAGTTCCTACACCCTGGTCTGATTGTGTCGATCCGGTATAACTCTCTTCGTTATTCTGAACGCTCCTTACAATTCCTTTTCCTTTTGACTGAGGAATGTATTCATGTTTTTTACTGCTTGATCTTGTAAAATCAAGTTCGACATTAATTCTTACTACAGTGTTACCCTGGCCGAAGATAGCGGAAAGCATATTCTGGATCTTTTTCTGTACCTCTATCTCATGATGTCTTTCCAGTTCACGCTGCACTGAAGATACGCTGCCGGAGGATCCTGAATGAATAAGATATCCGTCCCCCGCAAGTTCCGAAAGAAGGCGCCCGGATGTATCTACCAGGGAGACATTTTCAGGTTTTAGTCCCTCTATACTTGATGCGACCAGTTTCATAACAGCTTTTACCTGATCGACTTTCATTTGTCTTCCGGGGCGGAGCTTTACAAGAACGGAGGCGGTAGCTGGTTCCTGTTCTTTCAGAAAAAGTTTCTGTTTGGGCAGGACTACGCTGACCCTTGCAGATTCAATTACCTCGAGTCTGCTTATGGTCCGCGCAAGTTCACCCTCCAGAGCCCTTACGTAAGCTACCTGCTGCTGGAAATCTGTCATTCCCATCTTTGTGTCATCGAATATCTCGTAACCCACAGTGCCATTCCGAGGAAGTCCCGAAGATGCCATTGTCAGCCTCAGGTTATATACAGAACTTTCAGGTACGAGGATCGCAGATGAGGAGGGAGCAAGTTTGTAATCGACTCCTTTTTCCTTCAAAAGTTCCACTATAGCCGCCTGGTCATTTAGCTCAAGACCTGAGAAAAGAGGAGTATAGCTGTCTTTCCCGGCAAAGAAAAGAAATGAGGAAAAGGACAGAAGCAATACGACAGTTACTGCGGCTATTACCCAACGTTGAGTTATGCCCAGCTTTTTCCAGAGATCCTTAATTTTATAAAATAAATTTTTGACTGCTTCCATCTAACCACGTTCTTTCCAATCGTAAGCCCGGTTCAAACCGAGATTCTGATAAGCTGGTTATATGCATCCAGCAGCTTATCTCTGACCTGGATAGCGAACCGTAGGGAAAGGTCAGCCTCTGAGACGGCAGCCGCAACTTCTGAGATATCATCAACATCTCCCGTTACCATAGCTTCCATGGAATTTTCTGCATTGATTTGAAGATCATTAACTTTCTGGAGACCCTTCTGCAATGAATCTTCGAAAGATGATACGATCTTTTTCTTCTGCGGGTCTTCCTCATTTTTTTCAATATCTAAGGGCTTGATCTCAATGTTTCTGCCATATGCTGAACGCATATTTTTAAGAGTTGTCAGATTAACAGGGGAAGAGCTCAAACTTGTTGCACCTCCTGGTCAAATTATTTTTTATCCTGCTCAAGATCGTATAATCAGGTCTTGTTAAATATCTGCTCCAAGTATCTCAGCTAATTTTTGCTTCAGTTTGTTTAAAACTTTTTTATGAAGTTGGGATATTCTGGATTCGGAAAGGTCGAATTCCTTTGCTATTTCACTAAAGTTGCAGAATCGAAAATAGTATAGGAAAATAAGCCGTTTTTCTCTTTCTGTCAGCTCCGAAATGGCACCATAAAGTTTTTCGACTTCGTCTCTGCATTCCGTAACTTCTTCTGGTCCTGGAATGTCTCCTGCAAGGACGCCACTTTTTTTCACATCAGAATCCTCAAGAAACATTTCTTCATCCAGGAAACCCATATGGCTTCTGTTGGCTATCTCAAGGATCTCCATGAATTGTTTTGAATTCATTCCCATTCTTTCCCTGAGTTTTGTGTTCGTGACCTCTCCACTTTCCTGAAGTTCCTGTTCTGTCGCTCTTTCAAGAGCGCTGATCTTCTCTCTTCCAGTTCGCGAGATCCAGTCAAATCGTCTAAGCTCATCAAGAACGGTACCCCTGATCCTTGAAGCTGCGTAGGTCTGAAAAGCGAATCCAAGGGAGGGATCAAAACGATCTATGGCATCGAGCAAACCAATGTTGCCGTAGCTGAGGAGATCCTCATAATCAAGTTCTCTTGGTGGACAGAGATTCATTCTGCGGATAACGAACTTGACAAGATACTGGTATTTCTTCACCAGGTCCTGCTGGATAAGCTTTCTTTCAAGGCTCCTGTGGGAAGTTTCACCATATCTTGCCCATAAATTTTTTTCTGATAACTTATCTCTTTCAGATTCAGCTGTCGTTATCCTTCGCTGCATTATTCTACCTCCAAGGATTAGTATAAGTATTATAAATAATGCAATAAATAACACTTGTACAAATGGAAGTATATATTAACGTTTATAATAATGCAAATTAGAACTGATAAGAAATTCAGGGTCGGTCTTTTTCATCTTCATTTCTGAGGGAGTATACATATGCAAGTACTTCGGCTACTGCAATATACAGGTCTTCTGGTATTTCCTGTCCTATATCCGAATTTCTGTAAAGGGTTCTTGCTATCTTTTTATCCTCTACCAGCGGTACACCTGATTCTCTTGCCACATCTTTGATCTTCATGGCAATGTAGCCTGCTCCCTTTGCTGTTACTGTGGGGGCATTCATCTGATCTCTGTCATATTTCAGTGCAATTGCAAAGTGAGTGGGGTTGGTTACTACTACATCAGCCTCGGGTACCTGGCTCATCATCCTTGACCTACTCAATTCAGACTGTTTGCCTCTGATCCTCTGGCGAACCATGGGATCACCTTCAGTCTGTTTGAATTCATCTTTTACTTCCTGTTTGGTCATCTTGATAGATCTGGAGAATTCCCATTTCTGGAACCCGAAGTCAAGGATCCCCAGACAAAGTAGTGCCAGGCCAAGTTTCAGTGATAATCGTAAAAAAACATGTAGGACAAGAGAAAGTCCTGATGCCGGGTCTGTCTGAGAAACCCTGTAAAACAGAGTAATTTCATTTTTTATTCCAAAGTAAAGTATTACGAATAGAAAACCTGCTTTGAGAATAGCCTTTAATGCTTCAACCAGTGATTTCAGGGAAAACATCTTTTTCAGCCCTTTGGCAGGATCGAATCTGTCCATTTTAGGTATCAGGGGTTTTGAGCTTATCTTGAGACCAGCCTGGGAGGCTGTTACAAAAAAGGATAAACCCATTACTATTGCTGCCATGGGCAGCCACATACGCAGAAATAGAAAACTGCTTTTCCTTGCGAGGACGGAGGACCATTCGGCCTGATCCATTGCTATGGAGGGAAGCCAGGCTGTACACCATTGGAGGAACTCAACATATGAATACCACATGAAACCTGACAAAAAAAAGAGACTTCCGATCCCTGACAGAATTGTTATCGCAGCTGAAAGATCCTTGCTCTGTGCGATCCTTCCTTCTTCCCGTTCCTTACGTCTTTTGCGTGGTGTGGGTTCCTCTGTTTTTTCCTGGGCAAAGATCTGAAGATCAAAAAGCAGAGTCCCCGACCGCTGATCCAACCGGGGACTATAAGATCCTTTTTGAAGGCAAGTTTCATAGGAGGAAGTTAGAGAATGGTACAAAAGCTTCACCGACCATTTTAGTCTATTATAAACAACATATATAGTTATTATAAAGCCTTATTCTCAGGCAAGATAATCCACCAGAGTAGGCTGTATTACCTTCGCTATAGTCGCGAGGGTTGCCTGGTAAACAGTCTGGGATGTCTGAAATTCCATTGCTGCTTCTGCCATATCCACATCCATGATATTGCTCTCAAGATCAGTGAGGGAAATATTGTTCTCACTGAGTCTCATGCCTGCTGTTTCATACCTTCTCTGCAGAGCGCCGCAGTATGATCGTGACCTCAATATTTCGTCCATGGCCTGATCCAGCTTCGGGAGAAAGCTTTCCGAGAGAGATTCCCCGGCACCCTGCTCTATTGCTATTGTAAGGTCATCCAGAAGGTCAAAAAGATCTACCTCTTCAACATTGGAACCGCTCCGAACCACCAGGTTCTGGCTGGAAGGTCCGGTGGAACCGTTTGCGCCTCTCTGTTCAGTGGTTAAGGGTGGAGCTGGATCCATCCCTGCATTAGCTAATAAGGTAATATCTTTACCCACAGGAGAGTAAAGAATCAATTCATCAGTGCCTCCATTATCCACAACCTGTGCATGAACATCTTCTTCACTGAACCTGGCATTAACCAGGTCTTCCATTTCCTGCAGGGTAAAGGGATCTGGGAGATCCATTTCATGGGTATATCCGTCAACTTCGATGGAAAAAAGACCTCCCCCAGTCCAGCCACCTGCCTGGACTCTAACATCAGTATTCAGTTCGAGATCTCTTGCGGCGGAGCCGCTTTCATCGAAGACGTTCACGGGGCTGCCGTCTTTCGGGGATAATGCCAGTCTGTAGTTGCCCGCTCCATCCTCTGCCAGGGATACGTCAAGCCAGCTTCCGGCCATATCCTCTATTCTTGATGCTATGGTATCAAGGGTTTCTCCATCTGATACGGAAAGGGAAATTTCTTTGCTGCCCGAGATAATTGTAAAGGTGCCACCACTACCTGCCGGGACTGGACCAACCGAATTGCTTGTGATACCGGACTGGAGACCCGTGGTCATGGCCAGCCCGGAGGTGATGTCCTTATAAGCGGGATCACTGTAGGGAAGGTCCACCATCCTAAGAGGGTCTCCTTCTGAAGAATAAAGGGCTAATGCTTTTCCCGATCTTATCAGGTCAAAACCAATGTTTTCGGGTCCCACCTGTTCCTTTATCTGAAGGGCTAATTTCTCAGGATCCAGTTTACCTGAAGGATCTGTAATTTCATCCTTGTAAAGTTTAACCTCGTGGATCTGCCCCCCAAAATCCACTCCGATTTTTGCGGGTACTCCATCTCCTGCAGTATCGGGGAAATTCATGTTTGTGATGTCTTTTGTAGAAAGAGCGGTCTGGATACCTAACCTGGAGGCCCAACTGTTTTTTTTGTCATAGATATTGAGTTCGCTGCCGTCCCTGGTACTTATCATTAGCCTGCAGGTGGAACTTTCAAGGTCAGATGCTGAAGTATCGGTGGGGTTACTGACGGCTGAATCCTGCTGATATATCACTTCAAGCCAGTCACCGCCGGCTGCTTTGATACGATCTGCCAGTTGTTTCGGGGTAAGGTTTCCATTTTGTATATCAAGTTCCATTACTCTTTCTCCGGATCTGAAGATCATGTCCACGGGTTCAGCGGATAGATCAAAAGTTGTTGAAGGATCCCACTCTGTGGATGTAACAGCTGTGGACAATCCAAGAAAGGAGGACAGCCCTGTGTGGCTCATCTCCATGGGAGTTTCCACCGGTTCGGAGGTCATTGTAGAGTTGATTAGTTCTGTGGCTCCGCCGCTTGCACTGACGGAAAAGGGATCCATGGAATTCTCCGCCACCATGGTAATGGAACCATCATTCCTTTCTCCTGCCCATATTCCATCAAGAGCAGAGAGGGACTCTGCCACGTCAGAAAGGCTTTCTCCAGCGCTGATATCAATTGTAAAGGTTTTGTCAGTTCCCATTTCCAGGTTGATCTTCCCGTCGGACCCCGCTGTCCATCCGGACGGGGTGATATCTGAACAGAGGTAATGCCCTTTTTCCTGATTCTCCTCCCAGTGAAGGGAGCTCACCTGGAGTTCCTCCCCGCTGAGGCTCTTTACCTCTATGTTCTGGGTACCGGAAAGGGAGTCTGACTTAACAGCGGCGTGTACCAGTCTGCCTGCTCCTTCACTGCTGTTTATGAGTTCGGCCACCTCTGTTAGGGAATATCCCCTTATTTCCTCTCCGGGTGATATAAATCCGTCATGATCCGAGGGATCAGCGCTGCTCAGGGTGTCGCTGTCTGTCCACCGCTGAGGCAGGAGAACTCTTTCTGTTTTATCCCCTACTGATATTTGAAGAACTTCGGATCCACCCTTCCACTTGAAGTCCAGAGGTACTTCTATACTTTTCACACTTCTGCTGGTAAAGGATGTGGGGAATACATCTCTTCCGTTAAGTGAAATAGATCCTGTTACGTTCTCCTCAAGTTCAAATGACAGATGCTCGAGATCTCCTATATAGCTTATTTCACCGTTTTCATCCTTGATGAAAGGTTTTTCAGATGTCTGGAGGCCCGCAAGAAGATACCGCCCTTCTACGTTAAAATTCGCAGTCTGCATCAGCTCATCCCTCATAGCCGCTATATCTTTAGCTATGGCATCTTTATCGACATCCGAAAGTGCTCCATTACCCGCGTAGATGGTTTGCTCTCTGACAGAAGAGACTATATCCGTGATCTGTCCCATGGCTGTTTCAGTGTTTGAAAGCCATGTAACAGCGTCATCCAGATTTCTCTGATACTGTTCATTTCTGGATATACTCGTTTTTACAGTCATGCCTCTCGAGACTTCTGATGGATTATCAGATGGTTTAGAATATAGCTGCTGACTGGACATCTGTTTTTCAACATCCATAAGCCTGTTGAGACTGTCATGCATATCCTTAAGGAACATACTGGACATCATGGAGTTGGATATACGCTGCAAAAAAAACACCTCACAAAAGCTTTATTCTGCTTTACAGTTCTGAAAGCTTTAACTATCTCTTCAGGTTCATGAGCTCCTCGAGTACTTCATCACTGGTAGTTATGACTCTGGCAGAAGCCTGAAATCCTCTCTGGGCCTTGATAAGATCGACAAATTCTGAAGTCAGGTCCACATTCGATGCTTCCAGGCTACTTCCGGCTATACTCCCGGATCCGCCTTCCATTGGTTTTAGTATCTGGGGGATCCCGGAATTGGCCGTATCCCTGTATGCCCCATTGCCCATTTTTTCCAATCCGCTGGAATTTGAAAAGACAGCAAGAGAAACAGTATAAAGATTTTCGGTCTGTCCGTTGTCATAGACTCCGCGTATAACTCCATCTCCACCAACGGAATAATCCTTGAGAACTCCCATTTCATAGCCATCCTGATAATATTCCTTTGTAGTAAAAGCAGATCCAAACTGTGTTACAGCCTCAATATCATCTGTACCGAGGATATTACCGGTGAAATCGAGCTGGATCTCCGAGTCTTCAGCGCCGAGGGATGCAAAGTTAACGCCAATAGTGCTTGCTTCGGCTCCCGTGGAATCGGTCACACGTTCAACAAGTCCCTCGGGTGAAAATTCCAGAAGGCCTGTATTGTTCTCCATGCCGATCCCGGACATGTCGGGGAGCCATGTCCGCCAGCGCCAGGTATTGTTATCTACTTTTTCCCAGCTTGTTTCCAGGGTATGAGCGTTGCCCTGTGAATCAAAAATATCGTATTTTGTCGTATGAATACTTGAAGTCTGAAGATCGAAAGATTTAATTACGGTACCATTCTGTGAGAGAGCAACTCCCATTCCTGAGGGAGTTGCCTGTACATCTACAGCATTACCAGCCACAGTTATCTGGGTGCCGGAGGGTATATTGAAGGAACCGTCGTCATTTGAATCAAGATCTATGGAGTAATGTTCCATATTACCTGATCCATCATCTCCCCAGAGATTCAATATTCTTCCGCCATCAGGCGCATCATTGAATTCGGTGAGATAAGGAATGGATGTTCCGCCAATATCATTGATTACCGAATAATCAAGTCCTACACCAATATCTCCGGTCCAGAGAGTTGAGGCTCCGGAACTATCCAGGACCTTGATCTGTCCTGTAGTGTCGTCAAAAGTAATTATCTCGTCACCAGCAACACCATCAAGATCAAGAGTCCCATTTGCCAGTATTGGCAATCCTGTTTCTGAATTTATGTTATTCAACTCAAGATGTACCTCCTGGGAGGTACCGTCACTCTGGGTAAAAGTCATTGTCAGGAATTCTGCAACAGTATTGCCTTCACTGAATGTAATATTTGGATACTCAGTATTTCCTATGGTACCGCCGAGTACAAGATCCTGAGAACTTAACCCCATCTGCAGAACATTTTCTGACCTTGAGTCAAGATTGCACCGAAATCCTGCTGTAGTTGTGGCTTTTGATGGGAGTTTCTGTCCAACGGGTATGTTGATATCCTGCAGGTCCGTTCCTACTATCTTGGTTCCCGGGTTCAGAGGATCATCATACATTTCAAAACCCTGAAGTCTGAACCCTGTGCTGCTCTGGATCAGATCCCCATTACCGTCAAGGATAAAACTACCGGCACGGCTGTATACCTTGCTCGTTCCATCTTCAACGACGAAAAAACCGTCTCCTTCAATGGCCATATCGCTTTTTGAGCCGGTGTAATTTATATTACCCTGAGTCTGATCAACTACAACGCTTCCCACTGTCATTCCAAGGCCTATCTGTTTAGGATTGGTCCCGCCCTTTTCATTACTCGGAGCTGTTGCAGCTTCTTCTGTCTGGCTCATTAGTTCCTGGAACTGAACGCTGGATTTTTTGAATCCAGTGGTATTAGCATTGGAAATGTTATCGCCAACTACATCAAGAAGGGTCTGGTGACCCTTGACGCCGCTGACACCTGACATTAAAGACCTGAGCATGGTTCTTTAGCCTCCTTTAAAAATTACCAGAATGCTTCTTGCGTCCATGGCCGCCATCCTTTGCGGCTCTCAATATTTACAATAAGCCAGTGATCCTGTCGGCAGATATCTCTAATCCACTGTCCAGTCTCACCTTTGTTTCATCAGCTTCAAAGATAACCGATCTGACGGTTCCTGTTTTTTCGACAAGATCTTCCTCGTCAGCATAGGAGATATTACTGTTTATAAGAGAAGATGAAGAAAACTTCATATACTGGCCCAGGGATTCAAGCCTGTCTTCCATGTTTGCAGTTTGTTCAACCTGTGTGAACTGAGCCATTTGGGAAATAAATTCCGACTGGTCAAGTGGTTCCAGCGGGTCCTGATTTGCAAGCTGTGTCACAAGGATCTTTAAAAAGGCATCCTTGTCGAGAAGACTGTTTTTAGCAGCGTTGGTAGTGGTATTTTCGTTATTAACAACCGAGGAACCCGCTGATTCAATTGATGCACTACTCATAGAAATGCTCCTTTCAAGTGCTATCTCTGTTTATTTATCGGCGAAGGGAAGGACCAGATTAAGTTTTTTCTTTCTTCGGTATTACACTTAAGTAAAACATCCTGTTGAACGATCTATTGTGCTTGACTTCAGGTATTAAAAAGAATGGGGTTTATGAAAAAAAAGGTCCACTTTTTCAATTTGAAAAAGTGGACGCAATATTTAAATGTGAAAGGAACTATTGGAAAGTGAGTTCTATACTGCTTTATCGGGAGCTTCTTCAGTTGCATTTATGGCCTGAACATTGAACTTTTTCCCAAAGACTTTTTTAAAATATTTCTGATGTTTTTCAATGGACCATAATTCTATTTCGTGTCCTTCCTGTGCTTTTACTTCCAGGACGGGCTTTTCCTGTTGTCTGCTCATTGATACGCTCTCTATGAGCTGATGATGGCTTCGGTCCAGACTCTCGGCAATGCTCAGGAAAATACTCAGTATCTTTACGATGTACACAGAATCTTTATCCAGTATCTTGAGCTGGGTGTCTTTCTTCCGGGGATATTTTTTACTGTGATAATAGGCTGTGGCAGCCATTATAGCTGTTTCCTGAGTATTGAAACCGAGCAACTCGGCATTGTTTATTATGTAAAATGTGTGGGAATGGTGGTTGCTGAAAGAAAGAAAGATCCCAACGTCATGAAGCATAGCGGCATAATAGAGTAATTCTCTTTCACTGTTGCCCAGTCTATGCAGTTTTGCCTTTCTGGCCGTATCAAAAAGCTGTACTGAAAGAGTTGCGACATGCCTTGAGTGGGTTTCGTTAAAACCGCAGGAGCGTCCAAGCTGAAGGACGCTTTGTTCTCTAACGGAAAGATAAGCCTCGGATTTCAGGTAGCCGTATCTTCCTCTTATCAGGTAGTCATGAAGGAGGCCGTTTTTCAGACTTCTCCTGCTTATGTATATCTCCCCGATCTCTGCTTCTTCCATAAGTGTTTGAAGGATAGCTCCACCGGGAATAATTATGTCTGCTCTGCGGGGGTTCATTCCATTTACCTTTTCCCTTTCATTCAGATCCATCTTGCGCAGAGCGGATAAAACTTTTTTAACATGCCCAAGTTCCAGGATCTCATCTTCCTTTTCTGTTTCCTTGTCGCTGGCGTAATTCTTCTGGTAGATGTCATATAAGGTTTCAATAGTTCCGGAGCTTCCGAAGCTGATATCAAGTTCTGTTTCCCGGATCCTCTGGATGCTCCTGAGAGAATGATTTTTGACATATTGTCTGATCAGGGCATAATTCTCATCCGTTACAATACCCTCGTCGTCCTCGAGAAAAAACATGTTCTTGAGGCGGATAGCACCAAGCCGAATTGAATCAAGGTAGAAAAATTCCATCTGATTGCCGGTTATTATCTCTGTACTGCCTCCTCCAATATCGATAAACAGGGCATGCTTATCCATCAGATGTACGCCGCTTGAAACCCCCAGATATATCAGGCGAGCTTCTTCCAGGCCTGTTATTATCTTAAGGTCAAGTTTAACTTCCCTTTTGACCCTGTCGATAAAACACTGCCTGTTTTCGGCGTCCCTGGTAGCTGATGTAGAAACTGCCCAGAAATCATCAGCTCCAAGATTGGATGCCATTTCAACAAATCTCTTCAGAACAAGGATTGTCCTGTCAATGGCATCACTTTGAAGTTTTCCTGTTGAGAATTCGCCATCTCCAAGTCTTACCATGACCTTGTACTGGTTAAGAATGGTATAAGACCTGTTAGGGTTGAGCCTTACCACCATTAGTCTGGCGGAGTTAGTCCCCACATCTATCAGGCCTACGACGTGTCCTGAATGGTCTGTCATGCCTGGTACCATTTGACACCAACCTTTCTCTTGAAGACCTTCTCAAAAAGTGTGCTTTTATTATAGATCTTTTCCTTTTCCTCTGTTGATGGAGAATCTGAAAAACAGCTTATTGTAATATCGGAGCCCTTTGTTTCACAAAGAACTTTTCTGACGTTATCCACATGATCCCAGTCAAGGGCATCAGCTACACGAAGGATAGCAGAAAGCATGTCCACCATTTTCCTGTCACTTTCCGCCAGCATTCCATAGTGTTTGTGATGTTTACCTGGGAAAGATCTGCGATGATATCTTGCTACTGAAGCTACGAGATTTCTCTCTCGCGGATCAGGGAAGATATCCTGCATTTTGTGTATCATTGAAAGAGATGTCTTATGGTGACCTTTTGGCCCGTAGATCCATCCAATATCATGAAGATGAGCGGCACATTCAAGAATGTGCCTGGCCTGATCACCGAGTCTATGAAGAAAAAGAAGCTGATCAAAAAGCTGAAGGCTTATACCTGCCACATGCCGGCAATGATGAGCGTGAAGAGGGGCAGTTGTCCCCATTTGTTCCATGGCTTTCTGAATAGTCATGATCCTGTGGTCTTTACGCGGATCTGATCTTTCCTCCCCGGCATGAGGGTCAGGTTCATCCTTTTGTTTCTGAGGATCGGCATCATCAAGTTTCAGTCCCTTCATGAACATAACACAGAATTGTCCGGGAAGTCCTTTTTCCCGAATTGCTGATACAGTGGCCTTGATATCGTAATCTATCCTGTAATGACTGAGATCAAAGGTGCCGTACCGGATATCAAGGAGGGCATAGGATCCTCGGGGGTCTCCATCATCAGGTCTGCCGACACTTCCCGGGTTTATGAACCTGGTATTTGATATCTCCCTGTCAAAGGGGCTGTGAGAGTGTCCTGTTATCACAAAGTCAGAACAGGAATTATCGGCTATTTCCTGGAGCCGTTCTTCCGGAGTCTCAGCACTGATGTGTTCGCTTATCCTTGCCGGGCTTCCGTGGGTCAGCAGAAACTTTTTGCCTGATATCTCGAAACGGCATATTTCCGGCAGAGAAGCCAGGTAGAGCCTGTTCTTCATGGAAAGATTATCGTATGCCCATTTGAAGGCCTGCCATTTTTCCATACGCTTTGTTTTTTCCCATTTTGCCAGCTTTTTATAGACCCTGAGTACCTTGTTGTCATAATTTCCACGTACAGAAGCTATCTCCAGATCTTTTGCCATTTCTATGGTTTCATCCGGGAAGGGTCCATACCCTGAATAATCTCCGGTGTTAATGAAGATATCTGCTCCTCTTGAGCGGGCATCCTTTGCTACGGCCTCAAGGGCTGGCAGATTTGCGTGAATATCCCCTATAATGGCTATCTTCAATAAAACATCTCCTCGATGCTGCAGATAAGAGATCTTTTTTCATTCATTTTTTTCCTTTAGAAGGGCCTCCTGCATATTTTCCCAGAAATGATCCTCAGCAAGTTTATCCCATGTAGTAAGAAATTCCTTAAAAAGTCGTTTCCTTTCGGTCTGTCTGTTTTCAAGAAGGAAGATTACACCTTTCTTTATCCGGCCCAGGGGTCTGCTATGCCCAAAATAATTCACTGTCAATTCCTTTTCGGATTCAATAAAATCGGGAAGAAAGGATATCCATACATCACAGTCATGGATCTCTCCGAGCAGGGTATGTATTGTTTTAACGCTGTTAATATAGTCTTTAAGTTCTCCATCATAGGCAGGATCAAAGATCTCCAGGGTGTAACGCAGTTTTTTGTTTGATTTTCTCAGTTCATGAAGTTGTTCCACGTTGGAAGGATTACGGATAAATACGTCAAAACTCAGGACATCTGCAACTTTATCCCTGATCTGTTCCCTTGCAGTTACAAAAAGAAGAGGAGATCGCCCTGGTGTGTTCTGCAGCCTGACCTTCCCCATTATCTCCCGTATTCTTGAGATAACTGAAGTTTCAATATCCCCTGAAATAAAACTGTCGATAGCCTTTTCAACAGATCTCTGAAATGTATTTCTCTTCTGTCCGATACGCAGTATCAGTCTCTCTATCCCCGGAAGATATTTTCTTTCTGGAAGCTCCGTCATGAATTTCTTTAAAAAATCTATCTGGACATCAGCGTCCCTTGCATCTCCGAGAGCACGAGTCAGCTTCTTTATCTCACGCTTCCAGTTCTTCATGTCATCCTGGGGAAAACATGAGCTGAAAAGAGGCAAAGTGC